>CAMZLK010000142.1 GCA_947311475.1 uncultured Desulfocapsa sp.
AAATCCAACCGGATCTTAAAGCTGGCGATCTTTTGGAAGCAGTTACATTAATCCTTGGCAGAATGGTGTCATAAAGTTGATGGCGCCGTAAAAACTCTTCACCTGCTTCGTTGCTGTATGTTTTGTTTGATTTCGGCGTACTAGGGTACGTCGTAATTAAACAAAAAATACAGCAACGAAGCAGGTGAAGAGTTTTTACGGCGCCATCAACTTTATGACACCATTCTGCCAAGGATTAATGTAACTGCTTCCAAAAGATCGTCAGCTTTAAGATCCGGTTGGATTTCCTGCTGTGGGCCAATATACTGTTCATCACCTCTGCCATACCCCGTTCTGACAAGAACAGATGTTGCGCCGCAATTAGCCGCCGTTTTTATATCCGACCATCTGTCACCAACAAGATATGATTGCTCCGGATCGAGTCCCATCTCTTCTGATGCCTGTAGCACCAACCCAGGTTTTGGTTTTCGGCAATCACATGTCACACGAAAACGCTCTTCTTTCGCTTCCGGATGATGTGGGCAGTAATAGATAGCATCAACATGGGCCCCGTTTTCAGCAAGCAGGGTATTCATTTTTTCATGAACAGCAGTAAGGAGTTCCTCGGGGAAATATCCACGCGCAAGACCTGACTGATTACTGACAACCACCACAGGAATACCAGCATCATTTAATCTTTTAATGGCATCTGCTGCACCTGGAAGGAGCTTAAACCTGCAGGTGTGATTGATATACCCCATCTGTTCGTTGATTGTTCCATCGCGATCAAGAAAGACTGCAGGCTTAGCACCTTTATACTGTTTTTTTTTACTCATCTACGCTTACTCATTTAAATTTTAAGGTGTTGGAAGCATCTTTATCAGATCCTCGTAGACATCCATGGAAGTGATGGTTTCGAGACAATTCAGATGTTCCAGGGGGCAATGTGTTTTTAGACATGGACTGCATTCCATTTCACGTCGTATAACTTTTGCATTTTTGGAGTAAGGGCCGGTTGCAATATGATCCGTTGAACCAAAGATTGCAATACTTGGGACATCAAGACCTGCTGCAACATGCATAAGGCCGGAATCATTTGTCACAAATGCGTCACAACATTTAATGAGTGCCATGGCCTGTTTTAAGTCTGTCTTTCCTGTCATGTCCTGTACATGATAGGGCGTCCTGGGGGAAAAGCTTTTTATAGTCTGTGCAGCTTTGGTATCCACATCAGTCCCAAACACCATAATAACACAACCACTTTCCCCGTAATTATGGCTTATGGTCGCAGCAAGTTGAGCAAATTTTTCCACAGGCCACTGTTTTGCAGGTCCAAAAGCAGCGCCAGGATTAAAGCCAATAACTGGTATTGAGGAACCAGTATTTTTTAATGTTTTTAAATCTGGAGTACAGGGAAGTTCCTTGCCCTGCTGCAAACCATCAGTACTGACCGGGCTCTGGCATTTAAAACTATCAACCAGTGCATAAGCCCATGCCATAAGATCATCAGAAAGAGGCAGGCGAAGGTCATCAGATCCTGGAGTAAGCCCAAGACCTTTAAGCATATCCTGGTAATAGTGAACCTGATGTTTCTTCTTTGTTTCATCGCTTATTGTGACGCCATGGGAAAGGAGAAGTCCCCTACCGTCACGTTTATAGCCAGCTCTTATGGGAATACCGGCAGTTTTTGTTATAAAGGCGGCTTCAAAAGCATTTTGCAGTAAAATGGCTGCATCGAAGTTTAATTTTCTTATATCTTTTGCAAGATCAATTGGGCCCCTGACCTTCCCCCGATAACGGGTCTTATCATAAATAAACAGTTTATCAACATCAGGGCTCAGCTCAAAAATATTTGCGACCCATGGGACAGCCAGCATTGTAATTTCTGCGTCAGGAAAATTTTTTCTGATTGTATGGACGGCAGGAGTTGTCATCACAGCATCTCCAATCCAATTAGTGGATCTAACAAGGATCTTCCTGGGATTTAATTCTTTTAATAATGCCTTGGGAGACATAATATACAAACCTCAAAACTTTTATGTAACGCAGGTAAACTGCAAGTAAGTACCTTGATCTATTCAGCTAGCAGCTCAGCAAGTTGCTGTTGTGCAAACTTGATGTCTGGTTCAATGGAGAGCGCAAGTGTAAAAAAGTGAACAGCCTTATCCCTGTTGCCCAACTTTCGGTGATTCACCCCAAGGTTTGCATGGTCCATTCCTGATGCAGGGTTAAGTTCCACTGCACGCTCAAAACATGGGATAGCCATGGCATACTCTTCTTTTTTAAAATAACAGACTCCCATCATATTATGAATATCAGGCCGTTCTTCGTCTTCCTGCAATCCTTTTTCCAAAACCGCTAAAGCTTCATTGTACTGTTCAAGATCCTTGTAGGCACTTCCCATATGGGAATAAATATATGGAAGATCTTCCTGCTCAGGATTGAGTTCCATGGCTTTTTCAAAATGAAGTACTGCCTGTTCTGCATATCCAAGATTATACAGATTACGTCCTCTGTAAAATGCAAGGTAATAGGCATCTGGGATCAGCTCTTCAAGCCGTGCAAGTTTTTCTTCAAGCCGCGCCGGATCTTCCTCTTTTTCGACAAGAAGCTTTGAGGCAAACAACCCAACATCATGGATCATGGATCGTTCCCGGAAATGGGCTCCGGGGACAATGGTGTAAATGGCAGGTATTTTTAATTCAGGATGCGTAACGTCAAGCATAAAGGTATCCATACCGCGTTTAGCAAGCGCTGATACACAGTTTTTTACTTCTGTATAAATGTTATTGTCTCCTAGATTTTCAATATCTGTAATCTGAATATTTATGCCGCTTTCTGTAACATGGGCCACTTCATCCATGGATAATGGTTTAGGAAGACCAGATGCAATATAATTTGAACCGCTGTTAAAATCTCCAGCAAGCTGTGCAACTTCTGTGACCGCGCGAATTAAAGCTTTTTCAGGATCAGGTGTGGTGCCCGCCGTATAGACTATTTCACTTTTTTCAGGAAATGTGGAACGATCAATGGCCAGTGCTGCAACCGTACATATGCCGGTATCAAGGCTAAAATCATTAAGGTAGAGATCAATTTTATTCTCTTTAAAAACGCTTAAAAGATTTTGAGCAACCGGGTCGCTGATACTGTCATGATTTATAAGGGGAGTTTTGATTTTTTTATGGGTTACCAATGCACACACATGACGTTCAACTATCTCGCAGATGCCCTGTAAAGCGGCTTCTTCGTATGAATTACCTGCGGACGGGCCGTTGAATTCATTTATTGCAAAAAACCAGGAAAATGGAATTATAACATCTTCAGTGTCAGAGAGTCTTGTTGCCCAGGTCCACTGCAGGGGGATGCCCTTTAAAACATCTTCAACAAACTTTGCGTCATGGGTTTCATCATGGACAGACTGTAAGAGATATTTTGCATCAAGCACGGGATAGCCCTGATCACGCATCTCCTGATAGTCTCCAACCAGAAAATTAAGAGGGTTATTTTTAAATGTGAAAAAAGAAAAACGCTCTCCAAGTTCCATGCAGGCCGAGGCTTGTGCCTGAATGGCAGAAGCCCCCTTGCCCATCTGTTTCCTGGTTCCGGTCATTGCTTTGGCATCTTCACCGCAAACTGAAAAATATACAGGGATATCAAGTCGCCCGTTATCAATTCGTTTTACTTCCTTTAAGATATCAAGGTTTAAGTGTTCGAGTCTTTCTTTAAAGCGTGCAACTGTTTTCTCGGGGCTTATGGCCTTGTCCTGATCTATTGTATATGTCTTCATACAATCCTGAAGACGAATTACTTTTTTTTCCATAAATGACTATAAAACGTATCTGTTGAAATGTATTTATTATGTATACCAAAGCTACGGGAGCCCGTTACAGTGTGCAGATAAAAAATCACACAGCAACGGGCTCCCATAGAAATAAACGACGAGATTACTATACAAAGCTTAAGTGCTTTTTGCAAAGGCGTGACTTTTGATACCAAAAGCCATTTAACAAAATTGATTTAGTTGAAGGCTTAGGCGTTCCTTCCAGGACCCACTACCAAAATCAAACTCGATTTTTCGTATTGTTTCATCTTCGATGGTCATCTGCAGTAACAAGCGTGAATCCGGAATAAGCGCACCTGCCCGTTCAGACCATTCTATCACTGTTAAACCTGAAAGATAAAAGAACTCTTCAAAGCCAAGATCTTCAACTTCAGTTTCATCCGATAGACGGTAAAAGTCCATATGATATAATGGCATTTTACCGGGATATTCCTGTAAAATAGAGAACGTCGGGCTGGTGACATAGCAGGAAGCGGGAACTCCCAATCCTTTTGCTATTTCCTGGGTCAATGCCGTTTTTCCTGCACCCAGATCCCCGTTCAAACAGATAAGATCCCCGGGAAGGGCCAAACTTGCAAGCAGGTGTGCAAAAATGGAGGTTTCCTCTAAACTTCTGAGTTTTATGTGTGTCACCTGTTTCACTTGTTCCCGTCCTGTGAAAGAGTAAAAATAATAGAAGTTCCCATGCCCGGTCTGGAATTGATTTCCATTTTACCATTCAGAAGTTTTACCCGTTCAGCAATTGCCTGCAACCCTATACCCCTTTTTTTACCGGTAACTTTTGAAACGGCCTCAACGTCAAAACCACAGCCATTATCATGAACAGCAAGAACAACATTATTTTCCACAGGCCCTGCATGAATTTGTACGCCTTTTGCTGCAGCATGTTTTATGATATTATTTAATGATTCCTGAAGCAATCTATAAAGATGTCTCTGTTCCTCCACAGAAAAATAGTGTCCTATGGCTTTCATGTTGACATCAAAATCTATCTCTGAGTATTTAAGAAATTTACTGATAAGGTTATCAAAAGCTGCATCAATTCCAAGGTCATCAACTGCAGCAGGCCACAGTTCATGTGAAAGATTACGTACATATTCAATCTGAACATTCACATACTGCCTCAATTCGCGGAGCCCTTCTACGGTATCATCATTCTGAGGTGTTTCCTGAGTGAATAATTTATTTTCCATGGCATGCAACTGAAGTTTAAGTGCGGCCAGTGACTGGCCGAACTCATCATGAAGTTCCATGGATATTCGACGTCGCTCATCATCCTGTGCAGTGATAAGCATGGCAGAAAGATCACTGAGTCGTTTTTCAGAGAGACGCAACTGTTCTTCATCTTTTTTTCGTTGGGTTATGTCACGGATTACCGATCCGACGATTCGTTCACCTCCAGACATATCCATACAGAAGAGACTCATCTCCATATCAAGATATTCCTGGTTCTGTTTTTGGATCTTTACTTCCAGGGCTCCTGGTATTTGATCACTTGCAAGGAGCGCACTGATTTCTTCGCCCACAATTTTACGATCATCAGGGTGAAGCTTTGTCCCCAGCGGTTTGTTTTTCAATTCCTCATCGTTATAACCAAGAAGTGCTGTAACGGCAGGGTTGGCATAAAGACTATTTCCTTCAACATCAAAGAGAACGATTATATCCTGTGATGCCTGCGTAAACTTTCTGAAACGTTCTTCACTTTCCCTGAGGGATGCCTCAAGTTTTTTTCTTCTTTGAACATCCTTTTCAAGAACTTCGTTCATATTCCAGAGCTTTTGATTAATATATTCCAGGTTTTTATTATTCTCCTCAAGCTCTTCTGTCAGACTGATATTCTCCTTCTTAAGAAAATAAAGATCCCTTGCCCGATCAATTACGCGGATTAGCTCATTTGTGTCCCATGGTTTAAGAATATACTGGTAAATCCTGCCAAGATTAATGGCATCCATAATATACTCAACCTGGTTATGCGCTGTGAGAAGTACTCTGATAGGATCTGGATCTATCTCATAAATCTTGCGAAGCATATCAGTGCCACTGATGCCAGGCATACGCTGATCTGAAATAACAAGTCCGATATCTTCTGTTTCCTGGAAACATTTCAATCCTTCTTCACCGGAATTGGTGGTGATGATTTCATACATGTCCTGAAAAATCATTCTAAAATTCAGTAGATTGATCTCTTCGTCATCAACAAATAATATTTTAAACGGTTTCATTATATTCCTTCTTACCGAGCTTTGGCCTTGGTATCTTTACTCCACCATGTCATAAGATATTGGTTATGAATGTAGTACAATGGCAGAGTTTCGGGCTGATTGAATTTGTTATGATACGCCAGTCGATGAACATTAAGATACCAGTTTGGTACAACATAGTAACCGTACCAGAGAATGCGATCTAGAGCCTTGCAGGCTGCGGTTAATTCTTCCTGGGTTTTTGCATAAATTATCTTGTCAACCATTACATCCACCACCGGATTATTGACACCCGCAAGATTTTTTGATCCTTTTCTGTTGGCTGACTCGGAATGCCAGAAATTTTTCTGTTCATTACCCGGTGAAAGCGATTGGCCATATACATGCACAATCATATCAAAATCGAAATTCTGAACCCTGTCCGTGTACAAGGCTGGATCAATGGTTCGATAATCAACTTTCATTCCAAGTTTTTTTAAATTATTGACATATGGGGCCATTACTCGTTCAAAAGATGGTAAGACCAGTAAAATTTCAAATTGAAAAGGCTTGCCTTTTTCATTCTGCAATACACCTTCCTTAATGGACCATCCTGCCTTTTGAAGTAAATTTCGTGCTTTTCTAAGGTTAGCTCTCATACCGCCCTTATCATTTGAATCAGGTGGATTAAGAGGAGTTGTAAAGACTTCTTCAGGAAGATCTTTTCGAAAGGGCTCAAGATATGATAGCTCAAGTCCTGTGGGGAGACCGGTTGCAGCCAGATAAGAATTGTTAAAATAGGAATGACTCCTTGTATATTGATTGTAAAAAAGTGACTTGTTAATCCATTGGAAATCAAAAGCGAGCCCCAATGCTTTTCGCACACGCTTATCCTGAAAGAGAGGTCTGCGGGTATTCATCAAAAAGCCCTGCATCCCTGCATTGTTTTTATGAGGGTATCGTTTTTTGATAAGAGACCCGTCATCAAATCGTTTACCAACCATGTCTCTTGCCCATTGTTTGGCAATATTCACCAGCATAAAATCGAATTCGCCAGCCTTAAAAGCCTCGACAGCTACAATTTGGTCTTTGTAGTACTTCACAACAATTGTATCAAAATTATACATCCCCTTACGAACCGGATGATCCTTTGCCCAGTAATTCGGGTTTCGCGTGTAAGTGATGGATTTTCCTTGATTGATAGCACTTACAATATACGGCCCGGATCCAATTGGGGCGGTCATTTTTTTTGTATTATCATTTTCAGAAAAAGAATGTTCGCTATAAAACTTCTTTGAAAGCACAGGTATTTGGGATGCTATCATATGAAGTTCTCTGTTTGTGTTACTAAACAAAAATTGAACACGATGATCATCGAGTATTTTTGCCTCTTTTATATCCTGGTAATAGAAGGGGTAAAATGGATGCACCTTTTTACTTTTAAAGGTATTTAAAGAAAATTGAACATCTTCAGGAGTTACTGGACTGCCATCAGAAAAAGTGGCCTTTTTATTAATGGTAAAGATCATGGAAAGTTTATCATCGGCTAGCTCGATGTCACTGGCGATTAATCCATATTCAGCAAACGGTTCATCAAGGCTCCCCTCTGCCAAAGGCTCAAAAACAAACATGTCAAGGCCAAATGGTGGTGTTCCTTTTAATGTGAATGGATTCATCTTGTCAAAGCTGCCATTATCGTGCAGTACAAGTTTTCCACCTTTTAGGGCCTTATCGGAAACATATTCAAACTGTTTGAAATCCGGTTTATATTTCAAGTTTCCATCGATGGAAATTCCATGGGCAGCAAACAAAGGAGACACGTGTCCAAATACAAAACTAAAGCATATTAAAAATGCAAAAATTGAGTTCATTACTCTATTCTCCAAAATAGTATGGGCAGATATTAATAAGATGCTGGTAAACAACATCTTTAAACAGATTATCTACTGGCATGAGTATCCTAATTGGAGTAATATATCAAATTTTCCTGCCAATTTAAATCAATTGGAACAAAACTATTTATTTTAATAAGGAGCGAACTCATGGGAGAAACCATTGCCCAAAAAATATTTAATAGTCACCTGAGGGATAATCCAACTCCTGAAAACATGGTACTTGATCTGGATGTTGTACTCTGCCATGAAATCACAACTCCAATTGCCATCATGGATTTGATGGAAAAAGGAATGGACAGAGTCTTTGATCCCACCAAAATAAAAGCAGTAATTGATCATGTGACACCCGCCAAGGATTCCAAAACAGCAATGCAGGGAAAGATCATGCGTGAATGGGCCAAACGGCAAAACATTCAAGATTTTTTTGATGTTGGCGAAAATGGTGTCTGTCATGCACTCTTTCCTGAGAAAGGTTTTATTCGTCCTGGCTATACTGTTATCATGGGAGACTCTCATACCTGCACACATGGCGCCTTTGGTGCTTTTGCAGCAGGTGTTGGCACAACTGATCTTGAAGTTGGTATTTTAAAAGGTGTCTGTACATTTCGTGCACCTCTATCAATGAAAGTAACGATTACAGGTGAGTTACAAAATGGAGTTTCTGCCAAAGATGTTATTCTTGCAATCATTAAGAAGCTCACAGTAAATGGCGCAACCGACAGAGTTATCGAGTTTGTTGGTCCTCTAGTTGACGAAATGAATATGTCATCCCGTATGACTTTGTGCAATATGGCGGTTGAGGCAGGAGCCACCAGCGGCATATGTCTTCCCGATCGTGTCACTGCTGAGTATCTCTGGCCATTTATAAAAGATGATTACATAACCGTTGATGCCGCAGTTGAAGAATTTGCGAAATGGCATTCCGATACAGATGCCGAATACGTTGAAGTGATTGAATTTGATGTTTCAGATCTTGTTCCACAGGTTACTTTTGGTTACAAACCTGACCACGTGAAAGATATTCCTGATATGGATGGAACTCCTGTTGATCAGATTTATATCGGTTCCTGTACTAATGGTCGTATCGAAGATTTACGTGAATCGGCAGCAATTCTTAAGGGTAAAAAGTTAGCTGCCGGTGTAAGAGGAATTGTCACCCCAGCCACACCAGGGATATATTCACAAGCACTTGAAGAAGGCATCATTAAAATATTTATGGATGCCGGATTCTGTGTTTTAAACCCAACCTGTGGTGCGTGTCTTGGTATGAGTTCGGGAGTGCTGGCAGAAGACGAAGTTTGTGCATCAACAACAAACAGGAATTTTAACGGCAGGATGGGCAAAGGTGGCATGGTACATCTTATGAGCCCAGCTTCTGCTGCAGCGGCAGCTGTTACCGGAACAATCAGTGACCCTAGAAAATTTCTTGCTTAATTAAGAGGTATATACGATGAAAACATTTGGTGGACCTGCGGTCCTGCTGGATAGAAGTGATATTAACACCGATGAGATAATTCCTGCAAAATATCTCACAGAAATCACCAAGATTGCATTAAAACCTCACTTACTTGAGGATCTCCTGCTGGATGGCAAACAGTTTGACAGCCATTCAAAAGAAATGGAAGAGGCAAAAGTCGTGATAACACGAGCCAATTTCGGTTGTGGCTCTTCCCGAGAACATGCCGTCTGGGCCTTTGAAGTGAATGAGATTAATGTTGTGGTTGCGTCAAGTTTTGCACGAATTTTTAGACAGAATATGTTCAACTGCGGCATTCTTGCCATGGAACTGAATGAAAAAGATATTGATGCCGTTTTTGCAATGTCTGGTACACTTAACCTGTCCGTTGACATGGACAATGAAAAAGTGACAGTAACATCAAGTGATCAGAATCAAAATGACCTTGAATGCTCATTTTCTCTAAACACGTATGACAAAAACCTTGTTAATGCTGGCGGCTGGCTGGCATATGCCGACACAAATTATTAAATGATGGACTCGTAAAAACTCTTCATCTTCTTCGTTACTGCAAATTTATAATCTTTTCAACGTACCTTAGTACGCCGAAAAGATAATAAATTTCCGTGCCTCGAATATGAAGGTTTTTCCAAGTCCATCCTGTTTTTGACCTTTTTACGAGGTCATCAAATAGTACAAAACAAAAAAAAGAGGGTTCATGATGGACATCAGCATGAACCCTCTTTCCATAGCGTTTTAATTGCTTATTATAACCCAGACTCCTGAAGTTTTTCTATCATTTCCTGCTGTTCTTCATTTAGTTCTTTGGGGATATCCACTCCAACCTTTACAAGTAAATCTCCCCGACCATTAATGCCACTTGGCAATCCATGGCCCCTGATTCTCAGTTTTGAATCTCCTTGAATCCCGGGAGGGACATTAACCTTAAATGTTTTACCGTCAAGTGTTTCAACAGTAACTTTTGCCCCAAGGCATGCCTGGCTAAATGGAATCTTTTGTTCATAAACAAGATTGTCCCCATCCCTTTCGTAGTTTTTGTGGGGTGTAATATCCACCTTCAAAAAGAGATCCCCGGGTATTCCTCCTGGAGGGGCCTGACCGCCCTTTCCTTTTAACCGAAGTTTCTTACCTGCCTCTATCCCCTTGGGAATGCGGACATTTACATTATGACTTTTTCCGTTATTTCGGAGTGCAATACTTTTTTCAGCACCATTTAAAACATCTTCAAGAGTTACTGAGATCTGGTAGGTCATATCCTGTCCTTTTACAGGTGCCTGCTGACACCCCCCTCCCGCACACCCGCCACCTGCCTGCCCAAAAATAGAGCTAAAGGAGTTCCCGCCACCTCCTCCCATACTGGTGCGAAATCCACCGGTTGAAGCGCCTCCACCAAACCCGAACTGGCGCAGGATATCATCCATATTAAAATTTTTAAAAATATCTTCCTGTGAATATTTTTGGTGAAAATCAGTGGAACCGTAAGTATCATATTGCTGTTT
Organism: uncultured Desulfocapsa sp.; assembly: GCA_947311475.1. Lineage (GTDB taxonomy): Bacteria > Desulfobacterota > Desulfobulbia > Desulfobulbales > Desulfocapsaceae > Desulfocapsa. Next base: position 10,872 of record CAMZLK010000142.1, read on the forward strand.
CTTTTGTGGATCAGAAAGAACTGCGTATGCTTCACTGATTTCTTTAAACTTTTCTTCTGCAGCTTTATCACCCTCATTTCTGTCAGGATGATACTTTAACGCAAGCTTACGGTATGCTTTTTTTATTTCCTGGGTGGAAGCTCCCTTGGCAACCCCCAAAAGTTCGTAATATTCCATCAATAATACCCTTCCCTTATGTTTCACATGACAAAACACATTAAATGGACACGCCTTATGGGCAGTGAGCATTTAAGTGGTGCGTTTTCTTTATTTGTCTTGAACAATAGGAACAGCTAACGTTGCAGTCAAGGTTATGATATGAAAGAAATGGAATTGTGTTTATTGAGGCTAACAAAAGAGTCGGGGGATTTGTTCACAAACAACAAAACCCGTCCATAAGACGGGTTTTTGAAAAAAAATCAGCTCTGATAGTTCCTGGTTAAAAAGGCACGTCATCACCTGTGCCTTCACCAACCGGTCCCATTCGAGACTCATCAGGCAGTGGCGGTTCCCCACCAAAACCAGTGTTACCGCCTTCACCAGGCTTTGGCGTGAGATTTCTAATTACGTACGCGACAATTTCTGTTGTATAGCGGTCATTGCCGTTCTGATCCTGCCATTTACGTGTTTGCAGTCGTCCCTCAACATACACTTTGTTCCCTTTGGAATAATTATTAGCACAGTTTTCAGCTGACTGCGCCCAGACGATAACACGATGCCATTCTGTTTCTTCCTGCCAGTTATCATCTTTATCCTTCCAGGAACGATTTGTGGCAACACTTAAATTCGTTACAGCAGTACCAGCCTGGGTGTACTTTAACTCAGGATCCTGTCCTAGATGTCCAACTAAAATCACTTTATTAATCATATATGTTCTCCGATAATTTTCCTGACAGTTTTATCCTATCACTGTTTTTGTAACACCATATTCCAGTTTATTTAAGAAGTAAACCTCTGTGGCATAGGATCCCGTTCAGGCGCGAACTGTCCGATCCAACATGGCTGGAATACCGCCCTTTTCTTCAGGTTTAAATCCCATTACTTCTTTCCATATTTCATCACTTTCCATGCAGAAATAAATACAGGTTTGAGCTGATGCACGTTGTTTTAGTAAAAAATAAATATGTTTGTAGAGTTCTACACGTCTTGGACGAAAATACCGTTTTTTGTTATCAAGTCCTTCAATAAATTCCTGATAAAAAATTTGAGACTGTGGAAACCTGCTGGTAGCAATTGTTTTTAAATTTGGTAAATATCTCAACGCCCCAAGGGATATCCATACAATCTGTTCAGCCGGGACAGTCTGGTACAGTTTTGTAATGGTTTGTTCATAGCCCTCCTCCCATCCTGAATGATCTATTATCGGATCAAAGTGAAAGGCCAGCTTATATCCCCATTTTGCACATTGAGCTGCAGCGTGCAGGCGTTCGTCAAGACTTGCTGTTCTAATTTCTTCTTTTTCCATGACAGGCAGGCTATTCAGTGACCATGCCAATACGGTTCTTCCATTGTGGTTTAAATTCTTTAAACTGTCAATCACCGCACTTTTGGTTTTTAATTCAAGAACAGCCTGTTTTTGCTTAGCCATAAATTCAACAAGAAAAGGGCTCAGGCATGTAATTCTGTCCAGCGCCATGGAATCTGTGAATTCTCCGGTTCCAATGCGGAAAAACCTGTCCGGCTCTGCTGTAAAAGCTACTTGCATCTCATCGAGTAAGTTCTCCTTGTTAACAAAAAAAGTCAACCAGGGCTTATTCAGATAGGCTTGCAGGATACAATACACGCAATCCATGGGGCATCCCATGCCGATATTTAGAACCTGATAATCGCAGCATCTGTACTCTTTGGTACCAGGACAAGGTTTGAAAAAATGACCACGGTTTTTAGCAAGCAATAAGTGATGCTTTCCTTGAACCAGGTTATCCGGGTATTCCCCCTTAATACCGACAGGATCGGTCTTGTCGGGGATCACTGTATATGGAAGATCTGCCCTTTTAAGAATACCCCTTGTGTAATCAAGATCTATGCAGGATTCTTCAACATGGATTTGCTTTATATAAATAGAGGGGTCTTTCCAGGATCTTATTGCTGTCATAAAGTATACCGTTTGTTGTGTTACAGAGAAGTTTATTATAAAACTTCAGGAGTTTCAGGAAATTTTAAAATCTGAACCGTTTTGTTGTTGAGACATTTCCCAGCCCAATTTTCAATAGTGAGATACACCACACCTTCCTGCTCCTTTTTATGTTTAAAACAACCATTGCCGTATACATGACATTTTCGTTGCAACTCTTCAAGAGTCCATTTTACCTGTTCTGCTGTCAATACCGCATTCTTTAATAGATCAATAATGGCCGCAATCCGTAGCCTGTCCATTCCAATTCTATATTGATAGGATACCTGATCTTCCCTGCCGCCTTCTTTGACAGTGAGGGGCATGTCAACCAAAAGAAATGGGAATTGGCAGCTCACCCGAAGCCATAAATCATAATCTTCACAACAGCGAAAAGCCTCATTAAAGAACCCAACTGTATTGAAAAGCTCCTTTCTCACCATAACAGTGGACATGCCAACGGCACAAAGTTGTAAACAATGCTGAAAAATGTCTCCACCGCCAGGCTGATGAATCTTTTTCTGATTAAGATGTTTTCCCCGACGAAGCCAACGTTCCTTAGTATGAGATATCAGTATTTCAGGATGAGCCTCAAGTGTCTTGTGTTGCAGGGCCAGTTTGTTCTTATGCCAATGGTCATCGGAATCAAGAAAAGCCAGATATGAATATTGGGCAGATTTGATACCAAGGTTTCGGGCAGCTGCTGGCCCTCTGTTAGGTTGATAAAAATAATTTACAGGGAGCATGTCCTTTTTTGCAAAGTCATCAACACAATTCCGTGTATCATCATCCGAGCCATCATCAATGACTATGATTTCATCACAACGCCTTGTTTGACGACTAACAGAAGCAAGTGCACGCCCAAGGAAATCTGCCCTGTTATAGGTTGGGATAATTACCGAAATTCCTGTCATCCTGGATTAGTTGCTAAAAAATTTTTTGAATTATAAGAAGATTTATAAAGAAAACTGATGTATGATATTAAGAGTATAAATACGACACAAGCAGCTTGTCAACCAAGTAATACCCTCCCTATATAAAGACATTTTATGAGCAGCGAAATACTTATCAATTCAACAAGTTACGAGATTCGCATTGCGCTTGTTGAAAATGGGCACCTTGCAGAGTTTCACCTTCAGCGTCCAACAGAAAAAGGATTGGTCGGAAACATTTATCGCGGTCGAGTAGTAAGGGTTCTCCCTGGTATGCAGGCTGCATTTGTTGATATTGGCCTTGAGAGAACAGGCTTCCTCTATGTAGATGACGTGTATATTTCAAATAAAGATCTTGATGCAAGGATGATGAAAAGACAAAATCCTTGTGGAAAACTTGAATTCACATCTACCTTTCCTGACACAGACCTCAGTCGATCTCCTGGTATGAGCATTGAAAGCCTTCTCCAGGAAGGGCAGGACATAATTGTACAGGTTGGCAAGGAGCCCATCGGAACTAAAGGCGCCAGACTCACCTGTCACATTACGTTGCCCTGTAGAAATCTGGTCTTTATGCCACTCACTGACCATATCGGTGTGTCACGAAAAATTCAGAACGAAGAGGCTAGAAATGCCTTAAAAAAACGCATTGAATCACTTCGGCCTAAAGGTACCGGATTCATCGTACGGACTGTTGCTGAAAATTCAACGCGGGAAGAACTTGAGGCCGATATGGAATTTTTGCTCCTTCTTTGGGACGAAATCCAGGATATCTCAAATCAAACATCCAGTGTTCCAAAAATGATTTACGAAGACCTTGATATCACGCTTCGTTCTGTGAGGGATCTTTTTACTGAAGAAGTCAAAAATCTTATTCTCGATAACCGGGAAACGTATGAAAAACTTCTGAATTTTGTGAAAACTTTTGCGCCAAAACTTCAAAATCGCATTTCCTTATATCAGGGGAATGGCCCTCTTTTTGAAGCATATGGAATAGATGTTGAAATAGGTAGAGCACTTGAGAAAAAAGTCTGGTTACGTTCGGGTGGTTACATAATTATTGAAACCACAGAAGCCCTTTCTGTTATTGATGTCAACACTGGCCGTTATGTTGGTAACAATGACCTTGAAGAAACAATTTTCACAACTAACATAGAAGCTGTAAAGGAAATTGCATATCAATTAAGATTGCGCAATATTGGTGGAATTATAATAATTGATTTCATTGATATGGAAGATGAAGGGCATAGGGAAGAGCTTTTCACCTCTTTTAAGGAAGCTGTGAAAAAAGATAAAAGTCGTATAAACATCCTTAAGCTCACAGAGTTTGGCCTGGTTCAGATGACTCGTAAAAGAAGTTGTGAAAATCTGAGTCAGATGATGTGTGAACCTTGTCATTACTGTGGCGGTGAAGCTGTCCTTAAATCTCGCCGAACTCTATGCTATGAAATATTTCGTAAGATTTCACGTAGAGCAAAACAGAATAAAGGAGCAAGTGTCACCATTAATGTCCATCCGCGCGTTGCTGATATGTTCCATAAGGAAGAAAAATCAGTCACCGATGAACTGGAACAGGAAATTGGGAAAAGGCTTATCGTTAAGGCCAATAAAAATTTCCATATTGAAAAGTATACAATTATCTGGGATTAACAATCCTTTTATCATTTAAATTCACTTATAATTATTATGGCTCGAGTTAACAGAATCCGCAGAAAGAAACGATCGTCCTTCCCTTTTCTTCTTATCATAATACTTCTCTTTGCAGGAGCAGGAGGGTATGTCTTTTTCACCTATTTTGAAGGTGAAAAGCCCTTGATAGCAGGGGATGTGTTACCGGAATTCATTGGGAAAAAGACAAATTTATCCCTTACGGTAAGTGATACGAACAGCGGTCTTCGTACCGTAAGAGCTTCGATCATTCAAAATGGTCAGGAAAAAGATATCTTTGTAAAGCATTACCAGAACAAGAATAAAGATGGGACAGGTGGTACAACAAAGGAAACAATAAAACTTACCATCGATACGAAAGCTCTTAAACTAAAAGAAGGGGAAGGTGTTATCCACGCAATTGTAACTGATTATTCTTTTCGTGGGTTTTTGAAAGGAAATTCGACAGAATTATTTCATAATGTGATAATTGATACAAAACCACCCAAAGTTTCCATTATTCATAGCGCAAAATATATAAAACCAGGTGGTGCAGGTATAGTCATTTACAAAGTAGACGACACCGTAAAACATGGCGTGATGTTAAATCATGTATACCATCCCGGTTTTCCGCTAAATGATGGTTCCGATTCAAAGTACATTGCCTATATTGGCCTTAACTACTCCACTGAAGAGATATCACAGGCAATCGTATTTGCAAATGATATTTCTGGAAACAAAACAGTTAAGCCCTTTGCCCCGATACTCAAAAAACCTAAACAAAAAACAGATAAAATCCATGTAGGTGATGGCTTTCTTTCAAAGAAAATCCCTGAGTTTGAAGAGCATTATCCCGAAATGGAAGGCGATATGCTTAAAAAATACCTTTATGCAAATAGATCCATACGAAAAAGCAATAATCAGACAATCCATGATCAATGCATGAATCCGAGCCCGAAACGACTCTGGTCTGGTCGGTTTATCCGTATGGCGGGAAGTGGCAAAGCTGGTTTTGCTGATCATCGTACCTACTTTTATCAGGGTGCTGCCATAGATAAACAGGTACACTTGGGTATGGATATCGCATCAACCCGTCATGCCAAGATCAAAGCAGCTGGAACAGGCGTTGTTGTGTATAGTGATTACCTCGGAATTTATGGCAACATGGTCATGCTTGATCATGGACAGGGCTTATTCAGTCTGTACTCTCATTTAAGCCAGATCAATGTTTCCAATGGAGACACACTCAACAGAGGTGACATCCTTGGTAATTCAGGCACCAGTGGCATGGCGGGCGGGGATCACTTGCATTTCTCCATGCTTGTCAACGGGATTTTTGTAGATCCAAAAGAATGGTGGGACAAACACTGGCTGGAGGTAACCATTGAAGGCCCCCTGGCTGATGCCAAGTTCTAAACTCCCACATTTTGATACACTCGTAAAAAGCTTCATCCTTTTGGCAATAACGAAGAGGATGAAGCCTTTTTACAAAGCCATCATCCTTAATCTTCCATCTCATAATCCGGGCCACCACAAAGTTTACATCGAAGAACCGGATCGTCTTTATCAAAAATATATTCCCAGTTATTGGCTTTAATCTCTTCTTCACGGTCACGTCCGCAATGTATACAAACCCATATATCACCATCTTCTGTTTCAAACAAATGCATAACATCTCCTTCTATAAAATGTTTCCTGTGCCTGAGATGTAAAATTTGCCCTACTCCATAATTCCAGCAATGAAAAACAGGTAGCATAGACTGCGAGAATTTATGAGAATAAAACAATACCAAAATGTTACGAATAGCAACAGATAGCGGGCAAAGAGAGACCTTCGAAGCACTTACTCACAGTGTACCTGCGTTAGATACCTTATCTGTACCATTTGTACAAGCTTTGCAATATGGTGCACTGCTCTTAAGATAATAATAGCCAGTGAGCTACGGGATGCCCTTGAAATCAGAAGCTGTTGCGTTCTCACAAAGGTGTTTATCTTCACTAACGCGGATAAACCGCAAGTAAGTGTCTCGAAGGTCTCTCTTCGTTCGCTATCTGTTGCTTATGCTAATAATTTGAGTTTGAAACACTTATATTTTCTTGTTTTTTATTACAGCTTTTCAGGAGTAAGGCACTAAAAAATCTTCTTGTTTGATTAAGAGTCAAGTTCTTTCTTGTGACCTTTTCCTTTTTTCTGTAGACTCTGGCCAAAATTAAAATGACCCGCTACTCCACTCCATAGAGACAAACGTACAATTATTAATAATGGCAAAAACTCTCAGAATACCAAAATTATTGTACAGCTATCTGGCCACAGAGATGCTTGCACCCTTTTTTGCCAGTTTTGTTGTGATGAACAGTGTATTTTTTCTGGTAAAACTTATTCCTTTTTTAAATGTGGTCCTTGAACTTGAAATAAGTTTTGTTGATTTCCTGCGTCTCTTCTTCTATCTGTTCCCCAACATGTTTCTTTATTCCATTCCAATGGCGGCAATGATGGGAGTGATTATTTCCTTTACTAGACTCGCCGCAGATTCTGAGATCCTGGCCTTTAAAGCCAGTGGAGTCAGTCTCTACCAAATGCTCCCCCCGGTTATCCTTGTTTCTGCGGCCATTTCAATTCTTACAGGATATTTCTCAGCAGCCCTTATTCCAAAATCTGAAATTGCCATGAAACAACTCATGTTTCAGGTAGCCAAGGAAAAGATAGACAAAGGTATAAAAGAAAATCAATTTACTGAGGCCCTTGGAGACCTCGTTGTCTATGTTGATTCCATAGACAAAGAAACGGGAAAATGGAGTAATGTGTGGGTCTCTGATATGCGAGGCCAGGTTACCCCTATCATCACCATGGCACAATTCGGCTCAATGGAGGCACAGGTTGATAACATGCTTGTGACCATAATACTTGAGAATGGTAGTCTCCATCGCCCGGATGGCTTCAGGTCTCAGATTATAGGTTTTGATAAATACACAATCAATATCCCGTTACAACCACCAACCATACTTGATGGAGAAGATGTTACCAAGCTTGATGTTTCCGCTCTTACCATGACCCAGTTAAGTGAATCCATTGGTAACAGCCGGATTGAAAACAAGCAGAGACGTGACATGCAGATTCATTACCACAAACGTCTTGTTCTTCCGGTTGGCTGCTTCATTCTCAGTCTTCTGGGAATGCCACTGGGCCTACAGGCTGGCCCTGGAAGGAAAGCGGCAGGAGTTCCGCTTGGACTGGCGTTTTTTATACTCTATTATATTCTTTTCACAGTCGGGAAAAATGCAGCTGGGGATACTACCCTTCCGGTTGCACCGTTATTATGGATGCCCAACGGAGTATTTTCTATTATTACTCTTTATTACATCAAACAAACCGCCAAAGAGCATCCTGTTATTCCCCTTTTCCTCAAAAATATTTTTCTCTCACTTGGTGAGAAATACATTGCACCAAACCTGCAAAAAATGAGAAGCCTTTTCCGTCGCAAAGGTGATAATGCTGCCAATAAAACCACCCTGGAGAATCTTCCCACTTCCACTGAATATAATAGAAGTTCCAGTAAAGAAACGATGTATTTAACGGAAGGAACAGTGCATGGGAATATAAAAAGCCATATTTTTCATGTTCAGGGCTGCGAATTCTACCATTGTCAGGATTGTACCATTGAATTTAAAAATGTCCTTCTTGCAAAGGAATCAGGCTTTACGGCATGTGATGCCTGCAAAGAACTTCTTACCAACAGGGATTAATTCAACTCCCACACCAAATGCATCATTTTGCCTTTTCAATTGCATGTTTTAAGGCTGCAATATGAACATATCCTGCAAAATGAACAGGACTTTTGCCACTAACAGGATCGAATCCACTTGGGTCTGCAGAACAAAAATACTGCACTTGCCTTGGAAGCCTCACAAGAACATCATCTATCAGACAACCGATGTATTCCTGTAAGGCATCCCATGTGGCGCCACATGGTGCGCCTCGAATCACAGTAATATCCCTGATACGGTCCCCTTCGAGTTCCACTTTGTATTCGGGGGTTCCGAATTTCTCGCCATATGCTCCGAGTGTATCACTTTTACCAAGCCCACAGCATGTAAAGGGTGTAAAGCCTTTACCTTTTTTTCCTGGTGAAACCACAGGAATATTCTTTCTTTCGCAGAGCATTATCAGATAATAAACCAGATCTGGATGGTTTAAATAATTCAACACCAAGTCCGCTGAAAAATTCTTATCTACAAAATCCGCCGGTTCTTCTATGAAATCTGGAAGAAAGGTATCAATTGAAATAATCTCTTTTATTTTAATTGAGGTACCATACTCTACAACCCCTTCAATTTTTTGTTCGCCGGAACCTTTTTCCTGGAAGACCAGTATTTCCATTTACATTCTCCTTAAGTACGTCACTCCAATTTCATATAATAATACGCAAGCACCTGATTCCATAATTATTATTCCTTGACAGTGAAAAATCATACATATAATATTATAAGGATGACTATGGGTAATTGATGGTACCTGTCACCACTCGATATTTCTTCAAGACATCAAAAACATAAATGACGCTGTGGAGTCCAGATGGATTATGAATCAAAGCTTTCTGACATTATAGCCAGTCTTCCAGAAGTTGCAGGCGGATTCTTATTTGCTCCCGACAAAGGATTGTACTCCAACCAGACCACTGGTATAGCAGATTCTGATTCCATGGAGCAAGTGGGAATAAAACTCTCAAAAGTTGTTACACTCCTTACCGTTCATTTTCATGACACCAAATCAATCCGTGTCAGTTTCAAAGATCTGGTTCTCTACGGAACAAGCATGCAAAATGGCCACTGGTTATTTTTGCTTCACCAGCCATCTCTTTCTCCTGAGATGCTGAAGATGACGGTGCAAATGGCACTGAATATTGAAACTGCTCCTTCAGAATACGAAAAATCTAAAGATCCCCTTCCCTCTCCTGTCATCCTGGCAGATGCAAATCCTCCACCGTCGAAAGATATCATGACAGCACTCATGGCCACGGATTCTGAATTAAGTGGTCCTTTGACAAGTATAAGGGATAATCTCGCTCGTCAAATTGGACCAATTGCACAACTTATTTTTCGAGATTCTTTTGATGTCTGGGCAGCAAATGGATCGCCATCTCTTGATAAAATTCCTGATCTCATTAATTTGCTTGCAAAAGAAATCGATAATGAAGATCTCCGAAATTCGTTTAGAAACCGTCTGGAAAGCAGCTCACAGGAGTAGACCATGTCCACAGCAAAAGATTTTTCACAAATTGGTGATATTGATGGCGTATCCAGTTATATCCTGGTTCGCGACGATGGCTATGTTGTTAATAATAATCTTGACGATGCTGTTGCCCTTTCATCTGCCATTGTGACCAGTGGCAAATATTGTGATTCGCTGGCTGAAGAACTATCGGGAAGAAAATATATCTACTGTTGCGTTGAAAGGAATTCGGGAAATGACGTTCTTGTCTTCTCACTTGGTAGATACTATCTGGGTATTATAAAACATTCGGACTACAGTCCAGAACAACTGGCAGAAGCGATTATTGCTTCCCTGAAAGCACTTTTGTGATCGAAACGATATAAACAGGCGGAATATACATGAAACTACCCAGTGCTGCTGAAATGCGGGCGCTCGATAAAAGCGCCATCGAAGAGTATCATATCCCCGGAATTCTTCTTATGGAAAATGCCGGTCTTGGCACCGTCCGCATGATGGAAAAGGAACTTGGAAATCCGGAAAATTCTTTTGCCCTTATCTTTATCGGGCCTGGAAACAATGGTGGTGACGGACTGGTTATTGGAAGACATCTCCACCAACGCGGCTGTAAACCAATCTTTTTTTTCCTTGTCGATCCAGACAATCTAACAGAAGATGCTGCGACCAACATGGCCATAGTTCGAAGACTAAGGCTCCCCTTTCATGTTATAGATTCGTCTGGCCGTGTACAGACGCTCCCTGTGCTCTACAAGCAATTCATCAATCAGGGACAACGCTGCTATGCAATTATCGACTCCATCTTCGGTACAGGGCTTAGCAGGTCTGTTGCAAATCATTATGCTGATATAGTCAATTTTATCAATTTTTCAGATTCAGTGCGTGGTGTTCCGGTCGTGGCTGTAGACATTCCATCTGGCCTGGATTCTGATAATGGTAAAATACTTGGGAGTTGTGTTCGAGCCGATCATACTGCCACGTACAGTTGCCCCAATCCTGGACATGTGCTGCATAATGGTCCGGAGTTTGCTGGAGATCTGCATGTTATAGATATCGGTATACCACCTGAAATTCTGGGTCGTGCCCGCATCACAACCGAACTCCTTGACAATTTAGCAGCTGCCAAGATCGTTGCCAGCTTAAAACGTGTCGATAATGTCCACAAGGGTAGCCACGGGCATCTTGCTGTTCTTGCCGGGTCCATAGGGAAAACCGGAGCAGCAATCCTTGCAGTAAAAGGTGCACTTCGTACCGGCACCGGGCTGGTCAGTCTTTTTACTCCAGAGGCACTAAATACTGTTTATGAGAATCAGCTGATTGAAGCCATGACCATTCCTCTCTCAACTTCCAGTTCATTTCTGAATGTTGGTGACTTAGCTTTTATTAAAGAGAAATTACAGGGGAAAAAAGCTGTTATTTTGGGCCCCGGGATTGGTATGGAGCCTGCCACATCTGAGCTTGTTTTAAGATTATATGAAACTGTTGAACTACCCATGATAATAGATGCTGATGCATTGAATATCATAGCAAAAAACAGAGATAACCTTCCACCAGCTGCTGGCCCTCGAATATTCACTCCACACCCTGGGGAAATGTCCAGACTTCTGGGGTGTACCATTGAGGAAATCCAGGATAACCGGGTAAAAGCTGCACGGACGGCATGTAGTCTGTTCAGTATAGATCGCAAAGACTGTATTATGCTACTAAAAGGTGCAGGGACTATAATCACCTCATCCACCGGCCTTACGTATATCAATACCAGCGGTAATCCAGGCATGGCCACTGGGGGTATGGGAGATGTCCTGACAGGTATCATCGGTGGACTGCTCTGTCAAAACTTAAAAGCAGAAGAAGCAGCAGCAGCTGGTGTCTACCTACATGGTATGGCAGGTGATAGTCTTTACAGTCAAAATGGGTTTGGGTACACTGCAACAGAACTTGAAACCATGGTTCCCCAATGTCTCACCAAGTTGCTTAGGAGTATCTAAGCAGACGTATCTTCCTGACCAGATATATCAGGTAAATACATAAAAAATGTATGCCAGTGAATAATGCTGATAAGCGGCATGGAAGCCTCGAAAGGATCTCATCGCTCGCCTTCTATTACTATTATGTCAGGGTCAGGCAGTGATAATATTTTCTTTATTGGCAAAATGGCATTTTTGGATTTCTACGGCAAGACTGTTTTCGTCAAGATCATCCTGAAGGTCATATCGCCCCATCGGACCTTCGATCATGGTTTTATGAAAGCAATGTGCAGGATTCAAAACAAAACAGGTTCCATTTTCTTTTAAAATACATTCCATGCCTTTGATTCCATCAGTGCTTGATCCTGAGAGTAAAATACCAGTTACCCTGCCATTTAAAAGAGATGCGGATGAGATCATGAGCGAATCAATCGCTCCAAAGTTTCCTATTGATTCTTCTCTATCCACCTGGTCTATCTGCAATGTGTAATTTCCTGAATAAGGAGAAAGAGTCACATTGTTTAAACCAGAGAATACATAGCAACAGCCCCCCTCAAGTGTTGCTCCACTATGCCCAAGTGTCACTTCAAGATCACTGATGGAATCAAGATATTTAACAAAAGATTCGATATGTTCAATCTTATCACGAACCATAACACATAATGCACCACCCATTTCAGGATCCAGTGCCGGAATGATTTTCAGGAGATTTGCATAGCCGCTCTCACCTGCTCCGATGACAGTAATGTAATTCATTCGTCTATGTCTCTTATCCAAATGTAATGGTACAGTATCGCCACACTTCTGGCATTTAACAGTTCCAACACCTGGAGATACATTCCCGACTATTTGGCGGGTACCACAGTCTTCACAAAAAACCACCTTCCCATACTCATTGGAGAGAGCTATGCATGCATTATTTTGCTGCATGGGATCAATGGAATGGACAACTATTTTTGCGGCACTAAATATTTTGCTAACAACAAGTTTACTGTGGGCCGCTCCATCCATACCCTGAAAAAAGCTGTTTTTAGAAACAAAATCCACTGCCCCATATTTTAAAGCATCAAAACAACGAGTTGTTCCTCTTTTGCTCAGTGATGACAACATAACAGTAGGAGTTGGCGTATGGATCATCAAATGCTGTAAGGTTGTCATGCCATCCATAGTCGGCATTTCCATATCAAGTAGAATAACATCAGGCTTAAGATCCAAAATCAACCCTAATGCTTCTATACCGTTAGTTGCTTCACCTATGATTTCAATGTCATCTCTTTGTGAAATTGTGCCTCTCAGTACCTTTCGCAGCACCCATGAATCATCAACAATTAATAATTTTATGGGCGACTTTCTCTGGATATCTTGTGTCATAATGAGCGCTTAATAGTTGAAAGAGAAATACAGGATTCTGTGTTTCAAAATGCAATCCAAATGATTGTTATACCATTATAGCATCAATCAGTGAGCGAAAGTCAAACTATTACGTAGTGAAAACAGGAAAAACAGCAGTACTTTAGCCACCTGATCAATCACATTATGGAAATTATGTTTTGTATAATTCGTGGGTTACGATGTATTGAATGACATCAGACGGCAACATCGCAGTGGTGGTCTCCCCTCTTCCTATTCTTTTTCGAATGATAGAGGAAGAAAGCACTGGAAGGGAATGGGATGAGGTGTGAACATATCTTTTGGTTTTCCCGTTAAACCAGGAATCAGCATTTTGCTGGTAGCCCAAATGCTCCAATAGGTAGTAAAGTTTCTCTTTTTTGTTACCTTTTCTGGTAAATACGATAAAATGACAAATCTTTAGAACATCTTTATACTGTTTCCAGGACTCAATATCCATAAAGGCATCTGCACCGATTATAAAATATAATGCTCTATTCTCAACAGAATGAAGCTGTATATGTCGCAGGGTGTCAATTGTATAAGAAGGAGTTGACAGCAGTTGTTCAATGCTTGAAACGTGAAAAGTTGTGTTCTTCTGAACTGCAAGATTAAGCATGGCAATTCTATGGGCAAAAGGTGTTATTTGCCTATGTAATTTGTGGGGTGGGACTGCAGCAGGGATCAATACAATCTCATCAAGGGAGAATAATCTGCCCGCTGCCTCTGCAAGCTCTAAATGACCATAATGAATTGGATCAAAAGTCCCCCCTAAAATACCGACTTTACGGATCAAGTCCTGACCTGCCCCTGACCATAAACAATAAACTTTCTGGTTGTCAATTCTTCAAGTCCCATTGGGCCATAAGCATGAAGCTTTGTAGTACTTATTCCAATTTCTACCCCAAGGCCAAGTTCTCCGCCATCGTTAAATCTGGTGGAAGCATTTACCATTACTGCTGATGCATCAACTTCCTTCAAAAATCGTTGCACATTGGAATAATTTTCAGAAAGTATTATTTCAGTGTGCTGAGAACCATATTCTTCAATATACGAGAATGCCTCTTCCATATCTTCAACAACTTTTACACAGAGACTAAGGTTTAGAAATTCTGTCCCCCAGTCTTCATCCCTGGCAGCTGTAATATCAGATACAATCTGCACAGATCTTTCACATCCAAGCATTCTTATATTGTGTTTCTTAAATTCTCCTGCCAGTTGTGGCAGATAATGTTCCGCGATATCTTTATGAATAAGAAGTCCTTCAAGCGCATTACAAACTCCGGGTCTCTGAGCTTTTGAATTAACAATAACAGGGGTCGCAAGTTCAAGATCGGCATCACTGTCCACATAAATATGACAAACACCTTTGTAATGTTTCAAAACAGGTATCCTTGAGGTTTCAGCAACAAACCGAATAAGCCCTTCTCCTCCACGAGGGATTATCAAATCAATATATTCCTCCTGCCTGAGCATGATATTCACGGCCTCACGATCCGTTACGGGAATGACCTGTATCGCGTCTGCTGCAATTCCCTCGCCTTCAAGTACTTCCTGCAAAACTGAGGCAAGCGCTCTGTTTGAGTGAATGGCTTCTGAACCTCCTCGTAAAATAATCGCATTTCCAGCTTTTAAACAAAGTGCAGCGGCATCAACTGTAACGTTGGGCCGGGATTCATAAATCATCCCTATGACACCTAACGGAATACGCATGCGGCCAACCATCAGTCCATTTGGCCGTTTAACCATTTTTTCAATTTCTCCAACAGGGTCAGGAAGTGCTGCGACCTCTGAAAGCCCTTTCATCATAGAATCAATTACCTTATCAGAAAGTTCAAGACGATCAAGCATGGCAGAGGAAAGACCTTTTTTCTCACCGGCTTTAAGATCCTTGGCATTTTCCATTTGTATAAAATCCCTTTTCTCGTTGATTCCTGATGCCATACTGAGAAGGGCTTTATTTTTGGCTTTGGTGGAAAGACCGACAAGTGTTCGTGCTGCTTTCCTGCCCCGAATGGCCATATCCTGAATATCTTTTTCCAGATCAATCATTGACATCCTCTTGTTTCTATAACAAAACTAAATTATCTCGATGGATAATTTCATCATAATCTCTGTTTCCCAGTAGATTAACTATCTGCCGAGAATGATGCTGTTTTATAATATCAACATCTTCAGAATTGTAATTCACCAAACCTGCAGCTATCACATTTCCATTGTTATCAAGGCAGTGAACAGCATCGCCAATACCAAACACCCCCCTTACTTCAGTGATCCCTGACGGAAGGAGGCTGCAGCCACGTTTTGAAACAGCATGGCTTGCCCCGTCATCAAGTATTAAAAACCCTTTTGGTTTTAGGACGTGCGCAATCCATTGCTTTCTTGGCTTGATTTTATCAGACGCTGGTAGAAAAAAAGTACCAACCATTTCTCCACTGAAAAGTTGTTGTAAAATGGTTTTCTTCCGGCCAGGCCCAATAAAGGATGATCCTCCGCCAGTAGACACCATTTTTGCGGCCTTTATTTTTGATTGCATGCCTCCAGTTCCCAGTGCGCTGTTAACATTACCAGCCATTGCTTCTATTTCTTTTGTTACAGCTACAACAGTGTGGACAGGTTTTGCCCCGGAATCTATCTGAGGATTTGCGGTATACAAGCCCTCAACATCTGTGAGGCAAATGAACATATCAGCTTCAATCAAATTTGCAATTAAAGCCGCAAGGGTATCGTTATCACCGAAACGTAATTCGTCGACTGCTACTGTGTCATTTTCATTTAAAATAGGAATGGCATTAAAACGAAAAAGAGCAAGGATTGTATTCCGAACACGCAAGTAACGTTTTCTATCAGCAAGATCTGAATGAGTTAGCAATACCTGCGCAACAGTCTGATCGCACTCTTCAAAGGCTGTTTCATAAGATTGCATAAGACTGGGTTGACCTATGGCAGCCAGAGCCTGTTTTTGGACGAGCTCTATTTCGACATCATCAGGTATGGTAATTTTTCTTTTACCAGCAGCAACAGCCCCTGAACTTACGAGTATGACTTCTCTCCCGCTCTTTCTTAAAAAACAAATTTCTCGCGCAATGTTCCTGATAACACTCTTATCTATTCCATGTTCATCTGTGAGAACTGCTGATCCGACCTTAATAACAATCCGTTTTGCTTTATCAAAATAGCTTTGTCGAAGATAGAGACCGTCATCACGGTTTATATGAGCAATTACGTTATTCATCACTTTTTAAGATAAAGGCGTATCCTTTTCAACTGTGTTATTCCCGGTGTCAACATTGAAAGAGTTGTTCAATTCATCAAGAAGCTCAGCAATTAAAATTTTCAATTTATCTATCCCCTGACCTGTGAGCCCGGAAATTGAGGCGACTTGAAAACCCTTTTGTGTCAATTGCATTTTGAGTGTTTCCAGCTCTTCAGGCTCAGCAATATCGACTTTATTTAGAATAACTAAAGTAGTTCTTTCAAGCAATTCTTCATTGTATGCTTTTAACTCATTTTCAACTACCTGAAAATTCTCCATAGCTTGTTCGCTTGAAGCATCTATAATATGAAGTAGAATGCGAGTTCTTTCAATATGGCGAAGGAATGTAAAACCAAGCCCAACACCTTCATGTGCCCCTTCAATTAAGCCAGGTATATCTGCGATTATGCATGACTCCATATGTTTCAAATGGAGCACGCCCAATTGAGGTTCAAGGGTGGTAAAAGGATAGCTTGCAACTTTGGGATTGGCCGCTGACAACTGAGAGAGTAGCGTGGATTTTCCTGCATTGGGCAAACCAACAAGCCCTATATCGGCAATCAGTTTTAGTTCTATATTGAGCCATTTTTCTTCGCCCTCATCACCTTTTGTTGCCACTCGGGGGGTTCTATTGGTTCCTGATGCAAAATGAGGATTACCGAGTCCGCCCTTTCCACCACGGGCAGCAATATACTGGTCTCCTTCATTACGAAGATCGGCAAGAATTTCTCCCGTTTCACTGTCTTTAATGATTGAGCCAATGGGCACGGTCATATAACAATCTTTCCCCTTACGTCCGTGCATATCCTTACCTTTTCCATGCACACCACGTTCTGCTTTAAAGTGGGAGCGATACCTGAAATCAATCAAAGAATGTAATCTCGTGGAACATTCCATGATAACATTACCACCACGGCCACCATCGCCACCATTTGGTCCGCCACGCGGTACATACTTCTCACGGCGAAAACTAATGCAACCATTCCCACCATCACCCGCTTTAACGTGAAATTTTGCCTGATCTACAAATGCCATTTTGTTTTACCGGGTTATTTAACAAAAAAAAAGCTCGACCTTCAAAAACTGCTTGAGGTCGAGCTGAAATTTTCCCTGCAACACCAAATAGTTTGCAGGGAACAAAAAAAAGAAACAGGGCAGCCCGAAAAATCAGGCAGCCGGATACACACTAACTCTTTTCTTTTGCTGGCCAAAATTTTCATAGGTCACCACACCGTCAACCTTTGCGAAAAGAGTATAATCTCTTCCGCAACCAACGTTGGTACCAGGATGGATTACTGTACCTAATTGTCGTACAATTATGGTTCCAGCTGTGATATTTTCGCCACCATAGCGTTTAACACCACGTCTCTGTCCTTTACTGTCGCGTCCATTTCTTGAGCTACCGCCCGCCTTTTTATGTGCCATCTTAAACTCCTTATCATCATTTCATTCGAAAAGAAATCGATGTTTATGGAAAATATAACTCTTTCCTAATTAATCAGGCGCTAATTTCCTGAATCTTGAGAGCGGTATACATCTGACGATGCCCTTTTCTTAATCTATAACCTTTCCGACGCTTTTTCTTAAAGATAATAACTTTCTTGGCTTTTCCCTGTTCAGCAATCTTAGCAACTACTTTGGCATTTTCCAGAACTGGAGCGCCTACCTGAACATTTTCACCATCAACAACCATCAAGACATCGGTCAATTCAACGGTATCACCAACACTGCCATCAAGTTTTTCGACTCGTAGCTGATCGCCACTGGCAACCTGATATTGCTTTCCACCGGTTCTTACTATTGCGTACATTCGTGCATCCTCATATTATGTGCTACTGCAATTAATTTGACAAGTTCAACAAGAGAAACAGTAAATTAAACCTTTTCTTAGCAAGAATGTCAACATATTTCAGAGATTCTTCAACAAAAAAGGAAAAGATCAAGGTTGCTCCCTTATCGTTGCCCTTATGGGGCAAACAAAACTTACAAAAATCTGCTAACGCGGACCAACTGCAAGTAAGCGCCTCGAAGGCCTCTCTTCGTTCGCTATCTGTAGCTATTTACTTGCAGTTTATCCAGGGTGATTTTATCCTATCACCTTTATAAAACAACTTTAAGAAGTTACGTTTAAAACTGGACATTTTCTCTCAAACAAGATATCCTTAGTTGTCCTGTAAATATTGTTTGAGAGATATCATGCTTTTATCTGAAGTC
>CAMZLK010000143.1 GCA_947311475.1 uncultured Desulfocapsa sp.
AAAAGGTCAAAAACAGGATGGACTTGGAAAAACCTTCATATTCGAGGCACGGAAATTTATAATCTTTTCGGCGTACTAAGGTACGTTGAAAAGATTATAAATTTGCAGTAACGAAGAAGATGAAGAGTTTTTACGAGTCCATCAAGCATTGAATGATTGATTAAATGATGGATTTTATGAACCATCATATTTGTGTTTCTTAATGGAACAGGGAAAGACGGGAGTAGGGAATGAGCAGGGTTAGGATTTATGAGTTGGCCAAAGAGGCCGGTATGGCCAGCAAAGCTTTGGCTGATAAGCTTATTGAGCTTGGGTATGATGTTAAAGGTCACAGTTCAACGGTTGATGACGAAACAGCTTTGAAGATTCGTACTGAGGTAATCCAGGGATCTAATTCTGAATTGGTTGAGAAGAGGATTGATGGTGATGCAAAAGCCCCAACGGTGATTCGCCGTCGGGCTACTGTGATCCGTAGACGTCCCCAAAAAGAAAAGACTCCCGAAGATGCGGTGGAAGAAACAGCTGAGGAGCCTGTTGCTGAACTTGAGAAAGAAATTCCAGCTTCTGTTCAAAAAGAAGAAGTTGTTGAGCAGGAAATTGCTGAAGAAGAAATACCAGTGGAATCAGAAACCTCCTCTGTGGGTGCTCTTTCTGTAGAAGAACTCATCGCAAAAGATGAGGCGGCCAAGAAAGAGGCAGAAAAAGTTGCCGCTGAAGAAGCCATTGAAGCAGAGAAGCAGGCCAAGGCAGAGAAGCAGGCCAAGGCAGAAGCTAAAGCCAAGATAAAGCCTCCCGTAAAAACTGGTATTGCTAAAGTTGTTGGAACAATTGAACTTCCAAAAGAAGTGAGACCATCTCCGCGTAAAAAAACTGGGCGGCCACCCGCAAGAAGGCCTGCACCTCGAGCCCAGGGAGCTCCGCCTGTTGCAGATGCAGGGCCTGCCCGTGGTAAAAAGAAAGGCAGAAAGGATGGCGGTGGCCAGGGGGATAACGATTCCCGTAAAGGCGCTAAAGGTGGGTGGAAGAGTGGAAAAAAAGGTCGCAAGAATGTGCGGGTAACCCGATTTGGATATGACGATAATCGTTATGGAAAACGTGGTAGAAAGGGGAAGGGAAAAGTAAAGAGTACTCCCCAGCAGCCAGTGGCTGAAATGAAGGCCAGCAAAAAGAAAATCAAGGTTTATGAAACCATCAGTGTTGGTGATCTTGCCCATCGTATGGGCGTCAAAGCTAATGAGATCATTGGGAAATTGATGGGCCTTGGTGTTATGGCTACCGTAAATCAGGCGCTTGACGTTGATACTGCCATACTGGTTGCATCTGATTTTGGATACGATGTTGAACAGGCGATCACCGAAGAGATTGGGGTCGAACAACTTGATCAGCAGGAAGGTGGAGGAGAGGCTGTCCCAAGATCTCCAGTTATCACTGTTATGGGGCATGTTGATCACGGGAAAACTTCCATCCTCGATGCCATCCGGAAAACGGATGTTGCCGATGGTGAAGCAGGGGGAATTACCCAGCATATCGGTGCCTATCACGTTCAGTCCGCAGCTGGTGATGTGACCTTTGTTGATACTCCAGGTCATGCCGCATTTACTGAAATGCGCTCTCGCGGTGCACAAATTACAGACCTTGTAATTCTGGTTGTTGCTGCAGATGATGGTGTCATGGATCAGACTCGTGAGGCTATTCATCATGCCCAGGCTGCCGAAGTTCCACTCATTGTTGCGGTGAATAAGATTGACAAGGAGAATGCTGACCCTGAACGGGTGAAGCGGGAACTAGCTGAACTTGATCTGGCTCCTGAAGAATGGGGCGGTCAGACGATCTTTGTTGAATTATCAGCCAAGCAGAATATTGGAATTGATACGCTCATGGAAAATATTGAACTTATGGCTGAAATGATGGAATTAAAAGCAGATCCTGAACGTAAGGCCAGAGGGCGCGTCGTTGAGGCTAAGCTTGATAAGGGGCGTGGCGCAGTTGCCACCGTTCTCATTCAGGAAGGTACTGTCAGGGCTGGTGATCATTTTGTTGTCGGGCAGTTCAGTGGAAAAGTCCGGGCATTGCTCGACGACAAGAGCAAGCCGATCAAAAGTGCCGGCCCTTCCATGCCTGTTGAGGTTCAGGGCATAACTGGTGTCCCATCAGCTGGTGATGAATTTGTGGTTGTGACCGATGAAAAAATGGCCAAGAGTGTGGCCCAGGTCAGAACACTTAAAGTTCGTGAAAGCGAACTTGCCGCAGGTTCTAAAGTTTCTCTTGATTCGCTTTTTGAGAAGTTGAGTGAAGGTGACGTTCAGGAACTTCGAATTGTCCTCCGTGCAGATGTGCAGGGTACTTTGGAAGCATTTGGAAAAGCGGCTGAAAAACTTTCCACCGATGAAGTAAAAGTGAAGATTCTTCATGAAGGAACTGGCACCATGACCGATTCTGATGTCCTGCTTGCATCGGCTTCAGAAGCTATCATCATAGGTTTTAATGTACGACCATCTGGAAAAGTGAAAGAGCTGGCTGCCAAAGAAAATGTAGATATGCGCTCTTATGATGTTATTTATCATGCACTCGATGATATCACTGCAGCCATGGTTGGTATGCTTGCGCCTGATGTTATAGAAGATGTAATCGGTAATGCCGAGGTTCGTGAGACTTTTCAGGCTCCTAAGGTTGGGACCATTGCTGGCTGTTCTGTAACAGATGGAAAAATCATTCGGAACGCATCTGTTCATGTCCTTCGTGATGGCGTTGTTGTGTACACTGGGAAAATTGAATCTTTAAGACGTTTTAAGGATGATGCTAAAGAGGTTCTGTCTGGCTATGAGTGTGGTATGTCCATCGAAAACTTTAATGATATTAAAGTTGGTGATAATCTTGAATGCTTTGTGATGAAGGAAGTTGCCGCAACACTTGGTGTGGCTTCCCATGAGAAAGAAGCCAGGAAGAAACGAGAATCAGAAAGTAAAGAGTAGAGAGTTTAAAACTACTGCAATAGCGGCAAACTAACAATTATGTGGGATCCCAAAGAAACAATTGAATCCGTTGGCCTTGGCAAGAGGGAACGGAAACGCTCTACACGGGTGGCGGAAGTCATTCAGATGGAGCTGTCTCTCTTTTTTTTACAAAAGGTACGGGACCAGAAATTAAGTGATGTAACTATCTCACGAGTGGAAGTCACTGATGACCTAAAGAATGCACGTATTTTTTACACCGTTACCAGTGGGGATAAGGCTCGTAAACAGGCGTCAAGTGCATTGAAAAATGCCACGGGTTTTGTTCGCAGCCATCTTGCCAAGATTCTAAACCTTCGCTACACCCCCGCTTTGAAATTTATTTATGATGCCAAGGCTGAAAAGGTGAGAGAAATTGAATCACTTTTAGACGAGATTTCTTCTGAAAGGAGCAGGGGGGAAGGTGATTCCTGAACCCGTTCTAAATCTTTTAAAGGACGCCAGTCATGTTGTGCTTGCCACTCATGTTCATCCTGACGGTGATGCCTTAGGCTCATTGTTTGGCTTTGCTGATATTCTTGAGGTGCAGGGGAAAAAGGTGTTTCGTTATGTACACGAACCAGTATCCCATCTGTTAGATTTTCTTCCCACTATTGAGTTCGCAAGTACTGACCTCGATGCGGCTTCGCAATTTGCAGAGCAGGCCAACGCTGCTGGTGGAAAGGTTGTGGCGGTGGCCCTTGATTGTGGTGATGCTGATCGTCTTGGCGATGCCAAGGATACTTTGCTTACGATTTCCCCTTTTATCGTTATCGATCATCATTACGGACATCGTGATTTTGGGGATCACCTCTGGCTTGAAAGCAATTGTTCTTCAACGGGTGAAATGGTGTATGAGCTTGCGCTAGCCCTTGGTACAAGAGTATCGCTTGACGCTGCTTTTTGTCTCTATGTTGCCATTGTGACAGATACGGGTTCTTTTCGCTATGATAGTACCAGTCCGAGAACACTTCGAATTGCTGCTGATCTGGTTGAAATCGGGGTAAAGCCTGACGATGTAGCTGAAAGAATTTATGACAACTATACTCTTGCGCGATTACGTCTCATGGAGATGGTACTTGCAACACTTGCTGTTGATGGTGATGGAAAAATTGCCTTGATCAATGTGAGTGCAGATATGTTTGAGCGCAGCGGCGCCAGCAGTGATGATGTTGAGGGATTCATTGATTATCCAAGATCTCTTAGCTCTGTTCAGGTAGCGGGGTTTATCAAAGAGACAAAAAAAGGAACTGTTTCTGTGAGTCTGCGAGCCAAAGGGCACATTGACGTTGCAGCCATTGCAGCAGGTTTCGGTGGTGGCGGCCATAAGAATGCCGCAGGATTCCGTTTTTCAGACAAATCCGTTGAAGATGTACAGGCACTGGTGCTGGATGCCTTGAATCAGGCTGTTTCCTGAAGTTTTCCCTCTCTAATTTTATGGAAGCTGAATTTGTTGCTGGAACATTTCTGGTAGATAAGCCTGAAGGTGCAAGCTCTTTTTATATGGTTCGTAAAGTTCGAAAAGCGCTTGGTATGAAAAAGGTTGGTCATGCTGGAACCCTTGATCCTTTTGCCACCGGTTTGCTGGTTATCTGTGCTGGACGGCCTGCAACAAGGATGATCAGCCTGATCATGGATGGTGAAAAAGAGTACCTTGCTACTCTACGTCTTGGGATTGAAACAAGTACCCTTGACCCGGAAGGTGAGGTTACTTCTACTAAATCTGTTGGAATTCTAACAGAAAAAATGATAGAGATGTGTTTACAGAGGTTTAGAGGGGTACAACTACAGGTACCCCCTATATACTCTGCCGTAAAGCATAAAGGAAAGCCTCTCTATCATTACGCACGAAAGGGTATAGCGATTGAAAAACCACCTCGTAGT
Organism: uncultured Desulfocapsa sp.; assembly: GCA_947311475.1. Lineage (GTDB taxonomy): Bacteria > Desulfobacterota > Desulfobulbia > Desulfobulbales > Desulfocapsaceae > Desulfocapsa. The sequence goes on from CAMZLK010000143.1 coordinate 4,875, forward strand.
GTAAATATTCACATTCTTGAACGGACAGATGATGGGAGTGAACTAAACGATTCATCACCTTATCTTACAATCAGGGTTGTTTGCAGTAAAGGAACGTATATTCGAACTCTGGCTGCTGATATTGGCAAGGCTCTTGGTTGTGGTGCATATCTTACAGCTTTACGTCGTGTTCGAAGCGGGTGTTTTCATGTTCGTGACAGTGTTGAAGGGAAATACTTGCAGGAAGAAGATGCACGGGAAAGGCTTATGAAAAAGGTCTTATCTGTTGCAGATGTACGTAATCTGTTGCAATAAATCTGTGACGTGGTACATGATACAAATAGATAATTGTTTAAAATGTCCCCGCCACCGGGACTTGGATAAAAGATAATAAAAAAAAAATCGTTTTACATATGTAGAAACAGGAGGTTTGTCTTGGCACAATCAGCACTTAAAAAAAATGAAATTATAGAGAAGTTTAAACTTCATCCCAATGATACCGGTTCTTCCGAAGTTCAGATTGCACTTATCACTGACAGAATTGCATACTTGACCGATCATTTCAAAACCCATAAAAAAGATCATCACTCCCGTCAGGGCTTGTTGAAACTTGTTGGACAGAGAAGAAGTCTGCTCGATTATTTAAAGAAAAAAGATGTTAGCAAATACCGTGGCCTTATTGAGGCCCTTGGTATTAGAAAGTAAGGTTTTTCCCTAAAAGATGCATTTGGCATCTTTTAATTGTAAATATGGTGCCAAAACTGGTGCCGATTTGCCATTCAGGTGTATCATTGCTGCAATGCTGCAATAATACGCCTGTTTTTTTTGGTGAATCAACCATGCTGCAATAAGGCAGCTGGAGAAAAAGTTATGTTTAAAAGAGTTGAAGTTGAAGTGGGCGGCAAAACAATTTCCCTTGAAACCGGAAAAGTAGCCAAACAGGCAGATGGATCAGTAATTATGCAGACTGGCGGAACAGTAGTGCTCGTTACTGCAGTGGCTGGTAAAGAAAATAAACCGGAACTTGGTTTTTTGCCACTCACCATTGAGTATCAGGAGCGTATGGCTGCTGTTGGTCGTATTCCTGGGAACTATTTTCGTCGTGAAATCGGGCGCCCCAGTGATCAGGAGGTTCTTACCTGTCGTATTATTGATCGCCCGTTACGTCCACTGTTTGCTGATGGCTATTTTTCAGAGACTCAGGTCATTGCCACCGTGCTTTCAGCTGATCAGCAGAATGACCCTGATATCCTTGCATTAAATGGTGCATCCTGTGCACTCAGTATTTCAGATATTCCATTTGAAGGTCCCATAGCAGGTGGTCGTGTTGGGTTTATAGGTGGCGAGTACGTGTTGAATCCCACAAAGGATGAGCTTGTAAATTCCCGTATGGATATGATTGTTGCCTGTACCAGTGAGGCAGTTACCATGGTTGAAGGAAAGGTCGATACCATGAGTGAAGAAGAAGTGCTAAATGGTATCTTTTTTGTTTTTGACTGTGTACAGCCTCTCATCGATATGCAAATTGATCTAAAAGGTTCCAATGGAAAAGAAAAACGTGTTATTGAGCCAATTCCAGTAAATGAAGAACTTCTTGCTAAGGTTCAGGATATAGCTGCTGAAGGCATGGGTAAAGTTATCGCAACAGCAGATAAACTTGAACGTGGTCGCGAATATGACGATCTGAAAAAAAGCGTTATCGCAGACCTGGATCCTGAAGGTGAAAATTCCAAAGAGATTGCTAATCTTCTTTCAGGATATAAAAAGAAAACCATGCGTTCAAAGATCGTTGATGATGCTGTTCGCCTTGATGGGCGTTCTTTTGACCAGGTTCGACCCATCAGCAGTGAAGTGAGCTATCTTCCACAGACGCATGGATCAGCACTTTTTACTCGTGGGGAAACGCAATCAATTGTAACAGCAACACTTGGTAGTCAACGTGATTCACAGCGTGTAGAGACCCTTCAGGGTGAAGAAAATCGTCGTTTTATGGTCCATTATAATTTTCCTCCATTTTGCGTTGGTGAGGCTCGTTTCCTTCGTGGGCCATCTCGTCGCGACATTGGACACGGAACCCTGGCTCTTCGTGGTCTCTCAGCGGTTCTTCCGGATGAAGAGGATTTTCCCTATTCCATACGTGTTGTTTCCGACATCATGGAATCCAATGGTTCTTCTTCCATGGCAACGGTTTGTGGTGGAAGTATGGCCATGATGGATGCCGGTGTGCCCCTTAAGGCTCCAGTTTCCGGTATTGCCATGGGTCTTATCAAGGAAGGTGACAAGGTTGTTATCCTTTCTGATATTTTGGGTGATGAAGACCATCTTGGTGATATGGATTTTAAAATTGTTGGAACTGCCGACGGCATAACAGCACTCCAGATGGATATTAAGATTGATGGTGTTGATCGCGACATTATGGGACGCGCCCTGGCACAGGCAAAAGAAGGCCGTATTCATATCCTTGGCGAGATGGCTAAAGGCATTGAGGCATCAAGAGAAGATGTTGCCGAGCATGCGCCAAAATATTTCAGCCATAAGATTAATACCGATAAAATTCGGGATATCATTGGACCTGGTGGAAAAATAATTAAAGAGATGTCAGCTTTTTATGATGCAACCATCGAGGTTGATGATTCCGGTCTTGTGAAAATGTTCACCAAAGATGGAAGTAAAGCCGACGCTCTTTTGAAGAAGATTCAGGAGATGACCGCCACTGCTGAGGTTGGTAAGGTTTACAAAGGTATCGTAAAAACCATTAAGGATTTTGGTGCATTTGTCGAGATTCTTCCTGGTACTGATGGGCTTGTTCATATTTCCGAGCTTGCCAATGAGCGTGTTGGTAAAGTGACTGATGTGCTGAAGGAAGGAGAAGAAATTGAGGTGAAAGTCCTTGAGGTTGATTCTCGTGGTCGTATTCGATTGAGCCGGAAGGCACTATTGTAGTTTTTTTAGTGCCTTACTCCATGAAAGCAGCAATAAAAAACAAGAATGTATGATAGCGAAGTAATACCAAAATGCTACAAATAGCAACAAGGCACTTACTTGCAGTTTATTATCTGCGTTAGTTCTGATGGGCTCGTAAAAACTCTTCATCTTCTTCGTTACTGCAAATTTCTTATCTTTCCAACGTACCCTAGTACGCCGAAAAGATAAGAAATTTCCGTGCCTCGAATATGAAGGTTTTTCCAAGTCCATCTTGTTTTCGACTTTTTTTACGAGTCTGTTAGTTTTAAAAAGAAAAAAAGCTGCTCTGTTTTCAGAGTAGCTTTTTTTTTCCTTTTTTCAGTTAGGTGATAATGCCTGTGTAAAAGTCTCCGGTACAGGCAGGTTAAAGTGAATGTTCAGTGAAGGGATGATAAGACATTGTGAAAAGAGAAACATTTCAGTCTCATTTTCTTTTTTGCCATATTTTAAATCCCCCACAATGGGATGATTAATTGTTGCCAGTTGTACCCTAAGTTGATGTTTCCTACCTGTATGGATGGTCGCTTCAAGCAGGCTTCGTTTCGTACCATTTTTCAATACAGTAAAAGTACTAGTACATCTTTTAGCACCGTCTTTTTCGTCAGGGTGAACACGTACCCGATCCTCTTCTGTTTTTAAATATGTGTCCAGGGTGAAATACTTGTCCTCAATTTGCCCTTGAACCAGAATAAGGTAGCGTTTTTCAATGGCTCGTTCCCGAATCAATGCAGAGAGTTTTCGTGTGGTCTTAAGATTTTTGGTACCCATGACAAGTCCCGAAGTCATTTTGTCGATTCTGTGAACAAAAGTAAAATGCGGATTTTGTGTGTAGCTGAGTACGAGCTCGGAAAGGCCATATTTATGGTTGCTTCCTGCGTGCATCACCATACCTGCAGGTTTGTTACAAAGAATTATATTATCATCCTCAAAGACGATACAATTTTTGACCAGTTTTTTCTCATCATGTGAAAGCGTGAGTAGAGTCTTGACAGCAGTAGGAGCGGAAGCTTCCCACACCCGAACAAGATCACCTTCCTGCAATCGATAGTTAAGTTTTCTCTTTTTTCTATTTACCTTAACATTGCCTTTTCGAATCATTTTGAAGATCCCGGACATGGGAATCTCCTGGTAGGTTTTTCGGATAAATGTATCCAACCTTGCGTTGTGGAAATCGCTGGTAATGGTAAATTCCATACAAATGACTATGAGTTGTATTGAATGGTAATAAAACGAAGTACAGTATTTTTACCTTTTTGCTGTAGGCTTGGCAACCGTTATCGGTTGTTTTTATAGCTCCCCCTTACAGTTTCAGGTAAGGTGCTTTTATGGAAAAATTAACCTTGAAAATATGTTGGCTTGAGCCTGATAAGTGTCAGGGGCTCTCATTGCCAAAATATCAGTCTGATCTTGCTTCCGGCATGGATGTAGAAGCAGCAATTGAGGCACCTTATTGCCTTGAACCCGGCACCATTCATCTCTTTGCAACTGGATTGCAATTTGCTATTCCTTCTGGATTTGAAATACAAGTAAGGCCAAGAAGCGGACTTGCTGTGAAGCATGGTGTTACGGTGATTAACAGCCCTGGAACCATAGATGCAGATTATCGCGGCGAAGTTCGAGTGGCACTGATTAATCTTGGTCGTGCTGCCTTCACAGTAAATCGTGGCGACCGCATAGCACAACTGGTACTTGCTCCTGTGGTACAGGCTCAACTCGAACTGGTATCAGAACTCGATGAAACCACGCGTGGAGTAAATGGTTTTGGTCATACAGGATTATAATTTATAATGAACTTTTCAGTATTGGGATCTGGCAGCAAAGGTAATTCGCTGTATATCGAATCTGGAGAGACTGCAATATTGATAGATGCAGGATTCTCAGGAAAGGAAATAGCCAAACGGCTCTCTTTTCACGGAAAAGAAATGGCACATCTGGATGGTCTTTTTCTTACCCATGAGCACGGAGATCATATCCAGGGTGCAGGTGTGATTTCCAGGCGATGCAGTCTTCCGGTTTATGCAAATGAGGGAACCTTTAAGGGGAGTGATAAAAAGATAGGCAAATTACATAAGCGAGTTGAGTTTGAAACAGGTAAGATTGTTCATCTTAAAAGTCTGGAAATACGTTCTTTTAGAATCTCTCACGACACCCTCGATCCTGTTGGCTTTCTTATAAGTGATGCGAATGTGACTCTTGCCTTATGTACTGACATCGGAAAGGTGTCAACGCTTGTTGCAAGTAAATTGATGAATTGTGAAGCTCTCGTACTTGAATTTAATCATGATCCTCATATGTTGAAAACCGGTCCCTACCCTCTTTCACTTCAGCAGCGTGTACGTTCAACTCACGGACATTTGGCAAATGAAGATGCAGCAGCTTTTCTTAAGACTTTGCTTCATGATAAATTGCAGTATGTGATACTTGCTCATTTAAGCGAAACAAATAATACTGCGGAGCTGGCTCTAAAAAGTGCAAGTACTGTAATGAACCCGAAGTTGCATTGCCATCTTCATGCTGCTGCGCAAAACATTCCTTCCAATCTGTTCACAGTAAGAAAATAAGAAGACAAGAACCTTGAATTGTTCAAGGAAGTTTTATCTGTTTGTCTTTATCTAATTCTGGGTTTTTTTTAAACAGGAGGATGGTATTGCCAATAATTTGTACAAGACTGCTTTCACTCTGAACAGATAGGAGTTCAGCTGTTTCCTGTTTGGATGCTGGACTGCTTTTACCGATTTTGATTTTGATCAACTCGTGACGGCTCAGTTCAAGCTCTGTAGCTTTAATTATTTTTCCAGCGAGACCATCCTTACCGACAGCCACAACTGGAGACAGGGAGTGTCCTAATCCCTTAAGAAATTTCTTTTGTTTGGAGTTCAGTACCGGGCCTGCTACTTTTTGATCTTCTTGTTTTGTGTCAGTCATTTTGTTTTTTTTAAAGTAATGTATGTGTTAGCTGATAAGGTTCTTGATGATTTCATATCCGCCAACATATGTACCAATGGATGAGCCTAAACCTGTGAAAAGAAAGACCAGAAAAACACGCAAGAGTTTGTTCTTCCACCATCCCTTTACTGTCCCCATGTCATCTCCAACTGTTTCAAATTCCTTGACAACCGGTGGTGTTCTCATGACCTGAATAAAAGCTGCCACATACCCTGCGCCAATGACCGGTGTCAGGCTGGTTATTGGCGCAGCTACAAATGCACCAATGACGGTGAGGGGGTTGGCAAAGGCCATCATTCCACCAATGGCAGAGGGAATGCCGTTTGCAAGTATCCAATAGAGAAGGTTTGCTCCGGCATCAGCCATGCCTTTTTGCATACCTATTGCCACTATTGAACCGATAATCAATAAGGGAATAGACCATCCAAGGGTCTTCCATATCTTTGAAACGGGAGGAATTGTGGTAATTCTTTTAAGATCTTTGCTGCAATCTTTTTCAAAAACTTTCTTTATTCCTGCAACGTGACCAGCTCCTACAACGGCAACAAGGCGTTCCCCCTCAGCTTCTTTTATCTTTTCTGAAAGGTAAATATCCCTTTCATCAATGAGAACCTTTTTAACATCAGGGAGTGCTGTTCCCATCTCATCCATTAACTCAGAGAGCACATCTTTTTGCTTCATTTCCGCGAGTTTTTCTTCGCTGATTTCGGTGGAATCAAAGAGTGACGCAAAGAGGGTGGTTAGGAGATATCCTTTTTTGAAAAAAGATGTGGACTTCCAGGCTCTGCGTAGCGTAATACGAACGTCACGATCACAAAGAGCCAGCGGAATACCATTTTCAGTGGCAGTGTTTGCTGCTGCTAGAAGCTCTGCTCCCGGTTTTACCCCAAGTTGACCGCCAAGTTTCTTTTGGTAAGAAGCCATGAGGAGGTTAATCATCAGCGTGGAAAGTTGTTTGTCTTTTATGACCTGCTTGAGGTCAAGTGACTGCCATTTCTTTTTTTGAGTAAGAGATGAATAGCGCTTTTCGTCAAGCTCAATACAGACCCGATCGGGTTTTTCCTGTGAGATAACTTTTTTTACAAGTTCAACCGATTCCTGAGAAATATGGGCGGTACCGATGAGAAGAATGGTTTTACCACCATGGCTGAGTTTATGAACATCAGACGGGTAGTCACATGACGGGTATGATTGATTTGGCATAATTTATAGTAAAGAAAAGTGTCAGTTATTTTACCGCCCATATACTTAACAAGTCAAAATACTTAGAGACTTGTAGAATCAAATACTTACGTTTTAGAATAAGGGGCATTCCGACGGGTTATCAGTATGGATATTGGTATGGCGGTTTATACCGCTAACGCAGCAAGTTGCAGGTAAATACCGTGTTGCTATCCGTAACGTATTGATCTTATATCGCTTTCATATGTTCTCGGAGTCTGCGCTACCTGTTTTTTACTGCAGAAATTATGGAGTAAGGCATTAAACATTATTGATCTTCAGCTTGATTCCAGGTTTGATGCGGTTGGATTTAAGTTTGTTCCAGGATTTGAGCTGTTTGGTGGATAGATTAAATTTTCTGGCTATTGTCCAGAGCGAGTCACCCCTACGGACCTGATACCAGCTGACTCTTGTGTTTACAGGAGTTTTATCAGTAACGGAAAACTTCTTTTGTTCAGCAAGAATAATAATTGATGAGTCATTATCTGAAGAAGTTTTACCAATACGTTTTGTCATTGCTTGCTGCCCCGTATTGGTAATCATTTTATTGCCACCATCAATATAGAGTGCCAGCTGTTGTCCAGCCCTGATTTTATGAACGCTTTTCAGCCCGTTCCAGGAGACGATTAATTCAGCGGGAACATTATATTTGGTTGCTATCTTGGAAATAGTTTCACCGGATTTTATTGTATGCAGGATGAGGTCATTCGTAGCAATGTTACCAGTGCTTCCTTTTGGAAGTAGACGATACTGTGTAGTTCTGTACGGAATCCGGAGATGCTTACCTGCTACCAGCCTGCTACTTCGTAAATTGTTAACTTTAAGAAGAGTCGTTTTGTTAATATTATAGCGTTTACAGATCTTTGACAGACTGTCATGTTTGCGGATTACATGCGTTTTATAGCCGGTACTGACAACACTGTGCAGGCGGGGAAGATTCGCTTCGGCCAATTCTTTTTTACCCAGCGGAATTTGCACATCGTAGTGGCTTTTGTTTAATGGCGTTCTGCCGGTTTTTAGCTCCCGGTTGAGTCTTTTGATTGCTTTACTGCTCGTGTTACAGATTGTGGCAACAGCATTTAGGTTGAGACCCGGTCCTACGCGAAGTGTGTCATATTCAAGTGGTGAGTCATACTTGATGTTGGAAAACCCATACTGTTTTGGATTCTTGGCAATGAGAATGGCAGCAATCAGCTTTGGGACATAGCGTTTGGTTTCAAGACGCAGGTAACGGTGTTCTGCAAGGCTCCAGAAATTATCAGTTTTATAACGTTTTAAGCCCTTTCCTATTTTCCCAGCTCCTGCATTATAACCGGCTACTGCCAGGTGCCAGTTGCCAAATCGTGCGTATAAGTCTGAGAGTAAGGCAACAGCTGCTTTTGTTGATTTCTCAGCGTGACGACGTTCGTCGACGTATCTATCAATGTGCAGATTATATTCTTTTCCTGTTCCTCTCATAAACTGCCAGAGCCCAACAGCTTTAGCGCGGGAATGGGCACGCTGGCTAAAGCCACTTTCAATCATTGCCAGGTAAGCGAGGTCTTCGGGAAGCCCTGCATCCCGTAGTTCTTTCTTGAACATGGGGAGGTATTTTCCAGAGCGTGCCAGCCAGCGGGCAAAAGTTTTTTTCTGTTTAGTCTTAAAGATGTTTAGATAGGCTTCTACCTGCTTATTCAGAACAATGGGAAAGTCGTAAGAGGTTTTCTTATTTGAATCCTGAAATGTCGGGGTGTTTTGTGTCTGCCAGCTGCCTGTATGCCGGAGCGCTTCTAATTCCTCCGTGAGACATTGTTCAGGTTCTGCTTCAATGAGTAATAACTCAGGATCCGTGGAAAGAGAACTGACAGGGGAGGCTATCTTGTTGTCAGAAAGAGGGTCGTGAACCGCTATTTTCTTACTCCCGCAGGAGGATAATAATAAAACTGCTGTTATAAGGCAAAAGGACTTGAGATTGTAAGAAGAGAATTGGGGCATAAAAATATGTAAAGTAAGGGATTATTTAAAAAACAGCACGTGTATTACAAGCAATAAAAATAGCTTTTTTTACCAAAAGCTTCCTTGAGATATATGTCTGAAAACAGTACAATCTTCCAGCACTGATTACTTAAACTCTAAGTTGTTAGAAATTGCAACAAAAAATGATGTGGCTGTTTTTCAATAAACATTTATTTTCACTGTGTTAGCACCTGCATTTCACTCTTAAAACTTGTCCCCGGTTTTACTTAGTCGTTTATATGCTAAAAAAATTATTCCTCTTTTTCTCCACACTGATATTGCTCATAATATTGGGATGCTTTGGAACGCTCTATTATTATGTTGAACTCCATCCTGGAAAAGAAATTGCACTTGATAATATTCAGTCTATTTTAGGGAAGGAAAGTCCTGTTTTGTATAGTGATGGAATTACTCCATTAGGTGTGTTTTTTGACAAAGCTCACAGGCAGTATGTGACTTGGGAGCAAATTCCTGAAAGCTTTGTTAATGCCCTTGTTGCTTCCGAAGATAACCGTTTTTTTGAGCATTATGGTTTTGATGTTGTCTCAATAACGAGAGCTGCCATAAAAAATTATGAGGCTGGCCGTGTTGTGCAGGGGGGGAGTACTCTCACGCAACAGACAGCAAAGAACCTTTTTAAGCGTTCAGGGAGATCTTATGAAGCAAAATTAAAAGAGCTCCTGTATGCCCTCCGTCTTGAACGTCACTACTCCAAAGAACAGATTTTTGAATTTTACTCTAATCAATTTTATGTTCGTGGAAATGGTCATGGACTTGGGGTTGCAGCACGTTATTATTTTGATAAAAAACCCGAGGATTTATCCCTTCTTGAAAGTGTTTTTATTGCAGGCAGTGTGAAACGTCCCAATTATTACAACCCGTTCAATCGAAAATCAGAAGAGGCAAAAGAACAGGTACGGAGAAGGGTTAAAATACGGATGGCATATGTCCTGAAACAGATGAATACTCTCGGTATGATTACGGGTAAGGAATATGCGAAAGCTGCGGTCTCCGACATAGTTTTTACAGAAGGACAAGTCGGTTATGCACTTGATTACGTCACAGAAATGGTAAGAGACGCAGTTGCCAGCGATGAGGTTAAAGCTGCCCTTGAGGAACATGGTATATCTAATCTTGCAACAGCCGGGTTGCGTGTAATCACCAGTGTGGATAAGGAATTACAAAAAAGTACACTCTATTCCCTCCGGCATGAACTTTCTCGTCTTGACGTGAGACTTCGGGGATATAAGCGTGAAGAGGTGCAAAGAGAAATCAGGAAAACGAATTACCGTGGTGATAATGAGGTCACAAAAGGAGCCTTTCTTTTTGCTGAGATCACCAAAATTCAAAAAAAGGTGAAAGGCAAAAGGGCATTGCAAATCGCTGTTGATTTTGGTGGAGATCTGGGTGGGGGGATCATTGAGAAAAAGGGTCTTTCCCGAATACTCACAGCTCTTGTAAAGTGGAAGAGGAACCGCTGGAGTAAAGTCGGTACAAAAGATCAGTCTCTCCTGATGAAACAATTGAAAGAGGGCGACCGGGTTTGGGTGAGTGTCAGAGAAATCAATGAAGACGGAGTCGTCTTTCTTGATCTGGAACGTTTTCCTCAGTTGCAGGGTGGGGCGCTTATTCTCCAAAATGGTATGATCAAGGCCATGGCTGGAGGTGTTGAAAACAGATTCTATAACAGGGCAATAGCTGCAAAAAGAACCATGGGATCCGCCTTTAAACCATATCTTTTCGCAGCAGCGCTGCAACTTGGCTGGAATACTGCTGATCTGTTGAATAACAGCCGTGATGTCTTTGTATTCCAGGGGCAACCTTATTTTCCACGGCCGGATCATAAAATAAGTACCAGGAAAGTTTCCATGAGTTGGGCTGGAGTCCGGTCTGAAAATTTGGCTTCAGTATGGCTGCTCTATCATCTTTGTGATCATCTCTCACCTGATGAGTTTAAGGATCTTGCTACAAAAATGGATATGGGACCACGTTTCAAAGAGGGGAAAGTGGAACCTTATAATCTCTATCGATCACGAATACGTGATAAAAACGGCATTATCGTAAACCGCTCAACGCTTCGGAAAGCGGCCTATACCCTGGCAGTCCAGCATCTTGAAACAGATTTTATTTTTGAAGATCTGGTAGAGGAATATTCCACCTTGCAAAGCCTGCACTACGGCTCGAAATTTGATCAGTATAAAAATGATATCAAAGCTGCGCTTAAAAAGAAAAAACTAAAAAATTCAAAACGAACAGAACTACTTTTCCGTAAAAATTTGCTTAAAACGAACTACCTTTCTCTTGCATTACGTCAACAACAACTGAATGAATTCAAGGCTTCAATAAAAAGAAGATTTATAGACCCTTTTTACAATGATGATCTTCATCAGCCTGCTGTGCTGTGCTATGATAGATCTGTTAAACGTTATGCTTTTGTGGATAGGAGAGAAGTCACAAAAGATATGTCTTTGGTGGAGAACAGCCAACTGGAAAATTACTTTGCAGGTGAGAGTCTTAGGAGTCAGGAACGATTTTGGAGTGATGTGCTGCTGGATTCAAGCATTAGTTCCAGAACTCTTGAACTTGTTCAAAATCAGGTGGAGCTGGAGTACAAGCGTTTATCTGCTCTTTCTCCCTACAGTCTGGATGTTTTAGCAGGAGTTCGTGATTTTCGCATTATGGTTGGGCTTAAATACCTTATTGAGTATGGCCATAAAATGGGGATCAGCAGTCTGCTGAGTCCTGTTCTTTCCTTTCCCCTTGGCTCCAATGTGGTAACACTTTTGGAGATGGTTCGTATGTATGAATCGCTCGTTACCGGGAATGTAAATCTCATAGAAGCAGAAACAGCAGTTACCAGGGATTTACTGACTATCCTTGATCGAATTGAGACTGCAGATGGTGAGGTCGTGTATAGCTCCAGAATAAAGAAAACAGAACTGCTCGCGCCGGTCCCACGACTGGCACTCTCCCATGTTCTTGAAAATACCATTACTTTCGGTACAGGTAGGTACGCCAGTGAACACACCCGCTTGCCAATGGAAGGAGAAGACGGTATGGAGGATTCCATTGCCATGGATCTTGTAATTCCAGTCCTTGGGAAAACAGGAACAGCAAATAATTACACCAATGCGTCATTCTTCGGGTATCTGCCTGCGGTGTCGCAGGAGGGGACTGGTATGGTACTGAATAATGGCTATGCAGTGGGCGTATATGTTGGTTTTGACAATAACAAAGCAATGAAGAGAACCAATACGCACATTACGGGATCCTCAGGAGCACTTCCGACGTGGACCGAGATGGTCAATTCTCTGCTCCGTGAGAGATTGTATTCTCAGAAGTTGGATCCTGTTGATATTTCATTTTATGGACTGACGATACTTCATGGTGAATTAGGCCAAATCAACCTTGCTGTGAACAAGGAAGAAGGTGGAATTTTATTGAAACCGGCGGTGGAAGTTGATGAAAAAGATAGATCTCAAGCATCAATTCTGACTTTTGGCCAGCTCTATGAAACAGGTAGATTTAAATTGTATAGAAAGTATCAACCGTTTTGGGGAGAACTTGACGGATTTACAGAAGAGGATATAAACTAGAATCCTGTCCGAAATGCCTATTCTCGGACAAGCTTCTAGGAGATCGATCGTAGATTATGCTGATCAACTACACTGCTCAACACGATGGGGAACTATTCATTGAGCACTCAGTTGAATTCTCCACTTCTGCGTGATATAACATACTTGCCCAGTTGTTGGGGATTACGATTCAATTGCATTCCTTTAATATAACAAGACTATGAATATTCGAAATACTATTGTCGCTATAGCGTGCTGTTGGCTTTTACTCTCAACAGGTTGTGTCTATGATAAGAAACGCATAGTTAGACCCAGTGCACCTGCAGTATCAAATCCTGGCCTTGAAACGACAGAAGCTCTGGGGGCTAAAACTGTAGTTCAACCATCTCAAATTCATCTGGATAGCGAACAGGAATATTCAGATTTCGGAATTGGGCAGGATCCGGTGAATACCTCAGCAGAGCCTCAGAGATTGCCGGACATGCAATATGTGAAAGATCGAATTTTTGAGTACGGTAGAAAACTTGATCGCTGGAAAGAGCTGGATGATAGGGCTATTGTCGTCGATTTGGATGAAGAAGCTTCTGAAGAAATGGTACGTTGCTTTAGAGATCTCCAGAAGGTCTTAGATGGATACAATACAATTCACGAAGCTTTGATGCAGCAAAATTTTTTGGATTCGGAACAAGGAATTAGTGGTCAGGAAATTATGGAATTGGAGCAGCGTGATATTGCTTTTCTTGAATCAAGCTGTGGTCAATTGCTGAAAGGTGACGATGCCAAAGGGGCAGGATGGGAAAAACGTGATGAGGAGGCAGATCTTCCTCAGATTGAGACATTGATCGAACGCTATGCAGGAAGTCAAGATTTTGAGGAGGTGGTCCAGGTGTGGAAACAAATTCCTGCTCATCAGCTTGATCGGGTACATTTGAACACACGGATTTCTTATGGAAATGCATTGATGTCACTGCATCAGGAAGAAAAAGCTTCAGTGATTTATCAGGAGATTATTGATTTGATGTCAGCGTCCGATGATCAGAAAACAGATATTTTGTCTTTACGAAGAATTCTTGCGGATTTATATGCTGCTTCAGGAAGTTATGACAAAGCCGAGAAACAGTATAATGAGATTTCAAAAGATTATAGCGCTCTTGCTAAAATAGAGGATTGGGCTACTTTGCAGCTTTCTATTTTGGAAAGAAGTGAACCAGGGAGTCAGGAGCTTAGAGAATATTCCAAATTGTTACGAAATTACCTGGGCTATAATCCCCAACGTGACGGGTATAAGCTTGTCTGGCAATCTGATAAATTCCTTACTGCTTATCCCTATTCACCAGTGTCATCAAATGTAGATATTATAAGAGATTCTACCAGAGCTCGAGCGGATAAGTGGCTACAATCTTTTACAGATGAAGTTGAGGCAATGGCCATGGAAGAACGATTCCAGGATGCTTTGTTAAAACTGGAAACACTTCAGGAAGATGTCTTAAGTGGTGAAAAGATAATCGAAATTCGAAAGAAAAGTGATGATTTAATTCTTGCTGAAGCTGTGAGTCGTGAAACAAAGAAGATTGAGAAGATACAGTCGCAACAGCGTCTGTGGAATGAGGCTCTTCTTCTTGCAGACAAAGGTGAATACGATGAATCCATTGAACTCCTTACTAGCATGCTTGATACAGATTATGCGGTGAAAGCAAGTAAAAAGATCTCAGAAGTATCACTTCTTGCTGCACGAGCTGAACGTCGAAAGGCCGCTGATCTTTTTATTCGTTTTACAAAAACATCAGATATCGAATCGAAGAAGAAGCTACTCATTGGGTCGCGGCGATATTTAGTCGACATTTTGATTAAGTATCCGGACGTAGGTATCACAGAAAAGGTGATGGGAAACATCAAGCGGGTTGAGAAGGAGATGAATGCAATTGATCCAATGCTTATTTCTCAGACTGAACTCGTTGGTGAGAACGAAGCGGCATCGGTTCCAGGAATTTACGACGCTTTTGGAACACCTGTTGTGAATGAGGATGTACGACCTGTTGAAAATGGAGCCTTGCAGGAAGAAAACATCGTTGAATGATGCGTCTCCGCTTCTTCAAATAATTGGCCAGAGGATCAGGAGCTTGTCCGAGAATAGGCATTTCGGAGTCTCGTTCCTCGCTACCTGGTCAAAATCGAAGAATTTTGGAAAAATAAGCACAGTCATATGCTTGATATTGCAAGCATTATTTTTCAATTCTTCTGAAGAGTTTGGGGCAAAAGGGCATTCTCAGATAAGCTCCTAAGTGTGCTTTGAGATTGTTTGTACCTTACTCCAAAATTCCTTCAATAAAAAAATAGGTAGCGTCGACTGCGAGATAGGGGTGTGGCATAAGACCAATACGTTACGGACAGTAACAGATAGCAAACTAAGAGAGACCTTCGAGGCACTTATTTGCGTTTATCTGCGTTAATTTTAATACTTGCCAAGAACGTAAGCAAGCTTCTTGAGCGATTCCACAAAGAAAAAAAAAAGCCCAAATCAGATCTGATTAGGGCTTTTTTTATCTCAATAAAGAGAAAGAAGAAATCGGCAGTGACCTACTCTCCCACATAGTCACCCATGCAGTACCATCGGCGCAAAAGAGCTTAACTTCCGTGTTCGGAATGGGAACGGGTGGATCCTCTTTGCTATT
>CAMZLK010000144.1 GCA_947311475.1 uncultured Desulfocapsa sp.
TGCGGATCCAAAGCAGGTATTATGCCACTACACATCTGGCTACCTTATGCCCACCCTGCTGCGCCTAGTCATGTCTCTGCTGTTATGTCAGGTGTGATGATCAAAATGGGTATTTACGGTATTGTCCGTTTTTACTTTTTAATGGAACCAAGGTCTATTCTTTTAGGACAGATCGTTATTTCTTTAGGGATTATCTCCGGAATTCTGGGTGTTGTCTACGCCATTGGCAAACAGGATATTAAGAGAATGCTTGCCTACTCCAGTGTGGAAAACATCGGCATTATCCTCCTTGGCCTGGGCATTGGCATGCTAGGAGCAGCTTCTGGCAATAAAACCATGGCAGCATTTGGATTTGCCGGGGGCCTGTTACATGTTTTTAACCATTCTATCTTTAAATCACTGCTCTTTATGGGGGCTGGATCTGTCATTCATCAGACCAAAACGGGATCTCTAAATGAGCTTGGCGGCCTGATGAAAACAATGCCTGTTACTGGACGGAACCTACTTATCGGTTCAATTTCTATTTCCGGATTACCCCCTTTTAATGGATTTATCAGCGAATTTCTTATCTACTATGGCGCAATCCAGGGCCTCTCACTTCATGGTGGATCCTTTGTGTTTTCAACTCTTGCCATCATTGCCCTTGCTGTGATTGGTGCTCTTGCGGGGGCCGCATTTACCAAGTTTATCGGTGTTGTCTTCTTGGGGGAACCCCGTAGTGCAAATGCAGCAAATGCAAAAGAAGCCGGATTTCTTATGGGAACAGCGCTGACCATACTGGCTGTAAGCTGTCTTATCATCGGTGTCTGGCCTGATTACTTTGTTCTGGCGGCTTTTAAGGCCACTCAGGGGATTTCGCTGATTGCAAATTTTACACCAGCATCCTACATGCCGATTATGACCAACATTGCACGAACGGCAGCACTTTTTCTTCTTCTTTTCACCATCGTTGCCATACTTCGAAAGCTACTCTACGCCGGGAAGGAAATCACAAAATCGGGTACCTGGGGCTGTGGTTTCACCCAACCCACAGTTCGCATGCAGTACACCGGTACTTCGTATGCTGATACCATGATAGATTTTTTCCGTCCTTTTATACGAATTAAGAAAAATTACTCGGGTATAGATAAAATTTTTCCTGGAAAAACAACATACAGCTCACAGGTACATGACACATCAGAAATCGGATTGAATTTTTTTATCGTTCGCCCGGTTCTCTACCTGCTCAGCAAACTGCGCTGGATTCAGCATGGTAACATTCAGCTTTATATCGGTTACATAGTGCTGACCATAGTGGCTATGCTCATTTTTATATAGGAAGACTTCGATGGATCCCACCTTCTCTTTTACGTCATTTCTTTCCGTTCTGACTGCTTTTACAATGGCTCCCCTGTTTATGGGTGTCATCTTAAAAGTAAAAGCATTTTTTAGCGGTAAACAGGGCCCACCATGGCTGATAAAATATTACACCTTGATCAAATTATTAAAAAAAGGCTCTGTCTATTCGACCAGTACTACGTTTGTATTTAAACTGGGCCCGATCATCTCCTTTGTCACAGCCATAATGCTCCTGCTGTTTTTCCCCTTCGCAGGGCTTAAACCAGTACTTTCCTTTCATGGTGATGTGGTTATGCTTTTCTATCTCCTTAGCCTGGGACGGTTTTTCACGGTACTGGCTGCACTCGATACCGCATCTCCGTTTGAAGGCATGGGAGCGGCCAGAGAAGTCTTCTTCTCAGCTCTTGCAGAGGCCACTGTTTTTGTTATCCTGGCACTCTTTTTCAGGCTCAGTGGCAGCTTGAGTTTTGCCGAATATTTTACCGGCTCCCATGCGGTAAACCTCTGGTCCGAATCTGCTGCTCTCATCTTCCTGGTTCTCATTGCACTCTTTATCGTACTCCTTACTGAGAATTCACGAGTACCGGTTGATGACCCTGCTACCCACCTTGAACTCACCATGATCCACGAAGTAATGATCCTTGATCACAGTGGTCCTGATCTGGCACTTATTGAAATGGGTGCTTTTTGTAAAATGCTTTTTTACTCATCCTTTATTTCATGCCTGCTCTTTCCCTTTCATACAGGAAACCCATTTGTTAACGTCATAGTCTTTTTCATTATTATGACACTCATCTATGCAGGAATTGGCCTGGTTGAGTCCATCACAGCGCGCTATAAGATGGATATGGTTCCCAACTTTATCCTCACCTCATTTGCCCTGGTCTTTTTTGCCACCATCCTTACCATGGAGTTTGTCCAGTGATACATATTTCCAATATCCTCCTGGCACTGATCCTCCTGTCAGTGCTGCTTTCTCTACGATCAAACCGTCTTATGGCCCTGGTTAAGCTAATGGCCTTTCAAGGCATTGTTGTTTCCGCAGTCCCCCTGTTACTGGAAACAGCACACGGAGTGAATTTCAACCTTTTCATGTTCTTCCTGCTCCTGGTAGCAGTAAAAGGAGTCCTTATCCCAGGATTGATGTACAGGGCTGTAAAATGGGTTGTGGTCGACAGAGAAGTTGAACCAATTATCGGTTACCATGCCTCCCTGTTTGCGGGTCTGATTCTGATTGTTTTTTCTGTCTATGTAACCAATCACCTGCAGCTTGCAATGTTTTCAGAGAGCCATAAGCTCCTCCTGGTAACAGCTATTACCACCATGGGTGCTGGATTAGTCCTTCTTATGGCACGCAGAAAAGCCATTACTCAGGTTATTGGCTATCTGATGATGGAAAATGGTATTTACCTGATCGGCACAGCTCTTGCCAAACAGGTCCACACCCAATATGTAGTTGAATTTGCAGTTCTTCTTGATCTAACTGTTGCGGTGTTGGTTATGGGTATTGTTGTAAATGATATCAATCACACCTTCGACGATGTTGACACTGCCCTCATGGGTCAGCTTAAGGATTAACACTATGCTTCAATTAGTTTTTTCAGTACCAATCATTGCAGGAAGTGCAGTTTTTTTTCTCCCCGTTAAACTAGGGAGATCAATACTTATGGCAACTGCCTTTTTGCATTCCAGTATTACTGCATTGGAATGGTTCCATGTGACTGGCCCGCTCCAGACAAAATACTTCAGCAACACCCCTGAAGGAATGCTGGTACTCGCTATCATGTCATTCCTCTTTCTCTTCATTTCTCTCTATACTGTTTTTTATATGGCTGAAGTTGAAATGAGCAAAGAGCCAATCTTCAATGCAAGTATGATGCTTTTTCTTGGAGCCATGTCCATGGTCGCCGTTGCCGACCATATTATCATGCTCTGGGTGGCAGTTGAAGCAACAACCCTTACGAGTGCACCGCTTATCTTTGTCCATCGCTCCAAAGAATCTCTGGAAGCTACCTGGAAGTATGTCCTTATCTGCTCCGTTGGTATTGCGCTTGCTCTACTGGGCTGTTTTTTTATCATTTTCTCCATGGAAATGGTTAATATTCATGTTCCCATCAGTTTCTCATCATTAAACGTTGTGGCAACCCAGCTCAATCCTGTCTGGCTAAAGGCCGGATTTGTTTTCATAGTCATAGGCTATGGTACAAAAATGGGGCTTGCCCCCATGCATACCTGGCTGCCGGATGCCCATAGTGAAGCGCCAAGTCCGGCGTCAGCACTTCTATCAGGCGCACTTTTAAACTGTGCCTTCCTGGGAGTTTATCGCTGCCACCAGCTCATGTTTAACGCAGGCCTTGGAGCTTACTCAAGCAATGTTCTTATCGCCTTTGGGCTTACCTCCATGCTGGTTTCTGCGGTCTTTATTCTCAACCAGACCGATTACAAACGAATGCTCGCCTACTCAAGCATCGAAAATATGGGGATTATTGCAGTGGGCATCGGTATCGGAGGCATTGCTGCCTTTGGCGCCATGCTCCACATGATCCATCATTCCCTGGTTAAATCCTCACTCTTTCTCTCGGCGGGAAATATTCTTCTTGGCTACGGTACAAAATCCATTGCTAAAACCCGTGGGATGCTGAAACTCTTTCCCAGAACTGCTTTAACTTTTTTTGCCGGTTTTGCCGGAATCTCCGGCTTTCCCCCATTTGGCCTTTTTATCAGTGAGTTCCTTATCATTCTTGGCGCAATCAAGGCCGGACGCTATGTTGCAATCAGTATCTTTATCCTCAGTCTGATCCTCATTTTTGCCGGTGCTTCACGTCTTGCCATGCAAATGATCTTCAGTGACCGTGAAAATGTTGAACAACTGATCCCTGAGCGCTGGAAACGGACTCTTCCTCCCATTGTTCTCCTGCTAACATCTCTGGCCCTGGTTATCTGGCTACCAGACTCCCTTTATCTAACAATTCAGAATGCGATTTCATCCATTGGAGGCACAGTAAATGGATAAGCTCCTGCAAATACAAAACGGGCAGGCAGTATCCCGGAGCGACATACCAGACTTAAACTTTCATGACTTCCGGAAAACACTTCTGAATGAAACCCGTAATAATGGTTTTATCGTTCAATTTTTCGCTTACGAAAACGAACAGGATATCCTTAAACTTGTTACGGTTATTCGTTCAGGCCATAAACTTTATGTTACCGGTTGTTCTCTTGCAGAAGAATATCCCTCACTTACACCTGAGTGTGAGAAATTTCATATGTTTGAACGTGAAATTGCAGAGCAGTTTGGTGTACGTCCAAAAGATCACCCATGGTTGAAAATGGTTCGCTACCATGAGAACTACCGCGGTAAGGAAGATATCTTTGGGAATGACTACAGTGTTGATATCCCAGGCAACTACCCATATTTTGCTGTTGAAGGTGATTCAATCCATGAAGTTGCAGTAGGCCCCGTGCATGCTGGAATCATTGAACCGGGACATTTTCGTTTTCAATGTGCCGGCGAGGAAGTGCTCAACCTTGAAATTCAGCTTGGATATCAGCACCGGGGTGCAGAAAAACTGCTTGAGCAAAAAGGACAGCCACTGAATCGTCTGCCGATAATTGCTGAATCGATTGCGGGGGATACCGCCATTGGTCATGGCCTGTGTCATTCACAAGCCATTGAAGCACTTGCCGGTCTTGAGGTAGCGGAAGGTTCAAAGATTATCCGCTCTGTTGCGCTGGAACTCGAACGAATAGCCAACCATATTGGCGACCTTGGAGCTTTAAGTGGTGATGTTGCCTTTACTCCTCCACTCAACTATTTTGGCCGTATTCGTGGAGAATTCCTCAACCTCTCACTGACCATGGCCGGCAATCGCTTCGGAAAAGGACTGGTCAGGCCTGGTGGTGTGTCTTTTCCGGTACTCGCTGAACACAGAAAAATAATCTGCGACAAGATTGCTGATGAAACCCCCGGCATTGCGAATGTTTGTGACCTTTTATTTTCCGCCCACACGGTTCTTGCCAGGTTTGAGCATACAGGAACAGTACCACTAAACATTGCAGACAGACTTGGTCTTGTCGGCTATTCAGGACGGGCCAGTGGCCTCTCATACGATGCCAGGGTGGCCTATCCAACGGAAGCATACGCTATGGTGGAAGCCAACACCAATGCACGTACCACCGGTGACGTATGCAGCAGAGCCACAGTCAGACGTGAGGAAATAATGCACTCTCTTCGTACTATCACTGAACTGCTTGCCAGGGATATCGATGCGGAAGCAATTCCAGTTCCTTCTTCCCACTCCCTTGTCCCGGATTCCTTTGTAGTCACCATTAATGAGGCATGGCGTGGAGAAGTGTCCCACTGCCTGTTGACCGACAGGGATGGTACGATTCTTCGGTATAAAATCAAAGACCCGTCATTCCACAACTGGACAGGACTCGCAATGTCCCTTCGCAATCAGGGGATTTCAGACTTCCCACTCTGTAATAAGAGTTTTAATCTCTCCTATTGCGGATTTGACCTGTAGGCGCGAGCCATGATATACAGAGGTTTAGAAAAATGCTAAAAGTTATACAGAACAGAATGGAACAGGGATACAGAACAACAAAATATCCCGAAGAATCGATCAGTCTCTATTCCCGTTACCGTGGGCTACCTACCGTTCATCAGGACTGTGATAAAGAACTTGCCCGCAAATGTGCAGAAGCATGCCCCCAGGAAGCTCTGGATGCCGATAAAATGCGCATTGATATTGGGCGATGTACCTTTTGTGGCCAATGTGAGATCCAGTCTGAAGGAAAATTTGTGACCTTCAGCAACAACTTTGAACTGGGCTCTTCCAGTAGAGAAGCCCTCTTTACCAGTGGTAGCCTGCCAGCTCTTACGGAACACTCCAAACAACATTTCAAGAAACTTTTTGGTAGATCGCTCCAACTCAGACAGATCTCCGCAGCAGGATGCAACTCCTGTGAAGCGGATACCAACGTTCTGGGAACACCTTTCTTTGATCTACAGCGTTTTGGTATTGACTTTGTGGCCTCACCTCGCCATGCTGATGGTATTCATGTTACCGGTCCCATTTCAAACAATATGCGAGCCGCTGTACTCGCAACCTATGAAGCTGTTCCTGCCCCTAAAGTTGTTATTGCCAGTGGTTGTTGTTCTATCTCGGGTGGCCCGTTTTGGGGCAGTAAAGACGTTATTGGTGATTTAAACAGTCTGATTCCCGTTGATCTTTATATTCCCGGCTGTCCGCCCCATCCCATGACAACCCTGCACGCCCTTTTACAGTATTTCAAGTGATTCCATATCCAGGTCAGGATGATTTTATCCTATCACCTTTATAAAACAACTTTAAGAAGTTACGTTTAAAACTGGACATTTTCTCTCAAACAAGATATCCTTAGTTGTCCTGTAAATATTGTAAAAGGGCGTGCAGGGTTGTCATGGGATGGGGCGGACAGCCGGGAA
>CAMZLK010000145.1 GCA_947311475.1 uncultured Desulfocapsa sp.
GAATCAGTAAATGTTAAAAACATTGGACTCAGGGGAGTTGTTGTCGTGCTCTTAATTCTACCGGAATCTCTCCAAATTAAAATCTGTACATTTCTTTCAAATTGCTCCTTTCATGCCTTGAAAACCTACTTACACGAGCTTGCGAGTGGTGAAGATAAAGGTAGATGAAAGGAGCAATTTGAAAGAAATGTACAGATTTTAATTTGGAGAGATTCCGGTAGAATTAAGAGCACGACAACAACTCCCCTGAGTCCAATGTTTTTAACATTTACTGATTCGGTCATTAAGGTCGCAAAAAATAATATGAATGGTTTCTTTACAGGATAAGTCGTTAGGCAGATGGGAAACCTTACAGATTATTTTCCGTTTAACGACCAATCATAACTAAGATATTTTACCTTGATCTGGTCCTTTTGAGAGCTAAGTTCTTTTTGAGATTTCCTTTCGAATATTGTTTAAAGAAATCAATTGGATTGTTGTGGAAATCTTCTTTAAACCATTTGAAAATAGGACTTATGTGAAGGGTGTTGCCTATCAGCCGGTTTTCCCGCTCATTGTTGATGAATGCAATGGTGTTGTCATTTAGTTGCTGATCCAGATTTGTGCCGGAGTAAGGAACAGAAATTAGCGGAGGGCAGCTTTTTGAGGCGCAGTTGACAGCAAAGTGGATTCTTGCATCTTTAAATGTTGGTCTCAGGATATCGTTTTCGATATTATCGAGGGTATATATCTTGCCGCCAACGTTAACAAATTTGATTGACCAGGGTTTTGAGAAAAAACTTCCGATATCTTTGATTGAAGCCGGGGGCTTGGCATCTTCGAAATTCGCAAGGATTAATTTGATGGTGTAAGCATTATAGACATTGATATAGAGGGCAAAGCGTTCTTTATTTTTCATCCGTTCAGGGATGGTTTTAACAAGGTAGTTTAGATAGATGTCCAGCTGAGCTTCATCTTTCTTAAAACCCATATAATCAATCACGCCATCTTTCACATACTGCTGGAGAAGTTGGCCATAAAGCGGAGTTTTGTCCTGAACCTCTGCCATAGCATTGGTATTAGGAAAAGCTGTGGAAAACAAAAAACTTATAAGAAAAGCAACCTGGATTAGATGTCTCATTTTTTCCGTCCTTGAATATAGGCAACCAGTTTTTTGACAATTAAGGGAAAAAGGCCAAGGATAACAAAAGAACCGATCAGGCCCGGTGATAGAATTCCAGAAAGTGAGTCTATTTTGGCAAGTTCTTTACCGGCGTTTACAAAAACAGCAGTACCAGCCAACATGCCAAGCTGTGAGACCCAGTAAAAGGTAAAGAGTGACATTTTGGTAAGTCCCATAACAAGGTTAATCACAAAGAATGGAAATACCGGGATCAGGCGCAGGGTAAAAAGATAAAAAGCGCCTTCTCTGGCAACTCCTTCATTAATTGTGGCGAGCTTGTCGCCAAACTTTTTCTGTACCCAGTCGCGCAGGACAAAACGGGACACAAAGCAGGCAAGGGTTGCACCAATTGTTGAGGAAAAAGAGACTACAACAAGGCCGGTGACTAAGCCAAAAAGGGCGCCCCCGGCAAGGGTGAGAATGACAGCACCGGGAAGGGAAAGAGCAGTTACCAGAATATAGATTGCCATATACACGCCAATGACCAATACTGGTTTTGCCTGATATAAGTCGGCAAATCTGGCCTGAGACTCTTTGAGATAATCAAGGGTGAGATATTGCTGGAGATCAAATGCGAAAAAGATAGCCGCAAGGGCGCTTCCAGCCACAATCAGTACTATTCTCTTGAGGAGATTGCTGTTCATTTTATTCTCCATTAACAGACAATTGTCGTAGAACCATTAATCTGATTTCACTCATGTCTTCCATGGCATAGATGATACCTTCCCGCCCAAGACCTGAATCTTTAACACCACCATAGGGCATCTGGTCCGCCCGCCAGGAAGGGATGTCACCAATGATCACTCCACCAACATTCAGTAAATCCCAGGCAAGATGGGCCTTGTGAATATCCCGGGTGAAGATGCCGGCCTGAAGGCCAAAGCGGCTGTCGTTGACTTCTTCAATGGCCCGCTTGAAATCAGTAAATTTTGAGAGGATTGCCACAGGGCCAAAGGCCTCTTCCTGATAAAGTTTCGTGTCTTTTGGCACATTTTCGAGAAGAGTAGCTTCGAGCATGGCTCCCTGGCGTTTGCCTCCGGTAAGAATCCTGCCACCATGTTGTGTGGCTTCTTGTATCCACCCTTCAAGACGTGCAGCTTCTTTTTTTGAAATCATGGGGCCAATAAAGATTTCTTCCTGTCGAGGGTCACCCATTTGCAGGGCAGACGTTGCAAAACAGAGCTTTTCTTTAAATTCAACATAGATATCAGCATGAATCAGGATCCTTTGCACTCCAATGCAGCTTTGGCCGGACTGGTAGAATGCTCCGATTATGATCCTTGAAACGGTGTCAGTAAGATCACTGTCTTTATCAATTATGCAGGCCGCATTACCACCAAGTTCGAGCACTACTTTCTTCTTTCCCGCCTTGGCTTTCAAAGCCCATCCAACAGCAGGGGAGCCGGTAAAACTCAACAGTTTGAGACGTTCATCTTCGGTGAAGAGTCTGGCACCATCTCTGCGACATGGCAGGATGGAAAAGGCACCATCGGGCATATCGCATTCGGCCAGTGTTTCCCCAATGATGAGCGCACCGATTGGAGTGAGGCTCGCAGGTTTTAAGATAAAGGGACATCCGGCTGCAATTGCGGGGGCAACCTTATGGGCAGCCAGGTTTAATGGAAAGTTAAAAGGTGAAATAAAAGAACAGGCTCCAACAGGTACGCGTTTTGACATGGAAATATAGCCGGCGGTTCTTGCGGAACGATCAAGCGGCATATATTCTCCACCAAACCGGACGGCTTCTTCAGCAGCTATTTTGAAGGTTTCTATAAGTCTTGCAACCTCACCTCTGCTATCATTAATGGGCTTTCCAGCTTCTACACATAAGCTTTGGGCCAACTCTTCAGCACGTTCAGTAAATCTTTTCACACAATGGTTCAGGATATCCTGACGATGATACGCAGGCATGGCAGCCATGGCTGGTTCTGCAGCTACTGCCATGGAAATGGCCTGATCAATGGCTTTTTCATCAGCCATGGCAACTCTAGTGGCTACCTTGCCAGTGAATTTATCGATTACTTCAAGGGCATCATTTGCCATCACCGGTGTATTTCCAAGATAATATGGGTATTGTTTTTGAAGCATTTGTTTCTCCTGCACAATTTGTGATAAATTCAGTACGATTCCATGATGTTAAGGGATATCGGACGATGGGTCACAGGCAGATCCTTTTAAATTAAAAAAGAACTTCAGTCCCTTTTTGATGGTGGGTGAAAAAATCTTGGGTGACAAGTAAGAGCCCACAACTCGCTTGTTGATTTCCGCAAGAGTGGGATAGGGGTGAATGGCGCCGGCAATGGCCGAGAGCTTCACTTTCCCGTTTAAGATTGCCACCCATTCACCAATGAGGTCCCCGGCTCTTGGGCCCACTATCTGGACACCAAGTGGTTTTTCGGAACCATCGAGGATCATCTTAATTTTGCCGATTTCTTCGCCTTCAGCAAGTGCACGATCATTGTCTGAAAACTTCTCAGTCCAGATCTGGTAATCGAGTCCTGCGGACTTTGCCGCTTTTTCATTCATGCCGATGGAGGCAAGTTCCGGGTCACAATAGGTGGCCCATGGCATCCAGGTATAGTCTGCTTTGCGGGGTAGATGGAAGATAGCATTGGAAATAACAATTCCCCCTTCATAACCGGCAGCATGGGTAAACTGGTAGGCACCATTGACATCACCGGGAGCGTAAATATGTGAATGGTTTGTTCGGAGTTTCGTATCAACTATTATTCCTTTCCGTGTCATATTAACACCAATCTCCTCAAGTCCCAGGCCTTGGGTGTTGGGTTTACGGCCAAGGGCTACCAGCAGAGTTGAAGCTGTTAAAATAACATTTTTCCCCTTATTGTCGGTAATTTCAACCAGTCGTTCATGACCTAGATCCCTTATCAACTTTATGTCAGTATCCAGGTAAAACCGAACACCATCAGCTTCCATTGATGCCATGGCAATATCAGCCATGTCTTTATCTTCTTTACTTAAGATTTGTCCGGAACGCTGGATAACAGTGACCTTACTTCCAAGCCTGGCAAAAGATTGGGCCATCTCAACTGCAATGGGCCCGGCCCCTAAAACAATCATCGATTTCGGTAGGGTGTCGAGATAAAATATCTCCTTGTTCGTAATATAGGGTGTGTTTTCAAGGCCGGGGAAGGGGGGGGCTGCCGAGGATGACCCAGTGGCTACTACCCAGTTTTTGGCAGAGATAACTTTTCCATTTAACTCTACTGAATGTTCATCAATAAATCTGGGTGCACCAAATTCCACCTTGGCCCCAAGTTTACAAAATCTCTCCACAGAGTCATGAACCTGAATTGTATCAATCACAGACTGAATACGGCTTGCGACCTTACTGAAATCAACTGGGGGGCGCTCGATGTCCGGTAAACCATAATCGCTCGTTCGCTGTATGTTATGATAAACATGTGCAGATTTGATTAAGGTCTTGGAGGGTACGCAACCAAAGTGCAGACAATCACCACCGAGAGCAGGTTCTTTTTCTATGATGAGCGTTTTTGCTCCAAGTTGGGCTGCTCCGGCACTCACTGTCAGCCCTGCAGCACCGCCACCAATTACAGCAATGTCATAATCATAGTTTGCCATTTTGTATCCTTCTTGAGAATGAAAAGAAATAGATTAAAACTAACGCAGATAAACTGCAAGTAAGTGCCTCGAAGGTCTCTTTTCGTTCGCTATCTGTTGCTATTTATAACGGTTTGATAGTATTTACTCTCACATATTCTCGGAGTCTACCTTACCTGTTTTTTATTGCAGGAATTATTGAGTAAGGCACTAATTATGGCGCTGTTGCTGCTTTTGAAAAGTTACCCAGCACATTTTGAATTTTCTTTATAATTTTAAGGCAGCCTTTGGTGTTGTGACGTTTAGCTAAATATTCTGGTTCGTTATAAGTGAACCAGACATCTCCTGCTTCATCTTCCCAGATTAAGGCTTTTTGTGGGAGATCAATAGCCATGGATTGTCCACATTGCATCAGTGGAGTACCTACCTTTGGATTACCAAATATGATAAGTTCTGTTGGGCGAAGCTCCTTGCCAACTTTTTCTGCTCCGGCAGCATGATCTATTCTGTCAAATACGGTCATCCCCTTTGCATGTAAGGCCTTTTCCAGACGATCGGCTGTCTCCTTTACATTATGATTACTTTTTACGTTGACCAGCCCATTACCGGCTATGGCCATTGAAGAGAAAAGAAAGATTGAGATAATGGTTAGAATAATTCTACGCATGTTTTGATCTCCGTTAAAGAAATATGTATGCCTGAAGTTGTTTGTCAACCATGGCCCATAATAGGTATGTCGCATTGCTGATATAAACCTTACAAGGTTTTTAATAAAATAGAAAATGTGATGGACTCGTAAAAAGGTCATACCCGAGATGGACTTGGAAAAAACTTCATAACCGAGGCACGGAAATTTATTATCTTTTCGGCGTACTAAGGTACGTTGAAAAGATAATAAATTTGCAGTAACGAAGGAGATGAAGAGTTTTTACGACGCCATCAAATGTGATTTATCTGGATTGCTCCATATCAACAAGATCGGACGCGGTTTATCCCATACCGTTGATAAATCTTAAAGGATAAAGATCTTATGGTGCTGTCTTAGA
>CAMZLK010000146.1 GCA_947311475.1 uncultured Desulfocapsa sp.
GCGCACATTTTTTGTTTAATTTCGGCGTACTAAGGTACGTTGAAATTAAACAAAAAATGTAGCAACGAAGCAGATGAAGAGTTTTTACGACGCCATCAATTCTTAATAATTATTTCACTGTAGCAAAAAAGGAGTTATCCCGCATGGCCTTTATCGCACCCTTTAAGGGCGTATCCTTCAATGTTGAAAAAGTTGGCAGTCTTGATGATGTTGTTACTCCCCCTTATGACGTGATCAGTGAAAATGCTGTGACAGCATACACAGCTAAAAATCCGTATTCCATGATTCGTCTTGATATTACCAAAAATCCAGGTGGAGTTACTGGTGATGACGCCAGATACCAGGATGTAGCCGATCTTTTTCAGGAATGGCTGGCTCAGGATGTGCTTAAACGAGATGCGCAATCCGCCCTTTATTTGTATACGGTTCAATATAAGCATCCAAGTGGAAAAACGCTCATAAGAAAAGGAGTGGTTGCGCAGGTTGGTCTTGCTGAGTTTAACGAAGGGATTGTGAAACCCCATGAGGAAATCTTTGAATCTGTTATCAGTGACAGGTTACGGCTACTTGATACCACAAAGGCACAGTTCAGCCAGATCTTCTCTCTCTATTCTGATGAAGAAAATAAAGTGTTAACGCTCCTTGAGGGTGCACAGGAAAAAGAAGTAATGGGAAGTATCACCGATGACGATGGTTGTATACATTCACTGTTCAGGGTGACTGACGAAACGGCTATCAGGCAGGTTCAGGAACTGTTCCAGGACAAGGCTCTTTATATTGCAGATGGCCACCATCGTTACACCACAGCCCTTGCATATCGGCGTATGCAGAGAAAAAGGAATGCTGATTTCTCTGATAAAGATCCGGCAAATCATATTATGATGTATCTTTGTCCCATGGAAGATCCCGGTCTCTCTGTACTGCCTACCCATCGCCTTCTTCACTGGCCGGGTAAAATGTCAGCGGAAGAGTTATGCACACGTCTTGAACCGTGGTTTGAGCTTGAAGAAATCACAGGCGGGACCAGGGAGTTTCTTTTATGCGAGGTGCTTGGCCGGATGGAGGAGGAAGACGGCAAGGAGGCTGGTGTCGCATCCAAAACATTTGGTGTGTATCACCCACATGAAGATCGCTGTTATCTGCTCAAAGTAAAGAAAAATGCCTATGAACTCTTAACCGACAAACCGAAACAACTGCAGGAGCTCGATGTTGTTATTCTTTCCGATGTTATTATTGAGGGTGCACTGGAGCTTGACCATAAACAATGTGAATCGGGAAATTTGATACACTATTTCAGCGACCCTGATGAGGCAATGGATAGTGCGGTAAAGGACTGCTGTGAAGATGAGTCAAAGACTCCGCTACTTTTCGTAATGAACCCAACGAAGGTAAAACAGGTTAAAGAGGTTGCTGACGAAAACTTGATCATGCCTCATAAATCCACCTATTTTTATCCTAAAATTATGACGGGACTTCTTTTTAATCAACTGATTGAAGGGGAATTCGTTCAGCGGCTCAGCTGAAGTGGAACAAACCAGAGATGCTCTTTTTGATGGTGATCTTCATTGTCTGCAGCACAGGAATGGGTATAGGTTTTCAGTAGATCCCGTTCTTCTTGCCCATTTTGTACGCCTGGGTAAAGAAGAAACCATTCTTGATCTTGGTGCGGGGTGTGGTGTCATTGGGCTCATTCTTCTGTATCGTTTCAGCTTTTTTATCTCATCTTTTACAGCTTTGGAACTTCAGTCAGGGCTTGCCGGGCTTGCCAGGGAAAATTGTGAAGCAAATAAATTTCAACAACAGATGAAAGTTGTTGAAGGGGATTTGAGAAATATAAAGCAGCTTGTTCAGCCGGGATTTTTCTCTTCTGTTGTCTGTAACCCGCCTTTTTATACGGCTGGTAGTGGTAGAAAATCGCAGAATAAAGAAGCTGAAATCGCAAGGCACCAGGTTTCCTGCACCTTGGCAGAAGTCCTTGCTGCTGCCGAATTTTCCGTAAAAAACAGAGGGAAAGTTTACCTGATTTATCCAGCTGGTGCTCTTGGGAGTTTGTTGATTGAACTTCAAAAAAAACATCTCATGGTAAAAAGACTTCAGCTGATATATTCCTACCCTGACCCACCCGATAAGGCTCAGTTACTCATGGTGGAAGCCGTTAAAAACGGTGGCGAGGGTATGGAGGTATTGGCACCGTTTTATATTTACGATGAAAAGGATGGGGCTTATAGTGAAGCCATGCAACAATTTTATTCACCCAATTATGGTTCATCAACAGGAAAGGTATAATTACTGATGCTTGCAAAGGTTCACAGTGGGGCAGTACTCGGAGTTGATGGTCTGTCGGTGATTGTGGAAGTGGATCTGGCCCTCGGGCTGCCGGTTTTTACAACTGTTGGTCTGCCCGATGGGAGTGTTCGTGAGAGTCGGGAGCGTGTAAAAGCTGCCATAAAAAATTGTGCCTATGATTTCCCCCAAAGACGAATAACAGTAAACCTTGCTCCTGCAGATATTAAAAAAGGGGGTGCAGGATTTGATCTTCCCATAGCCATTGGGATACTTGCTGCATCAAAGCTTTTTACAACAGAGCTCTTAAAACAATATACAATTGTCGGGGAGTTGTCCCTTGATGGCGAGCTTCGACATGTTCCGGGTGTCTTGCCCATTGCTCTAAAGGTAAAGCGGGATGGTTTAAAAGGAATTCTGGTACCTGAAGCCAACAAACTTGAAGCCGCTGTTGTGAAAGGGATTGATGTCATAGCAGTTAAGAGCCTTCATCAGGCTGTAGAATTTCTGGCAGGGAAAATTCATATTAAACCAGTTATTCTGAATCAGGATGATTTGCTTCAAAATAGTGTTTCCTATGATGTGGATTTTCAGGAAGTAAAAGGACAGGAACATGTAAAACGAGCTTTTGAAATTGCAGCATCCGGTGGGCACAATATCGCCCTTAAAGGGACACCCGGATCTGGAAAAACCATGCTTGCAAGAAGATTGTCCACCATCTTACCTGGAATGAATTTCGATGAGGCCCTTGAAACCACCAAAATCTATTCCATTGTGGGGAAACTGACAACAGATACCCCGCTTATATCCACAAGACCTTTTCGTGCACCTCATCATACCATCTCAGATGCCGGGCTCATTGGTGGCGGACAGATACCACGACCAGGAGAAGTCTCTCTTGCCCATAATGGGGTTCTTTTTCTCGATGAACTCCCGGAGTTTAAAAAACACGTTTTAGAAGTGTTGCGACAGCCTCTGGAAGCAGGAGATGTTTCCATTGCACGTGCCCATCAAACGCTCCAATTTCCAGCCAGATTTGTTCTTGTTGTAGCCTCAAACCCGTGTCCATGTGGATATTATGGAGATAAGATACGCGAATGCAAATGTACGCCCCAGCAGATCCAGCGATATAACGGAAAAGTATCAGGGCCGTTACTTGATCGTATAGATCTTCACCTTGAAGTTGCAGCTGTTCCTTTTAAAGAAATAAGTGATGAACGTCAGGGGGAAACTTCCAAACAGATAAAAAAACGGGTGGATGTCTGCAGGAGTATCCAGGAAAAACGCTATATTGAAAAGAGAAAGATTCATTGTAACGCTCAAATGGGGCCTGCTGAAATCGAAAAATATTGTTCACTTGATCCTTCAGCCAGACGTTTGCTTGAACGTAGTGTTGAAAAGCTTGGTCTCTCGGCGCGTGGATATCACCGTATTCTCAAAATTGCCCGAACAATAGCAGATATGGATAACAAGAAAGAGCTGGAACTCTCTCACGTGGCGGAAGCTGTGCAATATAGAAGAAATGGTTAATCTGAAAGAAGCCTGGAAACGTTAATTTATTACTATGTGAATAAAAACATGAAAAAAACAGGAATATTTGTAGTTATACTTCTGCTGTGCCTTGGTCTCGGGGCGATGTTATTTTTGAAAGGAAGAAAAGGTACTGGCGTTGATGCGGCAGATTTTCTCCCGGGCGATGTCCTTTTTTATGGCGAGCAAACTGATTTTACCAGGATGTATGAAAAGTTTTTAGACAGTCGTCTGGGGAAGACCCTTACAAATCTGGATTATAATGGGATTGCTGCCGAAATTGGAGAACAGGGACAGGCCCTGCTTGAGCTTGATAAACTACGAAAAAAGTTAAATGCCTTTATTAATGATCCGGCGTTTAATGAGCTACTTGGGAAAGAGTTCTCGGTGGCTCTTTTTCCTGCTAAATCGTTTTTAACGGATAATCCGGCCAGAGCTTTGGAAGAACGTTTACTGCTCATTGTAAAGCCTCGTCACAATGTTCAGTTGCTGCAATCACTTATTCCTCTTTTTAATAAAGATATCAAACATTCCACAGCTCAATATGGCAGTCATATCATCAATAGATATGAGATTGATGCTGTAAACACAATTTCAACTGTTACCGTTGAAGGGGTTATCGTAGCAGCCCTTGAGGAACGTCTGGTACGAAAAAGTATCGACTATTATGACACCCAAAAAGATACCTTAAACGACAATAGGGAGTTTAAACGATTACGAAAGAGTTTTGAAGGTGCACAGTTGTTCAGTTATCTTTCCCTGCCAGCTTTTTATGAACAGGGAAAGCTGATCAGTGAAAAGCTGAAAGGTACAGAGAAGAAAGAGTTCTTGAGATTATTGGAACATTGGAAAGGGTGGGGAGGGGCTGCCTATGGCGCATGGCATGAAAAAGGTGTCCTCAAGGATAAAGTTGAGATTTTCTTTGATCAGGATGAGCTTGAGAGTGTTGTGGCCAGCCTTTGTTGTGACGTAAAACCATCCCTGAACCAAACACTGAAAATGGTACCTGCAGAAACCCTTTTTTATTACTGGACCAATACGCTCAACCTGCCACTCATCTGGGAAATCTATTCAGCCCCCCTCACAAGGCAAAAACCTGAAGCACTGGATTTACTGCGTCAGGAATTACGGGATGTTGTTAATGTGGAACTTGAAGAAATACTGGCAATGATAGATAAAGATGTTGCTTTTGTTGTAAAAGATGTGGGCGGTGATGGAATCCCGCTTCCCAAGGTAGCTGCAATGGTAAAGTTAAAAGAACCTGAGCGTTTTATGAAAATCTTTCATACGCTTCTTAAAGAGGGAGATATCCCACTTAGCAAGAAAAAGTATGGGCAATATACAATTACCTACTGGGGGGTTGCTCCTCAAAGTGGGTTGCAGCCAGCATTTGCACTGATTGATGAATATCTCTTACTCTCAAACTCCATTGATCTTGTAAAGCAGATCACATCCCTTAAAAGTGATCCTTCAAAAACATTTCTTAACAGTGAAGAGATGAAGGAACTTGGGGGAGAACTGAAAGAAAAGAATAACTCAGCAGCTTATGTTCATATAGCACTTTTAGCTGATGCTTTGAAGGATCTTGCCACCTGGGCAGCTGGTATGGCTGTTATTCAAGGGCCCGAGGCCGCACGTGAAGCAGATGTTTTAGTAAACAAACTTGTGCTACCTTTGCTGGATGGGCTCGCCATGTATTCAAAGC
The DNA here is from genome assembly GCA_947311475.1 of uncultured Desulfocapsa sp. Classification (GTDB taxonomy): domain Bacteria; phylum Desulfobacterota; class Desulfobulbia; order Desulfobulbales; family Desulfocapsaceae; genus Desulfocapsa. Next base: position 5,519 of record CAMZLK010000146.1, read on the forward strand.
TCAGCTCAAGGAGTATTATCAGTAAGGACTCTATTGTACTTGAGTCTACCACACTGGTAACTGAATAATGTACCGGGTCGGGAGATGGTACGAAGTAAAACGCAAAACATTAATTATGAAGAGATATATGCATGGAAAAACTCGTTGAAGAACTACAACAAATAGTCCCTTTCAAAGAAAGTACTGATATTGATGATATTGTGCTAATCGTTGCCAAAGAGCCGCAGATGCTTGTTTATGCGCTGGTTACTGATATAACAAGAGATACCACCAGAAAAGATGAGTGGTGGCATCTTGCGCTTACTTTTTTGACTGTACCGCCTCAGGAAGTTACCTGGACTTTACGAACGGCTCAAATGACAGGAATGGAAATCTTTACCATGGGGGGAGAGGATCGATTTGTTAAAGCTGTGAACCTTACGCCTGCTATTGCTCCGGGGCCCGATGATTCATTGATTGATGATGAAAGCAGTAAACCTAAAAAGGAATCTTTTTTGAAACGGGTGAAGTAGTGGCTGTTTGGGCTGAGCGTAAGCTTATTGAAAAAATCAAAAAGGTCTCCACGGCTACGGCTGATGGGCTGCTCTCCTCCATTGGTGATGATTGTTGTGAGATAAAAGCTTCTGGCTCACTGTTGATTTCCACTGACAGTTTGGTTGATTCAATTCATTTTGATCGTAATTTTCACCCTCCACATCTGCTTGGTCGTAAATCAATTGCTGTAAATTTAAGTGATATTGCTGCAATGGGAGGAAGACCACGGTTTGTTCTTTTATCCCTTTGTTTGCCCGAAAATCTGGAGTGGGAGTGGATAGTTGCCTGGTTGGACGGCGCTCTCGAAATTCTGAGAGAGTATGATTGCGTACTCATTGGCGGTGACACCGTAAAAGCCAGGGAACTTGTGTTTACCGTGACAGTTCTTGGGGAACCAGACAGCCCTGATATAATATATCGAAGTGGAGCATCGGAAGGTGATACTATCTGGGTTTCAGGTTCGCTGGGGTCTGCAGGTGCAGGTCTGGGATTGCTCAGCGGTGAACAGATACAACCTGGATTTCTTAAATCTCAGTACGAACCATTACTTAAAGCGCATTTAAATCCTGTGCCAAGGATATCTTTGGGTATGGAGCTTGCTAAATCAGGAATGGTGAGTTCCATGCAGGATATTTCTGATGGACTGGCTACTGATCTTGCCCATATCTGTACGGCATCAGGTGTATCAGCAATAATCGATTTTAATCTTTTACCTCACCATCCGGAACTACAAACGGTAGCTGATTTATTAGAGACTACAGTTGAAGATCTGATTCTTCGTGCTGGAGAGGATTATCAGTTACTTTTTACGGTGAAGAAAGGCAGGGAAGGTGAATTGTGTGATTTTCTGCAGGCGAAAAAGCAGGAAATAACAAGAATTGGCGAAATCCGTTCAGGAAAAGGTGTCTTTCTGCAAAAGAAAGACGGAGTCGAGGAGATAACATTCCAAGGCTATGAACATTGATTCAGTTGCTCCATGTATGGAAATCCTGCTTGTTATATATCCTCAAAAAGTTTGATATTCACACTTTTCCCAAGTCCCTCAAATTGCCTGTAACTGGTGGCAGACTGATCCAGCATTCTTTTGGATGCTTTTACGGAATCTGTATCTTTATATTTATCTGAAAGATAAATTATTTCCTCGATTCCCGATTGTATAATAACTTTTGTGCATTCATTACAGGGGAAAAGTCCCACATAGATCCTGCAGTTTTTTAAGTTGGGAGCCGTGGAATTAAGTACGGCGTTTAGTTCCGCGTGGCACACATAAGGATATTTTGTCTCCAGATATGCACCTTCCCTGGCCCAGGGGAGTTCGTCATCAGAACAGCCCCAGGGAAAACCATTATAGCCCACTCCGACTATTTTATGGTCATTGCTTGCAACACAGGCTCCAACCTGGGTATTTGGGTCTTTACTGCGCTCAGCTGAAAGGAGTGCCACGGCCATAAAATATTCGTCCCAGCTAAGATAATCGTTTCTTTTTTGTGTGTTAACTGACATAGGAGCTCTTAGTAGAGATTTTTTTTAATCCATGAAGAAGAGAGGCTAACGCGGATAAACCGCAAGTAAGTGCCTTGTTGCTATCCGTAACATACGGATCTTATAGCGCTCTCATATATACTTGTTTTTTATTACAGCTTTTCAGGAGTAAGGCGCTAAATGTTTTATTAAGCCATCACATGTAAGGGATCCAGGTGCGGATAATGCGCTGCAACTGTTGTTTGCTTTTAAGGTCAGCAATAAATGCGTTGGCCTGATTCAGTAACTTGCCATCTTCTTTTCGAATTCCCCATGCGATATATTCTTCTGTGGCAAGTGACAGGATAGGAGTTAATTTGTTGTTTTCATTAATAGCTGCATAATGACAGATCATGGGAGCATCATAAATAAAAGCGTCAATATCTTTTCTAATAAGTGCTTTTACTGCCTCATCGGATGTCTTGTAATTTTTAACCTCAACTCCATTGAGGGTCTTTGTGATAAAAAGATCACCAGTTGTACCCTTTACGGTACCAATAACATGGCTTGAGTTCATCAGACTGTAAATGCCTGTGGAAAATTTAGCCTTTTCTGCCAGACGGACAAGCAGGATCTGGCCGGATCTGAGGTAAGGGTTCGCAAAAGCTAATCGATACTGCCTGGCTGTGGTAATGGACATTCCCGACATGATTATATCAATTTTATTATTTTCAAGAGCTGGAATCTGATCTTCCCACTGCAATTCAACAAATCTGACTTTTTTTCCGGTGAATTGTCCAAGTTTTTTTGCAAGATCCGCCTCAAGTCCTGTAACCGTATTGTTTTTTATATAGATAAGAGGCGGGGCATCGCTGGTTATGCCAACACGAAGAAGATCAGGAGCAGGGGCAATACTCACACTCCTTGAAGTCATACCGGTCTGAGTGCAGGAAGAAAGCAGCAGGACCATTAAGCTTGTGGCAAGGACAATGGAGATGGGGAAAAAGGATTTGCTTTTCATCATGAATTACTCCGGGGTATAATTGTTTGTCGTTTTTCTGCGACGACGCCAATTGGTTACGCCTGTTACTTTATCAATAAATTTTTTGAGGGTCTGAAAGTAAAGTTTTCCGCCTGTTTGAATCATGGTGTTATGGGTGGCTCCGGGGATGACAATAAATTCTTTTGTTCTGGCTCCACTGTAAGCTTGAAGTTTTTCAGCTTCAGTGGCGGCAATGATTTCATCCTTTGCACCATGGAAGATGAACGTTGCAACAGTAACCTTAGAAATTTTCTCTACATTTTGGAAACCATCAGCTTCCGTAACTCCAAGCCTGTTTGTATCAACACCTATTGCTTCTGCAAGGGGGATAGTGTTTGCAATACCACTTTCAATAATTAACCCCTTAATATCGTCTTCATGTCTGGTCGCAAGATCAATTGCAGAAACAGACCCAAGAGAACGCCCCATTATAAAAAAAGATCCGGTGTATTTATTAAATGCCAACCAGTTCCTGATTTCGGAAAAAAGGATTTCCGCATCACGTAACATCAGTTCAACTGTTGGGGTGCCATCACTCCAGCCATATCCACGATAAGTCGTTACCAGCAAATTGATGCCAGCATGGTTATATAAGGGGCCAATGTCATCGTAGTCTGAGATTATTTCGCCGTTGCCATGAAAGTAGATAATATTGGGACTATTATGGTCATGTATATAGAATCTGCAAGCGATTTGTATTCCTGGTGATGTTTCAATTTTCAAATCAATGGCCCCGTTTGGAAGTGGGGTAATGTCACTCCGCCGTGGGTGGAAAACCGAAGAAAGAAAAGCAGGATCGTCGAGTATTGAAAAATTTTGCATATGAATCCGATAAAAAAATTCTTCGAAAGAGTTTAATGGGCTGATGCAAGCGAAGTATGTTAGTGCTTTACTCCTGAAAAGTTGTAATAAAAAAACAAGAAAATCAAAAGTGATTCAAACTCAAATTATTAGCATAAGCAACAAGGCACTTACTTGCAGTTTACCTGCGTTGGATATTTCATTCGTTGCAACTATAAGGAATTTTGTTAAAAAAATCCAGTGCTAGAGTTTTCTGAACGCCTTTTGACCGGTATTACAGTGATTGCAAATGCTGATATCCCTACCTGTCAATCCGCGGATGGGAAGAATTGATTTCTGGTTACCGTTCACCAAACATCAAAACTTACAGTAGACTTGGTACTGCAAGCGTTTACCAGTGCCTTTTGGAATCAGCATAATCCTTGCCATACCTTATTGAGGCATTTATAGTGAACAGAACGGTAACAGAAGGCATAATTCTGTAAATTTAACAATAAAAAACATTTTGGTGATGAACTGATGCAAAGATTACTAAAAAGAGTTTCCTTTCTTGTTCTGGTGTTCTCCTTTTTTTCAGCAATGGTAGTTTCTCATCTTTATGCTGGCTCTGAAAATGATAAGCAGGGTTGGGGGAATGATGATGAGTACAATCAACTATACAGTCCCAGGGAACTGGACAAACTGAAGGGAAGGGTAGAAAAATTCAAGACCCTAAAACCTCTGCCGGGAATGTCAAAAGCAACTGTGCTGATTCTAAATGAAGGTGGAGATAAAATAATTGTTCACCTCTGTCCGGTGTGGTTTGCAAAAGCTAAAGATACCGGGATTAAACGCGGTGATAAGGTTAAGATAAAGGGGAGTTGGGCTGAAATAAATGGTGAAGATATTTTTATGGCATCCAAAGTTAAAAAAGGTGAACATTATGAGTTTAAAGTACGGCTCACCAAAGATGGCACCCCCTTCTGGAATATGACTCCAGAAGAATTGGCTTATGAAAGAGGGCAGCAGTAATA
>CAMZLK010000147.1 GCA_947311475.1 uncultured Desulfocapsa sp.
CCCATTCCTGAAAGGTCTCGCTTTGTAACAAGCCCGTAAACCGCCATTGCCCCAAACATCCCAGCGGTGATAAAAAAGGTCGCTGCGATGGAAGAACCGGTATACGCAAGAAAGACCATGGACAGAGTAAGCCCATTTAACGCGGCATATCCTAAAAACAATCCGGTTGCTGTTTTAGGCTCAATTTTATCAATCCGGGCGGAAAGATAAAAGACCAGTCCCAGCTCTGCAAAAAGAAGAACCATAAAAAGTGGTCCCTGAACCAGTTGTGCGGCAAGTCCTGTTGAGGCTGTAAACCAGGCGATGACACCTGTCAGCCCCAGCCCTATAGCCATCCAGTTAAAAACCTTTGCCAGAAAGATTGTTGAAGCTTCCTGCTTTGCCTGACTAAGAGTTATTTGTTGATTACTCACATGTTCCATATCAAAACTCCACTTTAGGTTTACTCAATATTAGAAATACGCTACATATTCCATAAAGATATAACCATTGTGGTGCGTCTTGCAAGAAAAAGAGGTCATCTAAGGAGAAAAAAGAACAATGAAAATAGCAATCAGCGGAAAAGGCGGTGTTGGAAAAACCACTATCATGGCGTTATTGGCCAATGAGTTCAAAAAGAACGGAAAAGATGTACTCGTCATTGATGCCGACCCAAGCCCGCACATGGCCGAAACACTCGGCGTAAAACACCCTGAAGAAATCCGCCCCATCGCTGACATGACAAAGCTTCTAGTTGAACGATCCGGGAAGACTGAGGGGTCACCAATGTACAATATGAACCCGGAAGTAAATGATATGCTGGTTGATTTTATGATCAGTCATGATGGGATGAAACTCATGGTACTGGGTGCCATTCAGACAGGGGACAAGGGTTGTGCCTGCCCGGAAAGCAATGTATTGCGCAGAATGCTTACCAAACTGCTGCTGTCTGAAGATCAGGTCGTACTGCTTGATATGGAAGCAGGTGTGGAACATCTGGGGCGGGGAACAATTGCTGGAATTGACCATCTTCTGGTTGTTGTGATCCCCTCAAAATCCTCCATCCGAACAGCCCTGAAGGTGAAAAAACTTGCAGAAGACGTGAAGATCCCTAAAATCAGTTTTGTGGGAAATCTGATACAGGATGAAGAGGATAAATCTTTTCTTGAATCAGGTCTGGGAGTTCGCCCAATAGCCTTCTTCAAAGACTCTCAATCCATCAGAAAAGCAGAACGTCAGGAAGTTGCGGTTACCACACTTAAAAATGCGGCAGATTCCGCACCTTCTGAACTGTTGCAAAAGCTAATGGCATAAAGCAGTCCCTGCTCAAACAGCTCCGCGACCATCAAAAACCCGTTTGATGGTCTTATAGATGATCTTAATATCGGTCCAAAGAGAATAATTTAAAATATACCAGTCATCCATGCCAACACGTTCATCATAACTGCTATTTGTATCCGATCGGTGTTCAACCTGCCACGGGCCAGTGATACCAGGCTTCATGGAGCAATATCGCCCCGCACTCTCCTTATAAAAATTTGTGAGCTCCTGATCCACAATGGGTCTTGCACCAACCACACTCATTTCTCCTTTCAGTACATTAAAGAACTGGGGCAATTCATCAAGACTTGTTCTACGTAAAAACTTTCCAAGTTTTGTTACCCGCGGATCATCCTGAAGTTTAAAGCTGCTTTCCCATTCTTCACGCAGCGCAGGATCTTCAGCAAGCATTTGCTCAAGTTTTAAATCTGCACCTTCCACCATCGAACGAAACTTAAGACAGTTAAATTCCTTTCCGGCTGATGTAATCCTGCGATGTTTATAGAAAACAGGACCGCCATCCTGAAATTTTACGAGCCATGCAATGACCAGTAGAAGTGGAGAAACCAGAGCAATGACCAGGCTTGAAAAAATCACATCAAAACTTCGTTTCCACTCTGTATTCGGATTAAAATTTAAAACCAGTAAACTGCCAAGAGATTGCATCTCAGCGTGATGCAATCCATACACATACAGGTCAGGAACCAGGTAAATACGCGCCCCAAGAGACCTGCATTCCCGAAGGATTTTAAAAATCTTTTTCTCAGCACGCATGGGAAGAGCGATATACACATAATCGATATCATTACTTTCAAGGTAGTCTGGTAACGTTTCAATATCACCAATAATGGATTTCCCCATTTCTTTCAGTTCTGCACTTTCCTCCACCTTATCATCAAAGAAACCAAGAACCTCAATACCTGCCCATGGAATTGTATCCAGTTCCCTGGCAAGGGAGACACCAAGGTCTCCCGCTCCTGCTACCACTGCATGTCGAACATTCTTTCCCTGTGAACGAAAGCGATGCAGAATTTTTCTGACAGAGACATGTAAACCAAACAATAATAGTGGAGTCGAGAGAGACCAGATCAGGAAAACAACCCTTGAATAGGCATGGGATATTTTAAGGATAAAGAAATAGAAAAGAAGCATCCCCACCACTGTTCCCCACGCTCGCAGGATGACCAGGAACTCCTGAAAAAATTTCCAGCCACGCCATGAGCGATAGAGCTGAAATGATTGAAAGGTAATAAAACAGAGCACAATGGTGATAACTGCAAGGCGTGAGTAATAAGATGTCCATGGAACCCGGTACCAGATCAGAAGTATCCAAAGATAGCCAACAACAACCGCACAATCGATGAGGTGCAGAAGCCTCGCCATGATGGAACTTTGTTCCCTGAGATTTGTGGAAAGCATATTCATATAGTGTTAATAAAACTCCTAACGCAGGTGAACTGCAAGTAAGTGCCTTGTTGCTATTCATAACGGTTTGATCTTGTTTACTCTCACATATTCTTGTTTTTTATTGCAGTAATCATAGCGTAAGGCACTAATAACCTGATAATTAATCGTTTTTACTTCTATTCCACCAGGAGCTATTCATACTAAGCTTAGGCAATACCCACTGCGGCAGAATACTATACTTACATCCTAATTTATATCCAATAAATTTAGTCAAATTCCGACAAAAAAACAGCGGCAGAAGGAGAACTTTTTTCTGTTCCAAAATCATTCCAAATTCATATTTTATGTACTTCAATCCCTCTCCTTCCGCACGACCAAACGTGCGAGGAAGCCAGGCCTCAGTCTTATGCAAAACACCTATATCAAAAGAGCGGTGAAATTCCTGCCACAATGAATAATTATGGGAATGTAAAACAGCAGCCTCAGCAACATAGGCAATTTTATAATTATTCTGCAACAACCTTCCTGCAGTACAGGTATCTTCACCAAATATCAAATTATCTGGAAAAAAACCGACCTCTGCAAGAGAAGATCTACGATAGGCGGCACAAGAATTTGAAACAAATGCTGTTTTTAATCCATACTTTTTTTTATCAGCAAATTGTCGAATCTTCGATTCAGCCGGATAATTAAAGAGTCTTAGCGCACTGGCAGAAAGAGAAGCGTCACTGTTTGGGAGTTGCCTTCCATAACTTATTGCTATGGCCTTATCCTTTGCAAAAGGAGCAATCAGCAACGCTATAAGCTCATCGCTTGTCGGTATTGCGTCCTGGGTGAAAAAAATAAGGATATCCCCCTTTGATCTTAAAGCAGCCATTGTTCTTGTGGCTCCGTGATCAAATTCACCTCTGGGAATGGTGAGAACGTCAGCACCAAATTTTTCGGCAACCATTCGGGTGTTGTCATTTGAGCTGGAATCAACGACCAGAAGTTCATCGGGAATTATGCTTTGAGAAGACAGGCTTTCCAATAAATCACGGAAAACGCTGCCTCCGTTCAAAGTAGGAATAATTACAGATAAACGGGGTAAACTCTGCGCCATCAGATATATCCTTTAAAGACGAAAAACTTTTACCAGAAAATACTTAAATACTGCCCACGCCATATAGGGTGAAGGGTGTTTCTTATAAAGCAACAATTCACTTCCAGCAGCGAGTATACGCATCTCATATGACATTTTTGAGCGTTCACCCTTCCATCCCCGGCAATGATACGCGGACAATGCAGGATGATACAACAACTTCCAGCCCGATTTACGCATACGAAGGCTAAACTCTATATCCTCTTTATAAAGAAAGAATTCAGGATCAAAAACCAATCCGTTAAAAGGGATTAACGCCTTCTTTCTGCAAAACAATAATGCCCCGCAAAGAGCAGGCATTGACTCAGGATTTTCATATTTGCCGTGATCATACTCCCCTTGCCCTCTATCATACCATCGTCCGAACCAGGTTCGTTGTATACCAGTTGAGTCAAGTCTTCCACTTGGCTTGTTCTGCTCCAGGTCATAGCTAAGTAATTTACCTGAAAGTATGCCGATTGCAGTATCATCACATATTGTTAATGCGTCTGTAACAAAACATGGAGGCAAAAACAGATCTGGATTCACGAAAACAACAAAATCTATATCGGGTTGTACTTTTGCGTATCCCAGGTTATTTGCCCTGGAAAAACCAACATTTTCAGAAAGTACTATTTCAACAGGGTATTTTTCGTGAAGGTACGCAATAAACGTTTGGTCAGAAGATCCACTATCCACGAGGATAATTGATTCCAGCGGATAATCCTGTGTTGTTAATCCCTGAATACAACGTTCAAGAGTCTGTTCGGAATTATGAGAAACGACAATGGCGGCCACTTTAGGTGACATACTATTTATTTCCTGGAGAGAAACAGACGTTGATAGAAGGAAAAAAGTCGATTCCCCTGACCTTTTGCTTCACGTCTTCTCATGATTGACTGGATAACTTCCCTCTCTGCCGTATCCATTATCTCGGCAAGCTTTTGATGCTTAAGAGACTGAGAATGCAGATTCTTTTTACGCTTGCCGAGCATCAACGGGAGTATTACAAAAAACTTCACTAAGCCCTGCAAATAGGCGACAAACTGCATTTTTTTAATAACGAAACAGAGCCAGAAAAACTGATACACGCAGATAGCCGGAATGCATCGAAAAAAAAGGAGTAAGGGATAATTTTTTACCAGTAGACACAAATTATTTCTGGTGGACAGACTCACCGTGAAGGGATTGATCCTGGATCCTGTGGTGGCACTGCCGATATGGTACACCCGGGCATCAGGAACATACCAGCACCTTTTACCACGACTGTTTGCCCGAAGATTGATATCCACATCTTCCAGATATGCAAAAAAGTCCTCATCAAAAAGACCAATTTCTTCAAAAAGTTTTCTTCGATATAAGGCAGCACCTGCACATGCCCCAAATACTTGCCTGGCAGTGCTGTAGTACTCGCTGTCCTTTTCCATGGTGCCAATTCTATACCCGACGCCCCCTCGCAGGAAAGAATCCCCTGCCCCGTCAAGCACAGATCTGTCATGGTAATCCAGCATCTTGCTTGCAAAAAATTCATACTCAGTCATTAATTCTGCAGCTGCAACAAGTCTTTCAAGGCAGTGACCATCAAGCTCTGTGTCGTTGTTCAACAGAAAAACAAGCGGAGCAGATCCGGTTTTTATTCCACCATTCACAGCAGCACTGAAGCCTGTGTTTTCAGGCCAGGCAAGAACTTCAACTTCAGGATAATTCTGCTGTAAAAATTCAACAGAACCGTCACCAGAACCGTTATCAACAACAATTACACGGAAATCGGAATAACTTTGCCGCTGTAATGAATCCAGGCAGGCAGGCAGAAAATTCTTCCCATTAAAATTTGGAATTATAATGTCTACTTGCATGGTTATCGAATAACTCTCTATTCGCCATCCTCACTACTGCGTCCAATAATACGTCGAACAAAATAAATCGGTTTTTTCTGGGACTCATGATAAGTCCGTACAATAAGCTCAGCAAGCAGCCCCATGGTAACAAATTGAACCCCCATAAATATCAGTAACACTGCAAGCAGCAACAGAGGTCTGTCTGAAAGTCCTACACCTGCAAAAAAACGCTGCAGGGTCATAACTAAGGCCATCAGAAACCCAATCCCGGCCGATATCACTCCAACTGTTCCAAAAACATGGAGCGGCCGGGTTGCATAACTTAACAAAAACTTAACGGTCATAAGATCAAGAACCACACGGATAGTTCGAGAAATCCCGTACTTGGAGGTACCAAAACGACGAGCACGATGATTTACCTTTACTTCAGTGAAAGATATCCCCATACCACTGGCAATGGCTGGAATAAAACGATGCATCTCACCATATAGATGTATGTTCTCAGTGACTTCATGCCGAAAAGCTTTCAATGTACATCCATAATCATGCAGCCCCACCCCTGTTAACCAGGAGATAAGTTTATTTGCCAACATGGACGGTAACTTGCGGGAGATAAAAGGGTCTTTTCGATCATGGCGCCAACCAGTAACCACATCATAGCCTTCATTAATTTTAGCGACCATATAAGGGATATCGTGGGGATCATTCTGTAAATCACCATCCATGGAAACAATTATTTCGCCTCTTGCATGGTCAAATCCGGCCGACATGGCTGCGGTCTGTCCAAAATTTCTCCTCAATGCAATAACAACAACTTTCTCATCTTCCTTACTCAAATTTTCAAGAACCTTAACAGAAGAGTCACTCGAGCCATCATCAACAAAGATCATCTCATACTGATAATCTGTTGCATTGAGTACTTCTATTATTTCTGCATAGAGCAGAGGAATATTTTCTTCTTCGTTAAATATAGGAATTACCAATGAAATATCCAACGTCATTCTCCTTGTTCGTTCTTAAAAATTTCTTACGTAATATGATTTCAGGCCATAATTTATCAATCGAAGCACTATATACCTAATCCTGAAAAAACTAAACTATTATGCTGACCGCAGAGCTTGAACCGGATCCATTTTTCCTGCCTTGATAGCAGGATAAACACCTGCACAGATGCCAACAAGTACTGATGTAAACAATGGCAGCAAGATGGTTATAGAGCTTACTGCCACACTCCATTCGGCAAATCTTGCAATAAAGAGAGAACAGCCAAAACCAGCAAGAACTCCAATGAACCCGCCACTCGTGGTTAACAACAGTGCTTCTGCCAAAAACTGAGCCACTATATCTTTGCGTGTTGCTCCAACAGCTCGACGAATACCAATTTCCCTTGTTCTTTCTGAAATTGTTGCCAGCAATACATTCATTATCCCAATGCCACCAACCACCAGAGAAATCCCGCCAATTGTAGTGAGAACAAGATTAAAAATACGTTGCGTCTTTTTTGCCTGTACCATGAGTTGCTTAGGTACAATAACCTGATAATCGTGGAGCGACTGATGGGAAATCTCCAGGCTCCGTCGAATCAGGGGAACCAGTTTTTCCGCTGCATCCTGAGAATTCATTTTCACTATAAGCTCGTCAAGCGCCAGTTCACTGTCCCCATTCCCGGCTGACTCCATATAGAGATGTGTTCCGAAAGGAAGAAAAATCATCTGACCTATTTCCCGCGCCAATACCACGCCACTCTTCTTCCCTGCTTTTGCCACCTGATTATTTCTCACAATGCCTGCAACCAGAAACAATTGTTCACCAATTCTTATTTGCCTGCCAACACTCCCTTTCGTGCCAAGCGCACGTGAAACACTTTCGCCAAGCAAACAGATTAATTTCTTCTGCTGTTCATCCCGGGCAAGCATCAACCGCCCCCTGGAAACGTCAATCCCCAGAACCTCAAAATATGATGCCGAACATGCAACCACCTGAGGCGTTAATTCAGGCCCCTGCCCGGATATTTCAACCTGTAGTTCCTTTAAATATGCAACATCAAGAATAGCATCTGAGGCACCACGTAACAGTTGCACATCTTTTATTTGTAAGCCTTCTGTAAAGTGTCCTTCTTTCAGCAATGATCCGTTACCGTTCATCTGTATTCGACGAATAATAATATTCTCAAGCCCAAGCTGACGAATACCATCAAGCACTTCACGCTTGGCCCCTTCTCCAATGGAAAGGGTAGCAAAAACAGCAGCAACGCCACAAATAATACCCAAGACACTTAAGAATGATCGCATCCTGTGTCGCAGTAATGATCCGGATGCAATTTTGTACAATCCCTGCAGATATGATTTGTGAAAGAAACTGTTCATGGAATACCCGCCAGCCTGCCATCTTCCATAATCATTTTTCGAGAGGCGGTTTCAGCAACCTTGTGATCATGTGTAACAAGAATAATTGTGGCCCCCTTTTTATGAAGACGGCTGAAGAGCGTGAGAATTTCAGCACTTGTTGCAGAATCAAGATTTCCAGTGGGTTCATCTGCCAGGATAATTTTGGGTGTACAAACCACAGCTCGAGCAATGGCCACCCGCTGCCGTTCACCTCCTGAAAGAGAAGAGGGACGATGTCTTAGCCGGTGTGTTAGAGCAACCGCATCAAGTGCTTCCATAACCAGCTTTTTGCTTTGATCAGGATGAGCCCTTGAATACAAAAATGGCAACGCCACATTTTCATATACTGTGGCGTTGGGAAGAAGATTAAAATCCTGAAAAACAAACCCAATATAATTCAATCTCAATGCAGCGAGTTTGTTATCAGTCAGTCCCCTTACATTGTTCCCATCAAGTTCATATGTTCCTTCTGTTACTGTATCAAGACAACCCAGGATATGGAGTAAAGTGGATTTCCCAGAACCGGAAGCACCCATGATTGCAATGAATTCATTTTGATAAACAGAAAAATCGATGCCACGCAAGACAGCTACAGTCTGCCCTTCCATGGAATAACTCTTTGTCACATTCTCAAGTTTTACAATCGCTGTTACAGACATATAATCCTTATGGATTTTTCTATCGTGGAGGTACTACCAGGCTCACCCGATCCCCTTCCTGTAACCCGGAAAGGATTTCAATCTGCATCTCATTTTCCCGTCCGGTACTTATAATCACTTTTTCAGGGGAAGACGAAAAGGATGATAAAAGATAAGTAAAAGCTTTCCCGTCACTATCCTGAAAAACTGCCTGTACGGGAAGCAACAGTACGTCCTCTACCTTGTCTGCCTTTATGAGAACCCGTGCTGTCATTCCCGGCCTGAGACGTAAATCCTGACCTTCAAGGGCAAGCATCACCTGAAAGTATTTCCCGCCACGGCTTTCAGGCCCGCTTCCTGAAGCCAAAGCACCAATAAACTGAACCGTTGCCTTGAACCTGAGTGAAGGGTATGCATCAATACGAACAGATGCCTCCTGGCCCACCTTCACCTTATGCAGATCCACTTCCCGCACCTTTGTTCTCACAATAAGTTGCGTAATATCTGGAAGATACAAGATCGCCTGGTTCATCAGCACCGTATCACCTTCACGGGGTTTTCGTTTTTGGCCATCCCTGAAAGCCATGTAAAGAATTGCAATTCCAGAAAAAGGCGCACGAAGCACAGTATGGGCAAGTTCGGTATTGGCAAGACGAAGCGAGCTTTCAACAGTTTTCAGATGTGCTTTAGCCTGATTCAGTTCTGCACTTGCTTTGGCAATTTTAAAAACAGCCGCTTTTTCACTTTGCGAAAGGATAAGCTGACTATTCTCGACCTTTGCCTTGGCGGATTCTTCCATGGATGGGAGCACATAATCTCTGTAACTTTCAAATCTTCTTTTTGCTGCCTCTAATTTTTCACCATAGGTGGTGGCATTTTCTTTGGCCCGAACGAGCTCTGCGGGGTTATTAAACCCTTCTTTATCAAGCTTTTTTATTTCTTTGTAAAACGAGGCGTACCGCTCAGATTCTGCTTTGGCCTTTCCCATCTCTTCCTGGTACTGGGCAAGCTGCAATGGCCCATCCCCTTTAACAAGACGTTCAAGGTCAAGACTGGCTACTTTGAAATCATACTCACGTGCTGCAACATTCTGACTCACCTGATTCTTTTCCCAGGCCAATAATTGCTCAGATGCCTCAACAGCAGCAACCAGACTATCCACCTTTCCCTGGAGTCTGCGAACCTCCTCTTCAAAAGGGGAAGGATCAAGGCGAACCAGAACATCATTTTTCTCAACCCAGCTGCCATCTTTTATAAGAGATATAATCTTTCCCTTATTCCCTCGTATATCTGAGGAAACCATGTGGGATTTAGCGGCATCAATCACCCCTACCGTATGAATCGCAATTTCAAGGTTGCCTCGCCGTACCGTACTTACAAGTAGATCACCATCCGCCTCTGAAAGGGCATTTTGCTGTGGCATCAAAACGATCCCGAAACATAGCAGTGACAAGAAAACAATCAGTGTTAAATATTTCAAATTCACAATCATCGTGTAATCAAAGTTCCCAGTGCTGCCCGTAGTCTGTACTGTCCCACAATATAGTTTGTTTTTTCTGTTAGCAAATTCGCGCTCGCTCGCTGCAATTCAGTTTCTGATTCGATAAAATCAAAATTACCTCCCATACCATGGGAGAATTTTATTTCCGCTAATCGCTTCTTGCCCCGAGCCTGAACTATCTGTTTCTTCCTTAAACGAATACTTTGAGCTTCTTTTTCCAGAGCAGTCAGGCGGTTCTTCACTTCTGTTCGAATGAGATCACGCTGCGTTTCCTGCTTCAACTGCATGCGGCGGACATTAAGTAGACTCTGCTGGTAAGAAGCCTTTTCTGCGCTTCTTGAAAAATCGGTATCGCTGGTAAAACCGATACTCCAGTAATCATCAAAAAAAGTGTCTGATGCATCAATGCTTTCCAGAAAAACGTTTTTCCGATAACTGGCCACAAAATTTACATCAGGTAGGATACGTTTTTCAGCAACTCTGGCTTTTCTTCTGGCTTCAACAAGATCGGCTGTGGCCTGCTCAATCTCAAGTCTATTTTCAAGTGCAATCTGCTCTGCTTCTTCGAGCCCAATTTTTGTAAGTTCGTATGATAAGGGTATATCAATTTCCAGATCGGTTTCAATGGGAAGAGCTAAAAGAACTTTCAATCTATCAAGTGAGGCCTGATGTTTCTGAATGGCAGCAGCCAGCTGATCCTGAACATCTTTTTGACGAATTTGTGCCCTGTAAGTATCAATTTGATTCCCTAACCCTGTTTTTTCCATGATCTCTATGGTGGCTACATGCTTCAAAAGACGCTTGTTTTGCTCAATGTATAAATCCACAAGAGTCTGCTGTCTCACAACTTCATAAGAAAGAGTCACTGTTTCTAAGATCTTTTCCACTTCTGCCAGATACACATTTCTGATACTGGATTCCAGGGCAAACCCTGCCGAGTATACAGGGTCATAATTAAATTCTTTACCAAAACCACGAAAAAGAGGTACCGAAAGGGTGACACCAACTCCTGAAGAAACATTATCATCATTCAAATATGCAATAGATGGTGTAAAAGATGTTTCTATGCCCAGGCTGTTTTTTTTGGATATCTTCCCTGAAATTCCACTTGCCCGATCCGTGGAGTTTCCATTTTTAGAAAGCCCCACGTTGGCAACAGGACGAACTTTCCAGTCAAATTCTGACTCTGCACGTAACAAAGAGTATTGGTTGTTTTGAACCAATAGTGCATTCTGCAATAATTGCCGATTTGCAGATCTTGCCTGGCTGATAATTTGACCAAGGTTCAGGACGAGTTTTGCAGAGACATCAGAGGGGGATTTTGTTTCCTTGGCAATGGAACTTCCTGGTATATAGCATAAAAAGGCTATCCCAATAAAACTGTAAATAAAAAGATGTGTTCCGATGCTCAACCTCATCTCTCCATCCCCACCTCTTCCTGTTTTATATTAGAAGTTCCAGCAGGTTCTCTTGAAAGTAACGGATATAAAACCCCGCCAAGTCCTGCATCAAAAAATATTTTGACCCGCATCAGTAGAGCTGTGGAAAGAGCCAAAGCACTACTGTAACCTGAGAGCTCAAAGATAAAAACAAAGGCAAATTCCATGAGCCCAATCCCTCCAATGGAAATGGGTAAATTCATGATAAACATGATCAGTGGTACAGCCACCAGGATTTCCTGGAATTGAACTTCTGTACCAAAGGCCAATGCCGTCACATAAACATTCAGCACAGCCAGAAAATAAAACACAAAGGTATTTAGTAGTGCAATCAACAATGCTAATCGATCATCCCGATACTCAACTACTGCACCGTGGAGTTTATCAAGTTTCGCCAATATTTTATCAACAAGTGCGGTACGTCCACTTAACAACTTCGTCAAAAATCGATACGGTCTCTCATCTACAATCATCCAAATCAGCCCGGCACTTGCTGTTACCGCTACAAGCAGACTCACAGTCATCCAGGCAACGGACAAAAGTTCACGCTGCATAAAAAGAGCAACAATGGTAAGCAGGAAGAGGATCACCATTCCTGAGAAGCGTTCAATAAAGACAGAAGCAGCGGCCTCTGCACGTTTCCCTGTTATTTTACCAAGTTCATGGATACGAATGAGATCACCGCCCATTGAAGTCGGTAAAAACAGGCTGAAAAAGATCCCTATCATATACAGACCCCAGGACCTGAAAAGACTTACCTTAACGCCACGTGAACGCAGAAGTAAATACCATTTGAAGGCACTGGAAAGATTAAGCAGAAAGGAGACGAAAAAGGACAGCAGCACTAGAGGAATACTCACTGAACGCAACAGCACAAAAAGGTCTGCACGTTTTGCAGCGTCAAATATCCCCACTTTCTGCAGAACATACAGAAGTAGAATGGCGGTCATCAACAATCGGAGGATATATTTCAGTCGTTTCATCGCGGTTAGGAGAAGCTATGTACAGAGTGGTATAAACAAAAAAAAGCAAGGGACAGCATTAACTGCCACCCTTGCTTTCTATTTTTACTCTGTATTGATGTTACTATCAATTAATACATCCCAACGCCTTAATTCAAGAAATCAGGAAGAGGGGATCTTCACTCCAGGAACGTGTTCGAGAATAGGCATTTTGAGCAAAAGGGCATTCTCGGACAAGCTCCTAGCGTGAAAGAGTCAATAACCATTGTGTATCAGCGCTCATATGAATCACAGAATAAACACCTGGAGAAAAAGAACCTCCGTAATGCGAGCCATGATCAGTGTTTATTTTCAATTGATAACCATTAATACTCCAGCTACCGCCGCCAACATAATGTTCTCCTGAGCTTATATTAATATCATAGCCAATAGAGCCACCATCATAGAGGTGATAGGTTCCTGTATACGTTCTTCCGCTTCCGGGTTGTTCTCCTGCGGCATGCCAAGCTGACACCAACTGTCCTGCAGTAGGAGGGGCAGCAGAATCGCCACCACTACTACCGCCACTGGTTCCAGTATTTACGTCAATTGTACCAGCAGCGCTACCAGTATCATCACCACCGCCACCACTACCCAATGCCACGGCACCGCCTAACAGAACAACAGCTCCAGCACCAATACCAACCCATGCTCCTGTTGACAGAGAAGAATCGTACGTAGTAACTTTCGGAAGAACGGTTGCATTATCTGGGGTTTTATCAACTACAACTTTATTTTTCTCTACAGGCAGTTCCACCGGTACACTTTCTGGCGCAGCTGCAGCCTGACAGAATGAGATTTGTACGGGAAGTAGTGAGATTGCAGCAACTAACATGGGTGTTAATACCCTTGACATTGGAGTGTTTTTCATTGGTTTTTTCCAGCAGAATTAAATTTCCAGAATATGCTCTATGCAAACGAATGCGAGCATACACCTAGGAGCCTGTCCGAGAATGCCCTTTTGCCCAAACTCTTCAGAATTTTCAAAAAATAATGCTCGCAATATCACGCATATGGCTGTGCTTATTTTTCAAAAATTCTTCGATTTTGGCCAAAATGCCTATTCTCGGACAGGCTCCCCAGTGACAAAAGATTCATTTTCAAAACCGACAATAGTGCGTTATTTCTTTTTTGCAATAGGAATCTTTCTCCATCCACCACTCCCTGTCAACTCTCTGGCACTCAAACACCAAAGCACAATTCTCTTCTTTTCAAGAAAAAGCTTATCTTTCCGTGACCGTTGATATAATTTTATTCTACTTGGTGTTGCTCCGGAGCCCCTCACACCAAGAAGATCTACAGGGAATTTAATATCAGCGTTTAATTGATCAAACAAGCCTGCGCCACGACTGTGCAAATCACCGCCAACAGAAAAAACGAGAATGTGACTATCACCAAGGAGCAATACAGGACTATCCGGATCTACGACTTCCGCCTTTCCCGTTGCGCTGTCTGTCACAAAATCCAGAGAAAGCCTCTCTTTGGTATCTGATTTTTCCATGACCGAGAGATCTCCATGGATGACAATTTCCTGGGTTGCTTTTACATAAGTTTTTTTATTCACCCTCGCATACCATTCACTTTTTTGAATTTCTTTGCTGAATTCATTTGCTACAATGCTTAACCCGGCACCTGAATAGTGGGTATCTGTTTTGCAATAGAGTCGATCTTTATTCTTAGCACTTCTAAACAATGGTATTAGATTCAATACCTGAACCCCCTGTGTTGAGAGCTCTGCAAAGAATTCGGTGTACATTCTATCGAGCGCTGATACCATTTCCGGGCTAATCACAACGGGAAGTTTATCGCTGTTAATAAGCGCTTTTGGAGGAATGGGCGCAAAAATCAGTTGGATATCTCTGGCTTTGAGCTGTTGGTTAAAATCCACAATGGCAGGAATTGGATCTGCGTATTCTGGTTTTGTGACCTTACTGCTCTCGCGCACAGCCTTGCCGTAAAAAGCCTTACTACCAAGGTGTTCCAGCTCTTCCTTTAGAAAAAGCCAGCCATCTTTTCCTTGAACAACACCATTTTCATCGGCAGCAGCAGCAAGACTCAGCATCTGTTGCTGGGCGGTCTCAGCCAATGCACTACTCCCCCCCCAAAAAAGAAGTAATAGTGACACAATTATAGTGAAATATTTCATTGTAATAGCTCCCCCCAAACGGGTAGTTCAAGTTCAATCATTTCATCATTAAGTGTAGAACGGCGATAAGACGAATATTTCCCCTGTACCATATCCCAATCCATAAGCCTTATTTTAATTTGCTCACCAGTGCGTATTTTGGCAAGGGCACCAAGAACGTTATCACGCATTCCCCAACCATAAACCAGACTCTGACCATATTCTTCACCTGTTACCATATCATGGATATTATCAAGGTGCAGGGTCACAACATTGTCTTTATAAGGAACTGAACCTGGTACAGGGGAACTTGCTATTTCGACAACCACAGCTGTGACATCTCTTTGCTCATTTGGAGGTGGTGTATAGAAATCGCTTTCAGGTTTTTCATGCAACTTCAAAGAGATCTTTTTCCAGTTCCCCGACGCAAGCTCCCTTGCGGCAAATTGCCATATTAACACTTTCTTTCCGGACAATCTATCCCTGCCGCGAGTAAGCTCTTTCGCTAGCATTTCCCGGGTTGCAAAGGCCCCTGAATCATTTTGCAATATAAGATCAATCGGTTGTTGCAGCATAAAACTGAGTTGTTCTCCAAAACCCGCGCCTTCACCCCAGCCCATACCAGACAATGAATAAATATTTGAAAAGGAATCTCCAAGGAGCAGCACCTCGGCATCAGTTGTTGCCTGCCACAATTCATCCGAACGAGTTATCACCGGGTGAAGGTTTACTTCTTCTTTTCTGTAAAGTTCAATCTGTTCAGGAATCCGAAGCATAACATCAATATCTCCTCTATTACTAAGACGCTTCTGCTGATGGATGTAGCTATTTGCACCTGGAGATAATGAAACGTTTGAATGAATAAAGGCGGCAAGTTTCTCAGCTACCAGTTCCATGGCTTCAGGACGCCAATGGGTGTCTGTTTTTAAGTACACTGTGCTCCGATGTTCTTTTTGATAATTCTGCAACACAGGCGCCGGGTCAAAAATCGGGATTCCGACCGCCCTCATCCTGGAAAGAAAGTCGTCCCAGGATCTGTTCTGCAGTGGAGAATGATAGGAGCCAGAAGCAAAAAATTCGGGATGAAGACTTGCCTTAATTGGAGTGGGTACAAGGATGAGTTGAATCCCACGATTGTTAAGTTGTGCATGGAATTCAGTAATCGCCCGAATTGGATCAGGCTCTATGGATGCTTCCCAAACCTTCCCGCCTTCACTTCGCAGAGCCAACTGGTTCTGATCAAGAAATCCGGGCCCTATGAGATAGTCCATATCTGGTCGATAAAAAAGCCAGGAATCTTTTCCCGGATACACCTTTTCATTTCCGTAACCCAGCTTAAGCAATACCTGCTGACCTGGTGCTAATAAATAGGTGCGGAGAAAACTCTCTTCTTCCAGTTGCTTTTCAAAAGTATCCATACGCTCAAGCAACTGATTGTTTCGATTTTTGATAGTCGAAAAAAAGGATTCTTCCTGCAATTTATTTGTTCGATTCTCACAAAACAGGTTCTGTAAAGAGTCGAGAAATGAAGTTTGATCAGGGTTTATCTGATTTATTACAATCTGTACAACAGGGACAGTTACGATACAAAATATAAAACAGAACACAATGGACTTTGCCAACACTCCGGATATGGTGGTGTGGCCGACCTCAAGAGCTGCAAGCTCCTCTCTGTTCAGTTTACTGCTCATCGCTAAAAGTTAAAATAAATAAAGGGGTTATAGGACTGCAAAGTCAAAAGAACAATGGACAATGCCATCAGGCTTGCAATAACAATGGACTTGCTGAAAGTCAATGTCCTTGTCCAGTCCCAGCTTTGAGGACCTGCCCACACTACAATTGAGGAAATGGTCATAACAAGTAAGAAATAGGGTTGATAAACAATTCCCCGAACCAGCAATGAAGTTTCTGGTACTGCGACCATTCCAAACATGGAACCCAGATAGTTCAGTGCAGCAGGCAGAGTTTCTGCACGGAAAAAGACCCAGGCAACGAGTACCAGCATAAAGGTCACGGCAATCCTGAAAGGCCTTCTCAATTTAAAATACAATGATCGCCGTCCCATACTTCGTTCAAGACCAAGCAAGCTTCCATGGAGCAGACCCCAAATAATAAAATTCCAGGATGCGCCATGCCAAAGCCCACCAAGAAACATAACTATTAACAGATTTGCTGCTGTTCTTCCTCGTCCTTTACGGTTCCCGCCAAGTGGAAAATACAAATATTCTCTCAGCCAGGTGGAGAGTGAAATATGCCAGCGTCGCCAAAATTCGGTGATTGAAGCTGATTTATAGGGCGAACTAAAGTTTTTGGGAAAGACAAATCCAAACATCAGGCCTAGACCGATGGCCATATCAGAATAACCGCTGAAATCAAAATATATCTGAAAAGCATACGCCATAGCTCCATACCAGGAATCGAACAAATGGGTACTTCCTGCAGAAAACATGACATCTGCAATCTTCCCACAGCCATTGGCCAGCAACACTTTCTTGGCCATTCCAAGGCAGAAAAATGCAACTCCACGAGAGAATTTTTCAATGGTGTGCGTTCTTACTGCAAGTTGGTTGGCAACCTCCTGAAAACGGATAATAGGCCCTGCAACGAGCTGCGGGAACATGGACACATAACAGGAAAAATCTATAAAATTTTTCTGATAGCCGGCTTCACCACGATACACATCAATGGAATAACTCATGGACTGAAAAGTATAAAAAGAGATGCCAAGGGGAAGTATAAAACGAAATCCTGTTTCAATCCCCATTCCCTCTATACCTGTTGCAGTTAACAGGATATTATAATTTTCAAGTGCAAAATGGCTGTATTTAAATACTCCAAGCAGGGAGAGGTTGGTGATAATGGAAACAAAGAGAGCAGTTTTTCGTGTTTTCTGGCTCACTGCGGGGGTTGTTCCGCCAATTACCCAGC
This sequence comes from uncultured Desulfocapsa sp., assembly GCA_947311475.1. Classification (GTDB taxonomy): domain Bacteria; phylum Desulfobacterota; class Desulfobulbia; order Desulfobulbales; family Desulfocapsaceae; genus Desulfocapsa. The sequence continues at coordinate 17,684 of CAMZLK010000147.1, forward strand.
CACAGATGTAGTCCACCACAGTTGAGAAGAACATGAGCAGGGTAAAGAGAGGATTGGACCAGCCGTAAAAAAGATAACTGAGCAAAGTAAGCAGCAGATTCCTGCCGCGCATCGGCAGCAGATAATAAAGGGCAAGACTTACAGGTAGAAAATAAAAAAGAAAAAGATGAGAGGAGAAAACCATTAGTCAAAAGCCCAGGGACAAAAAAGGAGAATCAGGAACCTACCTGATAATAGAGTTCAAGGTCAGGATCAAACATATCCATCATCAGGCGTTCCCCTTCAAGCTCCGGATGTTGATCAAATTTTTCCACCTTGATTTCCATATTATTTTTAACTTGAAAGTCTTTTGTTTCCGGTAAAAGCATACGATCAAGAACAGCCCACTGTGCAACAAGGATATCTTTTTCAGAATAAACTCCTTTAATGATCTTATGGACACGATAGCGATTAACAACCAGCGCACGCCGATATGCTCCAAGAGAATCAGGATCTGGTACCAATGACAGCTCTGTAATTTCCCCTTTAAGCTGTATGGTCTCCACACTCTTTCGTGCTTCAATATCACCTGTTACCATATGGGACTTCCGGGAAATATCAGAGGCTGAGTTGGACCCGGCATAGACCGCTACATGGGAAAGAGCTCCATTCAGGCCAGAACCGGCCGCATCGGGATCACCAAAAAGCAGGTCTATATCTGCAAAGGATTCCAGTGAATTTTTCTTTAAAAAGATTTCTTTATTCATTTTTCCATTGGTATACAGCTTTAATTTTTTTCCTTGTATATCAATGAAAAGATGTTCAGGACGGTGTTCGTGCAAAGCACCTGATATTTTTACATTACTAATTACTTTATCACCTGAAAACAGCTCAAGAAGCAAATCTTTTCCTTTTTGAGAAACTGTAAGAAACTTACCTCTTCCTCTATTTTCCAAACGAATAACAGGACCATTATTTTTTGAGCTTGTGGAAGCGGGAGTGTACAGGAATTCCAAGCCAGTACCATTCGCTTTTTGTAATACCTGGAGAACTTTTTCACCTGGTAAAGAAGCGACAAACCCGGCCCCATTCAAATCCATTTCAAGAAACCTATTAAACCGAGCACGATATTTTGGCGTTACTCTGAATTGACTAAACCCAAGCAGACTATCATTCCCGAGTTTGTTTTCAGCCATGACATCCTGCCATAAAAACACAAGATTATCGGAAGTTCCCGGCCAGTCAATATTCTGTTCTTCGGTAGCCATAGGTATTTCTTTTGCACCAGCTGCTGCAAAATTACTCTCATAACCATTTGCAATCCAAACATCTGGATAAAAATCAGCCCGGTCATTATGGGTCACCTGAAACCAGGTTTCAACGGATTTTAAATCAGGGCTGAACCGTCCCACATAAACTTCGACTTTTTGTCCACCACCTGTAATCTTATTCCCCCCTTCTCCTTCAACGTAGGGTCCGGTCATTGTGAGATAACGAACATGATTACTCCAGCGTGGATGATATACCTCAAAACCTCCGATCCCATCGGCAGCATTTATATTGGTGGTCCAAAATTCCGCAGTAAAAGGATTCACAAAGTTTAGATTCCTGTGTAAACCATCAAACACCCACAATATGGCGCTGCTGTCAGGGCTGAGCGCAGTCCAACAGCCCTTTCCATATTTTTTCCATATATTTTGCTCAAATAACAGAATACCTGCATTGGGCCAGGGAAAAAGTCCTCCTGCAAACTTTCCATCCCTTGACATATCGAAATTGCTCCAGGAGAGATGGGTTTGGTTCCAGACGATTTCTCGTTTCTTGGGTTTTTTGAGAAGAAAACGGATCAGTGGATGGGTGGTAAAATACTTATTCTCAGGACCATTACCTGCAAGTGCGTAAACCCAGGTCTTACCTGTTTCAGGATCTTTCCATACATCAACCGCCACACCTTGCCCCAGTAATTTCTTTTTGCCTTTCTTAAAATCAACCATGTATATTTCATGGCGGCTACGACTTGAAACAATAACTGTTTTGCCATCTGGGGTGAAAATTGGTTTATAAAAATTCTGAATTTCTTTTAAAAGTTCACGCCCTTTTTTTCCATCACGGGAATCGTATCCCATGAGTTTGAAATTCTCACCAAAACCATAGGTGTCTGCTCCATTCCCCTGCTCCTGCACCCAAACAACACGAGTGTGAGCACCGGTAAAAGATTCAAGAGGAGATGCATTTATCGCAGAATCATTACATGCAGCGATAAACAGGAAGCAGAAGAATAAAAAAACACGCTTTTCCCAAAAACTGAATGATAAAAGTTTCATAATGTTAACCGGGTTTATAACCCACTTATCTTTTCAAGAACCAGTCCTGCTATCGCCTGAGCTCCTTGAACGTTTGGATGAATTCCATCAATAAAAAGAGACGCGTCCTGTAGCATTGGGGTGTAAATATCGAGGGAATCCACTTTGCTGGCCATCACTGCCTTTTTTAATAGCTTATTCACTTCTTTTGCCCGTTTTACATTGATGCCATTCGGGTAATCCCCCGATATTGGTGGTACGGAGCAGGAAATCACATGTGGATTAGATGGAAGCTCACGGAAATTTTTGACAATCCTCACATAATCACCGATAAATTCATCCACATAGCGCCAATTTGCGTTTTTAGTGTCATTTGTACCAAGCATCAGAACAACCACATCCGGCTGAAATTTAATGGCACGCCCATATTCTTTCTGGGCAGTGATGGGTATATCACCTTTATTTAAAACAGTGGCACCATTTACACCACTATTCAAAACATTCCATTGCCCGTGGGACAGTCTGGCAAGCTGAGACGGATAACTCTCTCTTTCAGGATCTGCCAACTTATAGCCATATGTTATTGAATCCCCAAGACATACAATTCTAAGCGGTTTCAGATTGCCTGTTTTTTCAAGACAACCTGAGAGAGCCAGGAGAGAAAAAAGCAGTAAACTGGAAAGTTTAACAAATCGCATAAAGAACATAATGTTTTCTCCAGTTGGTAATAATAAGGATGGTGAATCGGTCTGTAAAGCCTGATATCAATGGCCACACACGATTTTATCAGAAATCTTATTCTCGATACCGCAACACTCTTGCCGGTACTCCAATGGCAACAGCAAAGTCTGGAACATCTTTGGTCACCAGTGATCCAGCACCAATGACACAACCCTTGCCAATGCTTACCCCGTCAAGAATTGTTGATGAGGCACCAATCCATGTTCCTTCACCTATTGATACCGGTCCACGGGAATAAATTCCCTGATCCATGACAGGTACTTCCATATCAGCCATATGATATCTTGCACCACCAATATAACAATTCCCGGCAATCAGTACTGACGGTGCAAGAGTAATGCTGCTAATACTTGAAATAATGGTATGGGCACCAATATCACAACAATCTCCAATCTTCAGGGGGCCGGTTTTTGCCTGGATGACACAGGCTTTACTGATGATCACCTTATTGCCAATTCGAATGGCAGTCTCCCCTTCACAGCAGCCATCAAGCATAACATAATCATCAATGGCAACATTATCACCAAGCCTGATATGACCTGGTTTACGAAGAACAATTCCCTTACCCAGAATCAGACTTTTCCCGCAGGTCTGAAATAAAGATGAAAGCATCTTTTTTCTCAGCAGATAGCCAAGACCACCGCCAAGATTCATGCATAAAACAGCCGACAACTCAAATCTCAGAAGTTGCAACAATCCCGAGCCATCACCAAGAACCTTGGCGCGATAAGCCGCAAGTGCACCATCGGATTGTTGATGAAGTTCGTTGCTGAGGTTATCTTTGGCAATATTCTTAGAGCCAGCCATGACTTTTATACCATTTTGCAGACTCTAAAATTCCCGCCTCATTTTCATAAACTGGCTGATACCCCAACACATCACGCATTTTCTTTGTGCTGAAATTTCTGTCTTTGGAGTAAAAAGCAACCCTGCGTCGATAAATTGGAGGTTCTATTTTAAACGGTTTACAAAGTAGTTCGCAAAGATCACCCGCAAGAAAAAAAGGCCCTATGGGAAGACGAAGAATGCGGAGTTTATTGCCATACTCTTTAGCAATGATGGCAGCCATATCTTCAAGTTGAATGGGAGCGCTTGAACCTACGATAAAGGCTTCACCCAGTGCTTTCTCTTCAACAGCGGCCTTCAGCATACCACCCACAAGATCTTCCACGTGGACAAGGTGATACCAGCATTTGCCTTTCCCAAGAATAGGAAAAACAGATTTGGTGGCCATCTTGTAGAGTTTCAATAAGCGAGTTTCACCCGGTCCATAGATGGCGCAAGGTCTTATTATGGTATAGGGAAGGTTGTTTTTCGATCCAAACTCAGATATCCAGATATCTGCTTCCGCTTTGGTGCGCTGGTAACCATCGCCTGGTGCAAAGGGGGTAGTCTCATCACCTGGCGGGTTCACGATATGACCATGCACACCCATGGTGGATACATGCACAAATCTTTTAAAATCAGGCTGTTTTAAGGCTTCTTCGCAAAGCAGCTGGGTGCTTCCAACATGAACATTCCAGTAATCCTGCTCAGTGCTTTTTGCTTCACGAAATGCTGCTGCCACATGAAAGACATACTGGATATCCACCATGGCTTTTTGAGTGGTCTCCTTATCAAAGATTTCGCCACGAATCCACTCTACAGGCATATCCTTAAAAGGAGTCACATTAGAACTTTCCCTTGCAATAGCTCTTACGTTTGCACCAGCTTCGAGCAATCTTTTTACCAGAACTCTTCCTGTATAACCGGTAGCTCCTGTCACAAGAACATTGCTTCCATTGGGTACTGTTGTTTCTGTCATATTATTTTCTAATTAATTTTATTCTTAATCCAGTCATATAGTTCATCAACACGACGTTTATGAGCCGAATATACATGATCTTTTTCAACAAAGGCCCTTCCATTTTTACCGAGCTTTTCTCGAAGCTCCGGGTTTTCTGCAAGTTCAAGTATTCCGTCGGCAAATAACTCTGGCTCAGCAACAGCAAGACATGCTTCTTTCGATGTTACAATCTGAGTATGGGTATATAATTTTGTGAGTATCACAGGCTTTCCAGAATGCATATATGGAAAGATCTTCATAGGTGTATTCACACCCTTTGTTCTGGGAGCTGCCAGAATGTCAGCTTCTGCCAGGTACTTATCAAGATCTGAAAAAGGTTTCGGCCCCAGAAAGTGTACCCTGCCTCCCACTCCCAGATCTTCCGCCTTCTTTTTGTAATGAGCTATATCTTCGGGGATGCCGCCAATGATGACCAGCTGCAGGTCATCATTCTTTTTAGTAACAAAGGGAAAACTCTCAACAAGCAAATCAACACCCTGATAGGCCTCAAGATTTCCACAATAGAGAAGAATCAAACCTTCAACACCAATCTCTTCGGTCAACATTCCAGTTTTGGGAAGATCCGGATTTTCCAACTGAGAAATATCATGGAGGGTAATGGTTTTATTTGATCCATTTTTTTCACATAACTCTGCCAGTGCATGACAAACAGGAGCATTTGCAAGAGCTCCACGCATGGCACTTCTTTCAAAATAATTAAAGACAGGAGCCAGAATTTTTAATGCACTGCATTTTTCGATTAATTGCTGGGCGTTTGAGGAATCAATATCATACACATAGGGGATCTTATAAATAAACTTCATCAACATTGCGATGAAGACTGTTTCCTCGCCAGCGTGAAGAATGTCATACCTGTTCTGATGTACCATCTTCCAGGTAAACAGAAGCATGAAAAAATCTATCCAGAGCTTCTTTAATGAAAATCCGGGTCGCGTCCCTTTATTATTAAAAAACACAGGTACACGATACAAAGTAACATGGGGCAGCGTAACATCTTCCCCTTCAGGATAAACGATGGCATCAACTTCCATATCATCGCGTTCGGACAGTGCACGTAAAACCAACAAAACATCAATGGGCGTACCGCGGTTTATAAAAAACGGCTGCGGTGCTAATAGGAGGACATTCATCTGTTTTTACCGCTTCCAAAGCCATCGGGATTGTTTACATGCCAGTCCCAGGCTGTTTGAAGAATTGTTTCAAGGCTATCAAACTCAGGCTTCCACCCAAGCTCTCTTATTGCCTTGTCGGCTGATCCAACAAGAATTGCGGGATCACCTGCTCTTCTCTCTGCAAAACTATATTTTATTTCCCTGCCACTTACCCGACTTGCCGTCTGAATCACATCAAGAATGGAATACCCACTACCATTGCCAAGATTGTACTTTTTACTCTCACCGCCATCGAGTAGATGATGTAAAGCAAGATAGTGTGCCTGAGCCAAATCATTAATATGAATATAGTCTCTGACACAGGTACCATCATCAGTGGGATAATCCTTTCCAAAGACAGTAAGCTCTTTTAAAAAACCAAGCGCTGCAAACAAAACAAGGGGGATTAAGTGGGTTTCCGGATCATGATCTTCACCAAGCTCACCCTCGGGATCGGCCCCTGCTGCATTAAAGTATCTGAGACACACTGATTTTAATCCGTTTGCTGCATCCAGATCATCAAGAATCTGCTCCATCATAAACTTTGTGCGACCGTAGGGATTGATGGGATGCTGGGATTGGCCTTCGGTGATAGGCAGGCGGTCCGGTTCTCCATAAGTTGCACAGCTTGAAGAAAATATCATTTTGTCCACGCCGTGCTCAAGCATTACACTGAGTAATCCTAGGGTAGCAGCGATATTGTTCTGATAATACTTCAAAGGCTCCGTTACAGACTCACCAACATAGCAAAAAGCTGCAAAATGCATCATCGCCTTGATATCATGATTCCTGAAAATCTCAGCAAGCAATTTGGGATCATCCAGCTCACCTTGGTACAAAGGCCCCCATTTAACCGATTCTTTGTGCCCAAGACTTAAGTTGTCGAGCACAACAGGCTGTAAACCTTTCCCATGGAGATACTTGCACATATGGGATCCGATATAACCAGCCCCGCCAACCACCAATATTTCAGACATACTCTTCACTCCACATTCCCTTTAATATTCCACCATACACACGGCAATACAACTGCATATCAGACAATTATATAGTTCTATTAAACTGCTCAATTTCTTCCTTTAATCGTGCGGGTGTCCAATTCAGAATCAAAGCCATTTCTCCTGCAATTATATTCAGCCTCTTTTCCAATAAAGGCTCTGCCAATCCTGGAAAAAAACGATGCTGAATTAAATCAACAAGAGATACTACCATTTCTTCACGAATAAAAAAACCTGTCATAGCTTTTAAAATCTCATCATCCGAAACACTTGTGGCGGTTTCAGTCCCCGTCGGTAAAATGTACTCTTCAATGATACGTGTGAGCTCTACCCCAACGATCGAATATAACTTTGATATATTTGCAGCAGAAATTTTGCCATCATACCGTTTAGATAATGTTTCAACACACTCTTCTGTTGTTGTAGGACTTCCGATCGGCTGGTTTTCCAACGAGACAGAATTACCCAATAAAAGATTGGGGAATAATTTCACAAGTGCTTTATAGGCCACGTCAAAGGCAGTGGTGAACTTCACCCCTACGACCTGCAACACATCTCCATTCTTTTCCTTTTCACGATCAACCAAAAGATAGTGGGATAAAATTCGTTCAGAGGGGGCCTTACTGCTATCATCATTTCCAGGTACATAACCGAAATGACGGCGCAAAACTGGAGATTTCTTTAAAGACACAGGGTAACAGTCATGCACCTGAGTGTTCAGTTGTTGTACGGCTTCTAAGGTATCTTGAGTACATTGAGGTTTTTTCCCGGCATCATTCCAAATGGTTCCCGAAATGGAATATTTTTTCCATGGTAGGACAAACAATAACCCGGATTTTGATGATTTTCGTGGTCTCAGTGCAATGGAAGTTGGGGATTCAGTTAAATTATTCGTTATAATATTTACACCGGAGATGAGTCGTAATTTTTCGAGTTCATCTGGAATCTGCTGCAAATCAAAATCATTTTTAAGCCATGGGCCTGTGCAAAGGGCAATTTTTCTTGTATGAAACACATGTTCCCTTCCACTCAAGCGATCCTGAACACACACTGACAATACTGAATCGTCAATTCGTACGATTTTTGTGAGCTTTACATAATTGGCAACACTTGCGCCTTTAGCAACTGCACTTTTTAGTAATGCTATAACGACCCGTTCCGGTTCCACGCAAAGTCCATCATACCAATATGCTCCTCCCCGTGATTTATTGAGAATAAGAGAAGGAAACATTTCTTTCATCTTCCTTACCGAGAGCAGGTGAGGCTGTTTATCAAGGTGTGCGGTAAAGCCATTTCGACAAACCAGTTTTTGCAGAAAACGATAGAGGAAAAATGCAATTCCCATGGCTTCTCTTGATTTGGTCCCCCACCCTGACAGAGGTAAAACACAAGGTAAAGGCCGTACAAGATGAGGGAAGAGGGCATAGAATCGCTGCCTTTCACGGATGGATTCAAGCACTCGTTTTATGTCAAATGATTGGAGGTAGCGTAAACCACCGTGGATAACTTTTTGGGAATTTGCAGATGTATGCGAACAGAAATCGTCTTTTTCAACGAGTGCAACGTTAAGTTTGTTCAGGCTTGCATAATAGGCCATGGCAGTACCGTGAATGCCGCCACCAACTACAAGGAGATCCAATGGGGTCTGATCACTATCAGGAATAGTACGTTTCATCAGGGGCTCATTGACAGTTTTATTTTCCCACCTGTTTTCGCAGATTTACCCGTAATTGATCAATTACAAATTGGAAAGGCCCAACACCACGACCAAAACTCTGTATATCATGGGCTTTAGCGAAAATTTTTCGCAAAGAATCAATGGGAGTTCTAATGGATAATTCGTCTTCCACAAATATTACCCCAAAGGAACCGGGACGACTGACATGGGAGGTTAATGGCAAAGGATCGCTTCCTGACACAATTGGGATACCAAGACCACGTGCGTTTTTCAAAAGAGTTGGAAATGGCCAGAAAACTGGTCGGTTCCCGTTATCACCAGCAAATATGGAAATATCCTGTTTTGTGTTCAAAAGACGTTCAACAGCCTTTCCTCTTTCGCCAAACCATTTCCCCACACCCCATGGTATAACAGGAAGCCCACCTTTATCTGTCACAATAAGTGCCAAATCCTGAAGAGCCAAACTACGATCTTCAATCACAATAGAGCTAAAGAGAGAAAGTAATTCAATATTTTCTTTGCTGACCAGCTGTTTTCCAGCAATTAGATACATGGAAGCAGTGTCTTTACGAACAATCAGACTATCAGGCTCGGCAGTAAGGAAAATTTCCCATGAAACTGTAGAAGAAGACTCGGATAAAGGTTTTGCCAGTTTTTTGAGACTTGAAAAAACGTCACAGCCGGCGCCCTCAGTTAGAGCCAAAACAAAATCAATGCTGCCAGATATATCACTTTGCTCAACGGCAAAGGAAAAATTATTCCACGCAGAAGAGAAAAAAAGCTCTAATGAAAATTCAGGATGTATATGAACGTGAGCATCAATTAAAATAGGCATAGAAGTATTAAATTCTCACGCCGTTTGCCGGTGAGTTAAGTGGTTCAACAAAGAAACAGATATACTAACGCAGGCAAACTGCAAATAAGTGCCTTGTTGCTGTTTGTAACGTTCTGATATTGTTTCACTCTCATCTATTCTTGTTTTTTATGGCTGGAATTGTGGAGAAAGGCACTAATTTGTCATTTAAGCTCATTACAGCTATTTATTCTCTGACAGAAAATTATCGAAATAGTCGATGGTGTAACGTAGTCCTTCTTTGAGCTGGGTTGTTGGTTCCCACCCCAATTTGTTCTTGGCTATGGAAATATCTGCTGATCGTTGTTTTGGGTCATCTGCTGGAAGCTCCTTAAAGATAATCTCCGAAGAGGAGCCAACCATCTCTGTTACATGTTCTGCAAGTTCGAGAATAGTAAATTCATTGGGATTACCCATATTCATGGGCCCTGTGAGGTCATCACCACTTTCCATAAACAATACCATGAGCCGTATTAAATCATCAACATAACAAAATGATCGGGTCTGAGATCCATCGCCATAAATAGTAATGGGAATTCCCTGTAGGGCCTGAACGATAAAGTTCGAAACAACCCTACCATCATTTGGGTGCATACGGGGACCGTAGGTGTTAAACAACCTGCCTACTTTTATTCTAAGTTTATGTTGTCTGTGATAATCAAAAAACAGGGTTTCAGCACAGCGTTTCCCCTCATCATAGCATGACCGCACTCCTATTGGGTTAACATTTCCCCAATAGGTCTCTACCTGAGGATGCACTTCCGGGTCACCATACACTTCACTGGTGGAAGCCTGAAAAATTTTAGCCCGTACCCGTTTAGCCAGGCCAAGCATATTTATGGCACCATGCACAGAGGTCTTTGTAGTCTGCACAGGATCATGCTGGTAATGAATGGGAGATGCAGGACAAGCCAGATTGTAAATCTCATCAACCTCAACATAAAGGGGAAAGGTTACATCGTGACGAAGTAACTCAAATGACGGATTGTCAAAGAGTCTTTTTATATTATCTTTTGTTCCAGTGAAATAGTTATCAAGACAAAGGACTTCCACCCCCTGATTAAGTAATGTTTCACATAGATGTGAACCCAGGAAGCCGGCACCTCCAGTAATCAGGACTCTTTTTCTTATATTATAATTTTCCATAACTATTCCTTAAAACATTCTTAATAATTCTAGACTTCAATCGATATTCTTAACAATCCGTTCTGGTTACGAACCTATACCCTGGAAAACCTGGGTAACAACAGTCCGGCTAGTATATAAATAGCAAAGGCAATCATCAAGGTATTAAAGAAACCAATATAAATTGCCAGAACAATACTACACACACCGCCTAAAACAGTAAACAAACCATTTATGGCCCAGGCCCATCCGACAGCTCCTTTTCCATTCTTATGGGAACCTGCGATTCCAATCGCAAACGGCATACCCATGAAAAACCCGAGTGGTGCTATCATAATAAAAGCTGCCAACATCCTCAGCATAAAGGACCATTGAAGAAAATAATCAAGAAGAGACTCTTTAAACAACAATAGAATAACTCCATAGACAGGGATGGCTAAATACGGAACAAACCGGGCAAACTTTTTAGCATGCAGCTTCGTAATATCTGTAACATAGCTACCAACTCCAGCCGAAAGAAGAAAGGCAAAAACCACCGTCACATATGTGTATAGTGGGAAACCAACTAATTTGTGAAAGAGTTGGACAAAAATAAGCTCTATTGCAATAAACCCTGCCCCCAAACAGGCAAAGTAGCCAATAAAAGCAGCTTTCCCTTCCCAATGGGTACGACCGACTTTTGAAAACAATAAAGGCCCAAACAAACAAATAATAGCAATCACAAGTGCTGACCCGGCAGACACAATCAAATGAATAACATCCATAGGTAGCCCATGTTTGATAGAATCGTTTAACAGGACTTTTATCGACGTATCGACATAAGGTTCGTCTAAGGAAACTGCTTTAAACCGTTTCCGCATATGGTTAAAAAATGGTTTATCATCAGATGGAACATCTATCCGATATGGAATTGAAGCAATAAGCTCTTTGGAAAGAGAACCGGTAAAAAACTGTTTATCCAGTTTAGAGTGCTTAACATCCATGGGGTTATGAATTCGTATAAACCCATCACCATCCATTAGGTCATGAACACGATCAACTTCTTCCTGTGTCCAAGGTTGCATTTTAATTAGAAGTGTCGGGAGATTATACCACTTGTTGGCATAATACACGAGAACATGGTTTTCAAAATTCTCTCTCCCGGATTCTTTCCAGGCACGTGCTGCAGTAAGCACCATTTTGGGATAAATATGGTGATTAATATGTAACACACCATTGTCAGTAAGATGTGAGAAATACTCCTTGTACGCATCAGTGGTTTGAAGGTAATTGGGAGAGACGGCACCAGATCCAGAGGCAATACTTGATGTGGTGTGGTTAGACATCATCTGAATGATGTCATATTCCTTGTTACTTGATCGCAGAAAACTTCGACCTTCACCACGTACTGCATTCACCTTGGGGTTATCATATGGCTCGACGGCATATTTTTCTTTTCCAAGTGCAATGACAGAACCAACCATTTCAACGGCATCAACACTTTTCGCACCAAACGCAATAGCACCTTTTGTTTCCTGGCCCCCGGCAGCACCTATAATTAAAACATCTGGTTCCGTCCCTTCTTTTAACCAATGGGAGGCGTACACAAATTTATCCCAGAACTGATCACGGGATTTCTCAGGCAATGATTCCCGCAGCTTCTTGTAATCACCATCAAAAGTATAAAAGTAACTGGTTTGGGTTCCACCATCATAAGCAATCCAAACATATTCTTTACGATATTGAATAAGATCAATTCGTGAAATAGTGTCCCAACGTGTTAAAATATGACCGCCCTGCAAGGTTCTGAATCCACGTTTATCCATATGATAGGCGATTTCAAGGTAATCATCCCCCCTGGAAACCAAAAAACCGGCAAGCCCAGTGGAACAGACAAGTGCTAAAACAACTAAAATTTTTGAACGGCTAATCAGACAAACACCAAGAACTGAAAGAGCAGAAGCCACAAACAGCATTCCGGGTCCGCCAACTGATGGGATCAACAAGGGAACAAGAAGGCAGCCAATGGAAGCGCCAACCAAATCCCAAAAATAAAGCTTTCCAAACTTATCAGCATGCCTGGTAAAAAGAATTGAGAGAATCAGGCCGCCAAGGAAAAATGGGACGACAAGACCGGAAAATACAAGTAAGACCTTTGCTCCCAGATAAGCGACACTGCTAAAGGTATCAAAGTCAACATGAAATCTGTTGAGAAAGAAAAACATTCCACTATAACTGAACGCAAGCGCAACGGTCAGGACAATTAGAGTCGTATTCGAAAACAGTTTCTTCTGTTCAGCAAGAACCGATGTAACAACCCCTGAAATGCCAAAACCGAGCAGAGCAAGGGTGATGACCATGTAGGCAAAATGGGGATACCAGAGAATATCGAGTATTCGAATCAGAGAGAGTTCATAAAAAAGTGTGGATAATGCAATAATAGAAATATACCCAAGTATTCGGTATGACATTCTATTGTTTCCAATAAGTGCAGACATTCAATCCTCCAGTTTATCTACGTACGGTCTTTATTATCATTTTACTTTGCGTTTATAAAAGGCCGTACGATAAGTTTTTTCAAACCAACGGTCAACAACTATTCTTATGGGAGTTAAAAGCATATGGGCCTGCCAATAGCAAAAAAAACACAACCACTCATATAAAACTATACACTTAAGTAATGATTTATTGCCACGGGGTAAGGTTTGAATTATATCCTGACGAGGTAATGAAAACACTGCGTTATTCACCCTGTGAGTAGTTACCTGACGAGACTATTTGACAGATAAAAGCTGAGCCATTTGCTGTTATCTTTTCACAACAAACGAATGCAAGAGATACTCACCGGGTAATGCACCCGGGTGAAATTGTAGTTTGCCTTTAGTTCCAGGATCAGGGAGTCTGAAATAAAATTCGTTATACCCCTTTTTCACATCCAACCCGAGGGTATGCGAAGGAACAAAAACAGACGATTCTTTAGTTGTATAATTTAATAAACATTGTGTCACTTGCTGACTACTTAGGCGTATTTGCACTACAACAGACCCCTCAGTATCGCCAGAATCATATTGAAACCCCAGAGCAGGATACGGCTTCGTCGAACGAATCTGCAAACCATTGTTTACAGAGAAAACCATCGTTTCAGCAGAAGAAACAACCTCATCTGATCCGCTATTTTTATCTATCCGAAGAAGACGATGTTTCAATTGATGAAACTGTTTACCTGCCATTTCGTTTTCTAATGCACGATCCGGCTCCAAGGCCTTTAATATATTTCTCTCTACTCGCTGATCAATAACAATATCAGGATGAATAGCCTCAATAAAATCTTTGACCTCATTAAACCCCCGATTCACGTAATAAACGGTACCGAAAGAATGGTTCAAAAATGGCCAAAAGAAATCCCCAAATGAATCATGAATAACTAGAGCTCTCGTCGTATTGTCAGTACATTCCTGAACCCTTACGAAATGTCGTGAATCGCCATCAAAGGCATTAAATATTGCTGTTTCCTGTTCATTTTTCTTCACTTTCCCAAGTGTCCCCTCACAAGGTTTTAATCCATCCAGTTCAGGGGCAATTTCAGTTATACAATTTTGAAGATGTAAGTAAGTTGCCAAATCTCCGGAAAAAGTCACTGTTTTCCACTTAACATCTTTCTTTTTCAACAAATGCATTGGGACATGCTGGTCTGTTACTTTACCTCCGATCTTTTTATAAGCAGCAAATGCTCCTTTCACATTCCAATGGCTATCTGTCTTAAGATAAAGGCGCTCATTTTCTTTTTGACGAAGAAACACTTCTTTTAAATCAATATAGTTTGAAAATCCAGGGTGTTCATTCAGGTAAAATATGATTTGATCATACAGAGACGTGCCTGCATTTTGCTTAATTCGCCAAGGTATATGTTCGGGATAAATACTTTCCTTATTGGGGACTGGCACAAAAACATAAGCAATCCCTTTTTCTGCCAACCAATCCCTCCTATCCATTAGAACCCATTGATATGTTTCAAGGTGAACCCTGGGAACCTGGATAAGCCCGAGATATGCGTCTAAAGCAGCATCTCCATTAAAAAACAACCAGTCATTCTCCCCGACAGTAACAACCGGAGAGGAGGAAGCTTTGAAAATCTTATAGGAAATAAACTGTTGATAAGATACCAGTAAATCACGCAAGCCAAAATGATCTTTGTAATATTCTTCAAACTTTTCAGGAAACTCAACTATCCGATCCAAAGACCATTCCAGTTTAGGAAATGTTGCAAGCCTTCGTTTTTCCGTCTGGGAGATTTCCTGATCTGGGGTCAAAAGATTGATTAATGGCGGTGTGCAGAGGAATACTAAAAACAGAGCAACAGTTATGGCTGAAAAAAAACGATACATAGGAGCCTTGGTTAGAATCTAAAATATATAAAAGGATTGTAAGAGCCAACTGCAAGTTGGCCCACAGACAGTAAAATCAATCCCCCCAATAAACTCAATTTAGCAATGGAAACAAAGATGCCAGCAACTGTAGATTTATCCTGTATTTTTTTAATCTTTTCTTGAAACATCGGGTATACAGGGAACGAGAGCACAATACCAGTAGCCAGGCTAGCCACAAAAAGCTGATCTAATTTTATTGCTATAATGGGGTGCATGGAGGTAGCACCTGCGTTTCCATACATGGCCGCCATGTATTTCCCAATCCCCTTTATTGTCTCAATACGAAAAAGTACCCAAGCATTCATCACCACCAGTATGGCGTAGAAATGCTGGATAAAATATGGCATTCCTTTCATTAATCGGCCAAAGCGACCTCGTTCTGCGATCAGGAAAACTCCGTATACCAATCCCCAAAGAATAAAATTCCAACTGGCTCCATGCCAAAGACCACAAAGTAGAAAGACAATCAGTAAATTGACGGCTGTCCGTCCAGATCCATGCCGATTTCCACCAAGAGGAATATACAAATAATCCCGAAACCAATTTGAAAGGGAAATGTGCCATCGGCGCCAAAATTCACGAATTGACTTGGACATATAGGGATAATTGAAGTTTTCTAAAAACTTAAATCCAAACATTCTCCCCAAGCCAATCGCCATATCAGAATAACCGGAAAAATCATAATAAATCTGTAATGTATAACAAGATATCCCTAACCAGGCTGTCCCTGTGGACATATGGATAGAGTCAAGAGCAAAAATAGTGTCAGCCATGGATCCCATCGGATTAGCAATCAAAACTTTTTTTGACAGTCCGAACACAAAGCGCTCGATCCCTGATGAAAATAATTCCAAACTATGCGTCCGCTTGGCAATCTGAAGAGCCACATCGTGGTAGCGGACGATAGGCCCGGCAATTAACTGTGGAAAAGAAGCTATATACAACCCAAGTGACAAAATATTATGCTGCACAGAAGTCGTTTTTTTATAAACATCAATAATATAGGAAAGTGCCTGAAAGGTGAAGAATGATATCCCAATGGGTAGATGAGTTGAAGGTACATCAATGGGTGCAACATCAACCACTGCAAGGAAGGCGTTCAGGTTATCAAGAACAAAGTTGGCATATTTGAAAAAAAACAGTATTCCAAGATTCGCAATTATACCACCAACAAGGATATTTTTCTTAACCCTCAACCCATTTACTCTGTTTAGGACAATACCAAACATGTAATTTAAGCCGATAGAGGCCAACATCACCAGAACATAGAATTGTTCTCCCCAAGCATAGAAACCCAGGCTTGCCAATAAAAGCAGGGTATTTCGGAAATGTTTGCCAGCCAGGTAATAAAGGACAAGAGTCACCGGTAGGAAAAGAAAAATAAAAACTATCGAGCTGAAAATCATTCCATAAATCCTACGGTACTATACTGTATTAAACTCTTTCCCAAAAAGATACACGCCCATACAATTGATATTGCGAACATTATTTTTTAATTCTGAAGAGTTGAGTAAAAGGGCATTTTCGGACAAACTCCTGGAAATATTCTATAAAATAAGCACTTATTATGACATCGTCGGCAGTTGACGCAATGCGACAAAAACAAAGGAATAAACCGACAATAGAAACATTGCAGTTAACAATAATTTATACAGAGCATTCTGCATCAAGTCACGAAAATGGAAAAGAATTACACTGGTCATTGGAAAAATGGGAAATAGATATCTCCCCTGGGTCTGAAAATCCATAGTCCAGGCATGATATAAGGATGCTGCCACCAGCGCTCCGGCCCCTCCAAGAAAAATAATGGACAACAAATTTCCTGGAATCCCCCCTCGAAAGAGTACTGCCAAAAACAAAAGTGCAAAGAGTGCCACTCCGACAGGGCGGAGACTATTATAATATGCTTCAGTCCCTGCAGCAGTGAAATACCCATACATTCCAAAAGTACTTCGATAAATTTTTTCAAACCAACGATCAACGACTATTATTTTCCCGAGAGTATCTCCCCTGGCCCTTCGATAAAGAAAAGAATGTTGTTTTTCAAGGGGAGTGGATGGCTTGTAAAGGGGATCTGCAAGTTCTTCCCGTATAAGTTCAAGTTTTTCGTTACGGTCCCAACCATTTACGACATAATCTGCACTCAGCCGAACACTGGCAAAACTTATCCCGATGAGAATAACTACAGTAATTCTTTTTAAAAATTGTTTTCGTACACTCTGTTCAACCTGAAATAGTGCTTTCCAAAGCACATACCCAACTATAAACGCAGTAAAGAAAATGTAGTTTTTCTTCAACAAAAACAGTAAGCTGAACAAACTTCCGAGCAGCAACACAACGAATACATTTCTCTTCTCTCTTGTTTCCAAAAGAAACTTGTTGAACAACGAATCAGGCAGAGCGACCTGACAACTGACAAGAAAAGAAACAAAAAGGGCAAAAGCATCCGAGTTACAATAACTGAAAACGTACCAAATCTGTGGGGAAATGAGAAGAGGGGCAGCCATTATCCGTGCTGTCGGAATCTTTAGAAGATACAGTAATAGTCCCCCGAAGAGTAACACATTGAACATGCGAAGACTTATGAGGTCAGTCAACTTAAAATTTGAAAGAAACTGCGCAAATTTACCAATGAAAAAATATGCAACTTCCGGGCTATTCAGGCGGGAAACCCCATAAACACTATATGTATGATGTATTGCAGGATCGTCAACCACAGGAGGTAACCAATTGCTTTTATAATACTCACCACCATCTAGGTGCACGTATTCATCGGGATGCACATTTTCTTTAGTGATGGCAGCCATAACAACAATCAGAGATAATGATGCGGCAAAGAAAAGTGGTATAAATGTTGTTTCGTGCCTGTAATCTTCTGTTAGGAAGAAAAAGAGGAAAACAGCACAAAAAATGAAACCGAGCTGGGTAGTTATATCCCCAATTCTAGATTCTCCTTTTTCAAGAACCAGCTGTAACTGCAGCTGTGGATCAATTCCTGTTGACTCTATTGTTAATCCTTTATCTTCCGCAAGAAAAGTCCCAATTTGGAACAAGGGTGTTAAGGAAGAAAAATCTTTTCGCGTTCGGTATTCCAGAGATTGATACCCTTTTTGACTGATTTTTATTTTTCTGACAACAGCCCTTCCCTTGTAGTCATGGGTATCAATTCTCAGTCTATCGACACCGCGCAGGTCAGTAGCATAGAAATGATACTTTTGCTGCTTTGGATTCATACGAATCCGAACTTCTCTCCACCTGCTATACGGTTCACCGTCAGCTGCCCAAAATAGAGTAAACCATGATGTTTGTGTAACAGTAGCATCAAGTTCAACGTAGGCACGATTCTCAAATAAATTAAGGTAGAATACAGAAAGAACCACTCCTACAAACAGAGGGAATTTCCATTTTATTAATAATTCCATACTATTCATAAACCGACACACCCATAAACAAGGCTACAATTCTGTATACAACAAAACTCACGCCGGTAAACGGCAAGTAAGAGCCTTAGCGATATAACATAGTAATATATTTAAAATTAACTTTTATCAGTTCCTTGTTTTTTCTTACAGAAGTTCAGAAGTAAGGCATTACATGCCACCTGTCTCAGCAAGGCTCACTCAGTCGTATTATTGACAACTCATTAAAAAACAACAATGCAATATTATACTGACTTCATTTTCTTACAACATCACCAGGAGCCAGACAAAGATACTATCTGAGCCGTTCTTTAAGCCTGTAGAACCTTTCCATTTGCGACTCAAAACGGGTAACAAACCAAAAGATGGGTCGTCCCAAATAATGGGTTATAGTAAAGATGAGTAAACATTTAAACCCAGCACCTCCCCGGTACATTCCCATGGGAATAAATCGGCTTAGCAGATAATGACCAAATACACGACCTGTCGGGTTAGAAGTAAGGTCAAATCCATCGTTCATAATTTTTTTTGCCATTATTGGTTTTCCTTATTCATTTAGCCGATCTCTCATGTGCCGAAGGAACTTCCGGATCCTTAAAAAAGGACTGTAGTAAAGTGCAACGGAAGAACGATTCCAGAGTGAATCCATGACCTGAGCCTGGCCTTTTGGAACTTTTTTTGTGCCATGGAAATCATCGAGATGATGTTTGTGCCTGATATTGCAAATTTCTCTGGTTTTGGGAAAAGCCAGCTTGCTCACCATCAAATAGTTCAGCCATGGTCTATAGTCATCAATTGAGTAACCAAGGAGTGCTGAAGCACTTCCATACGCAGGGGCTGAAGCAAAAATTCCCTGTTGTAATGGAGCATAATTCTCATCCTGTTTCTTTTCTGCCCGCCCCGTCTCATCATCTGTTTGCCTGAAAAGGAGTTCATAACCACCATCACCCTTCAAAGCATATCCGTTTAATGTGGGATGAGGTGCCCTGCAGGCTTCCTCAAATAAATCTCTCGAGTACATGATAGTCGATGCAGCAAAATCAAAACGATATTTATCGTAAATGATACCTTCAAAATGGTTTTCGCTTGTTGTGGGGTACGGAATTCCACGAGTAACACCAAATAAAAAACCGTGGCAGACAGGTGCATCTTCACGGTGACAAATAGCCTCGTAAAGGAAACGTTGAATTGTCCCAAGCCAGCCAATATCAACCAAGGCAATATCTTTATGTTCAAAAAATCCAATATCTTCGAGATAGAGCTGTAAAGCATCATTTGCCGGACGAGTTTGACACTTAACCTCATCCTGAAACTTCTCGTCTTCAAGCAACTCTATGAAACGAACACTATTTTCCTGGAGATAACCTTCGTGTACTGGACTAAGCACAGTATTTACGGTGAGTTCATGTCGGTTTAAATGAGGAGAAAATGGCTCAGGGTTAAGGGAAAAGATTCTACAAACATCAAGAAAATTAGAGTTCCCATGGGGGAGAAAAACAATATCAGCCTTCGCCTGACTAAGTCCTTTGTAGGCACAACTGGCGCCAGCTAAAGCCATTCGACTCACATAAAGATACTCTATTTCAGGTAATTGTTTATCTGGAAATATCCTTGGGATACTCTGTTCCCAATAATTTTTAAAAGTCCATCCTTCACGAGAAAGAAAAAATACCTTCCCAATCTTAAGGTTTCTACTTTTTTCGGCAATATCCTGAACGAATGCACCAATCATTGGCCCAAGAAAACTGTAACCTTCTATATACAGGTCGTCTCTTTCTCTGTTTTCATATTCAAGGGGTTGCATCAGTTGTTGCAAAGCCCTTCCCCGCCAAAATGGGCGGCCAGCACCGTAATTCACAAGGCGTCTGATAACTGATTTACGCCTTTTTTCAGAGGCATCGTGAAGCACAAGTGCCTGAATTCCAAATTCCAAAGGTCGCAAACCGTCTGAGACAGGGTTATCGCCCACATGTAACCAGCGAGCAGGATCTAAATCATATTCTTTTTGAATCAGAGGAAAAGCATTGCCTGAGGCTTTAGCGAGAAAGGTATCAGCAGAGGAAATAACAGCATCAACAAGATCCAGAAAACCGGCATGTTTGACAAAACGCTCCAGATATATTGCGGGAAGATAAATATCAGAAATAATGAGTACTTTCTTTCCCAGTTGTCGAAGTTCTTTCAGCCAGTCAATAAATTCCCCACGGGGAACCAGCATGGAATTTTCCATGGCCACTTCGTAATCTGCCACTCTGTCAAATAATGCCTCATCCGCTTCATCACCAAAAATTTCAGCAAGCATCTCCTTCATATAGTTAGGATAACAGGCTTCATGGTCATCAAATTTCTCAGCAGTTTTCTGTCGGTGACGAGCTTCAATACCATCCCGAAGTTTTTGTACCAGGTCCTGGCTCCACTCAAGTCCTTTTGTTGCCGCAAGATCAGAGATATAACGGGCAACAGGAAGTTTAACTAAGTCCGGATCGTGAATGCGTCGAATGAGGAGTGTATCAAAAAGATCAAAAGTAACAGTGTCGACTTTTGGAGCGATTTCCTTTCCTTTTCTGATAAGAGCCGGAAGAGAATAATATTTGGGAATATTCATGATTGCAGTTTCTTTCCAATCTTATACTTCAAAGCAGATAAAAACCTGGCCCAGGCTTCTCTGACACTTGGCTCTTCTCCGGTTGCGATGGTATGACGTACATCATTGAGTTCCTGCTGCAACTCAACAAGACGTTCAGAGCCGGCCTCCACATAAGTGGTAAATTCATCGGGTATCTTGGCAAGCAGATATTTTCGAATGATATCTTGATCCTGCTCTCGACCTGTGATTGCTGCCTCACCCAGGGTATTGCCATCATGTATACGATAGTACATAAGTTTTTCATCATCCAGATAATGAACCTGTGAGGGAAAGGCCAACAGCATCCGGAATATAAAATCGTAATCGTGCAAATATCTTAAGGAACAAAAGTTACCCACTTTCTCAACCGCCACACGACTCATAAACAGGTTAGAAGTGGTAACCATAAAATTCCCTTTAAGAAAGGCCGTATAAAGATTACCTGTTTTTTTATGAAAATCACGGTTCTTTTGGTGCCAGATATTCCAGCCAAAATTCGGGTCAGTAAATTCTTCTCCACTATCTGAAATGGGGATAACATCACTAAATAAACATTGTGCGCCCGTCTCCTGCTGTTTATCTAGCAGTCTCTGAAAACGATCAAGCGAGTAAATATCATCTGAATTTAAGATGGATATGAACTCGCCTTCAGCCAGGCCCATACCTCGATTTATGGTATTAAAGGCATCCTGATTTTCCTGATAAAAATAACGGATCCTTGAGTCGGTATATCCTTTGATCACATCGGCCGTCTTATCAGTAGAACCGTCATCAACAATGATCAGCTCAAAATCCTGAAAGCTTTGATTCAAGACACTATCAATGGCGGGACCAATGAATTTTTCATGATTATATGCAGGAATGACAACAGAAATCTTCACACTATATCCAAAGAGTTAAATACACAAATATGCCCGATACTGTTAAAAAAAAGATACAATACTGCAAAGGGATTGAATCCACAAGTTTTCCTTACTCTCCAGACTCTCCGCGGTACCATGTGAGGAATTTTTTCCCTTCTACTCCGTTTTGTTCCAGGAGATTCAAATTATAATAAGGATCACCCCTGGTTAACAATTTCCGCCACTGTTTCTGGAATCGCAGTTTTTCGGAAGTTAAGGCATCTTGATCAAAACCGGATTGTTGTTCTTCCGCTTCCAGGTAACGTCCAAGAGCAAATGGCGTATATAGAATCTTTTTTCCTTGCTCCCGGATACGAAAACACAAATCACTGTCAGCAAATAGATTCCCGAAAGATTTTTCGTCAAAGCCACCAAGTTCAAGAAAATATTCTCGCTTAATCATTGCCAGGTTCCAGGAAAGAGAAAAAACAGTTTGCGCCCATTGCAAACCAATCAAATGACGGGAACTCTCCTGAAGAAATCGGGCATAATACAAAGAGGAATCTTTGTCCATATCGGGAAGAATACCCACAAACTCCTCTTCACCTGCCACTGGAAGAATCCTTCCACCAACCATTCCTACGTTGCCATCCTGGCCATATTCAAGCATGGCCTGGATCCAATCTTTCTGTTGGAATTGTACAAATGAATTGAGAAAAACAATATAATCCCCTCTACACTGGCTTACTGCTTCATTGTAAAGCGCAGCTGGCATATTGTTCCCGGAATTCGGTAGCATTGTAACATTTCTTCTTCCTTCAAAAGTATGGACATCTGAAAGAAATACCTCCTGAACATCTCCTTTAATAAGTATAAACTCAACAGCAGGATACACAGTGGAGGATATCAGACGGGTTAAGTTTTCCTGAAAAAGGTTATTCTCCCTATACAAAATACAAACAGATACCATGGGGAACGCTGCCAGTTTTCTTTTTACCCTGTAATAAAATTTCCATTCAAGATGTTCAACGGCAGCATCTATATCACATCGTCGAAGAGCATTCTCAACTGCCTTTCTTCCCGCTTTGTTAGCATATTGTTTCTGGTCATGATTAATGGACGTTGAAGTTTCAGAAGCACGCCAGTGATACAAGATATTCGGAATATGAACGATCTTCCTTGCCTGCTCCGAGAGTTTTAACACCAAATCAAAGTCTTGTGCACCATCGAGTGTGCTATCAAAGCCTCCAACCTTGTCATACAATGTTTTTTCAGTAACAACAAAATGGGTTATATAGTTATGAGACAATAACAGTTCCCTGTTAAAACCTGGTTTATTAAAAACATCAAATTGTCTCCCATCTTCACCAATCAGATCCTCGTCACTATAATAAAGGTCTGCTTTTTTCGTGTTTATTTGCTGTACCACCCTAAACAGACAATCATTTACAAGCTCGTCATCATTATCAAGGAAGCCTAAATAACTTCCGGTGGCAAGGGCCGCAGCAGCGTTGGTCGCCCCCGAGATTCCCAGATTTTTATCCAGAAAAGTCACCTTTATTCTACTATCTTGCGAGGCCCACTGTTCAAGAACGGGGCGAACATCTTCCCTGGTACTACAGTCATCAACCAGACATAATTCCCAATGTGGATAGGATTGATAAAGCACAGAATAAATACAACTGTTCAAGTGTGATGAGCTCACATTATAAACTGGGACAAGAATGGAAATAACTGGTTTTTCTGGAAGAGCAGCAACATCCTTATTGGGATATAAACCTTCCTGTACACCGACGCTCAGGTAATGGTCAATGGGGGCTGTGGGGGGGGTATTGGGCTCAAGATAACGCTCCCGGTAGAAGGCAGGGTCGAACCAGTTACAGGGTTTGTGTTCTAAAGGGGCTCCATGCTTCACATAATGGGCGAATAAATCTCCTGGCACATCAACATGATATGTTTCCGCATAATAATCTGGATTAAAAAGAGGAGATGGGCTTTTTCTTTCCTGAATCCCATGATCAAAGTAATGCGTTAGAGGATCAACACCACTTTCGAGCAACACCGGTGTTTTATCAACATACCATGCCGTATCGAAATATAGACTACAGCGTCTCTTTTCCTTCATGCCAACAGACAGGTAATGTATCAGAGGAAATTCTTTACTTTTCCCTACATCATCATACGCATTTCTATAATATACAGGATCAAAGTAAAGTAAAGTGGCCACCTGCCCACCCTGCTTCAGGAAGTGTGTAAGAGGATTAATCCTGGTAAAATCTACATCTGGATTTTCTTGTACATACCACAAGGGATCAAATAAAAGATTCGGTTTCATCCCTTCTCGCCATCCATCAAGAAGAAAATGAATCATCGGGTCTTTGCCGATCTGCAATAAATCAGGTACTTGTTTCAGGTAATATGAGATATCAAAGAGTGCACTCGGCTGTCTTGGCTCGGCAAATCCAACAGTCAAATAATGCAACAACGGATCAACTCCACTTGTTGCGACATCCGGATATGTTTTCAGATAATAACTGGAATCAAAACAGAGAGATTTCTTAACTAATCGATACTTTGCATTTGATACAAAATACCATAGGGGTCTTAGTGTTTTTTTAAGCGTATATATCATACCACCCTTGAATCGGGGTAAAAATAACCTGATGGACTCGTAAAAAGGTTAAAATCTCGATGGCTAAGTAAAAAACTTCATATGCGAGGCTAACATTTTTTGTTTAATTTCGGCGTACTAAGGTACGTTGAAATTAAACAAAAAATGTGCGCCTCGCATATGAAGCAGATGAAGAGTTTTTACGACGCCATCATAACCTGATCAATCAAACTATTCAGGAAAGTTTCAACTGCCGTTTAATATACTCCATTCCACCCTCACCTTCATGTTTTCGAAGAGTTGTTCCAACAGCACGGAATAAAGCGCC
>CAMZLK010000148.1 GCA_947311475.1 uncultured Desulfocapsa sp.
ACAGAAGCCGATATTCTACCGGATCAAAAAAGTAATACACTGCTGGTACGGGTTCATGGAGCATCCAGGCCGGTAGTCAATCGAACATGGGAAAAACTGTTTGACGTGTTAAACGAGGCTGAGATTATTTACCCAGGAACAGATATGAAATTGCGATATGAGCTCGGAGCCAAAATGGATAACGGAAGATAAAAGGTGTCAGAGCTGTTTCCTGTAAGTAAGGAGTTCTGATCTTTGTTTAGGAACGTGGACGAAATAATTTCCTCACTTTAGGCGCTCGGATTTAGTGCCCTACTCCATGATTCCTGCAATAAAAAACAGGCAGCGTAGACTCCGAGAAACTGAGGAAGGTTAATTGTAATCATATTGTTATGTTATATCACCAAGGCACTTACTTGCAGTTCACCTGCGTTAGTATTTATCAGTCATCATAAAAGGATTTTTGCATGGAAACATTGGATTGTACAGGATTGAATTGCCCGGAACCAGTATTGCGGGCAAAAGCTCAATTGGAAAAAGCTCTTCAGAAGCCCTTTACCGTAATTGTTGACAATGAAGCATCACGGGAAAATGTGCTTCGCTTCGGGAGGAGTCAGGGTTGTGAGGTTCGGTTTACAAAGGGTGAAGATGATACTTTTCACATCACTCTCGTTCCAGGAAAGGATTCAGATAAAACGGAACACTTTAACGAAGGTGATTACCCCTGTGAAGTACCGCGAAATGATAACCTTGTTTATGTGATCTCTTCGGACACAATGGGCCGTGGTTCGGATGATTTAGGCTGGGCACTGCTGCAGACATATGTGACAACCATTGCTGAAGTTTCTCCTCTTCCTTCACATATCCTTCTGTATAACAGCGGTGTAAAACTTGTGACCACAGATGGTAAAGCTCTGGATGCCCTACTGGAACTGGAAAAGAAAAATGTGACAATCTGGGTTTGCGGAACCTGCCTTGAATTCTTTAAGCTTGAAAAAGACCAAAAAGCAGGAAACATCACCAATATGTATGACATCATGAACACCATGGCCTCTGCCAGCAGGCTTGTGAGTCCTTTTTGATTTATGCAGGAATCAGTGGAAATGTCCGCCATATGTCATATTTTAAAAGAGTGTGTGAACTGCGAAATTTGTATAAAAGAATGCGCTTTTCTACAGGAGTATGGATCCCCGCAAAAACTGGCCGCTGACTGGCTTGAAAACAGGGAGATAGCGAACCCAAAGTATGCTTTCGATTGTAGCCTTTGTGGGCTGTGCCACGGAGTCTGCCCAAAAAATCTTGATCCGTCAGCTATGTTTCTTGCCATGCGCAAAGAGCTTGTAGCAGAAGATGACAGGATCTTAAAACAGCACAGAACCATTCGTACTTACGAAAAGCGGGGGAGCTCTCCTCTGTTTTCATGGTTCCATTTTCCTGTTAATTGTGACACTGTGCTTTTCCCGGGCTGTGCTTTTACGGGAAGCCGTCCTGAAACTTTTACACGTCTGTTTCATCATTTACAGAAGACAATCCCCCACATTGGAATCGTGCTTGATTGCTGCACAAAACCATCCCATGACCTTGGTGATATGGAATATTTTACAAAAATGTTTCATGAGCTGAATCAGATTCTCAGCACAAATTCAATTCGGAAAGTCCTGACGACCTGCCCTAACTGTTATCGCATATTTAAGGAGTATGGGAAAGGGATTGAAGTGCAGACTGTTTATGAAACTTTGTCTCTCACTGAAAAGAAAAGCAGAAAGATTAATAGAGAAATAACAGTACATGATCCCTGTGGTGCCCGTTTTGCCAAAAATGTTCAACAGAGTGTGAGAAACTTATTACAGCAACAGGGGTTTGTTGTCAGGGAAATGGAACATAACCGCACTCGGACTTTTTGTTGTGGTGAGGGGGGCTCTGCCGGGTTTCTGCGTCCAGATTTTGCAAGGTCCTGGACAAAAAAACGAGTGGAAGAAGCAGGGAGCAGTGAGGTCGTCTGTTATTGTGCTGGTTGTGCGCATTTTCTTGGAGATAATTCGGTTACTCACCATATCCTTGATCTCTGTTTCTTTCAGGAAACAGTGCTTGCCGGTAAACGGAAGGTGGGCAAGGCACCATTCACCTACTGGAATCGGTACCACTTGAAGAGGATACTGAAAAAGAATCTGCAGGCCGGTCTATCTGGCACCAGGAATCAGTTACGAGATTAATTCATCCCTTCCTCAAGTGTTACCCGGTTAACTTTTGCCCCTGAATTCCAAAGGGCGTCCACCATATCATCCAGCTCTTCGCCATTGACACGAATGGTGAGCAGTTGTTGATCGTGGCTGAAATTTCGATATACTGTAATGGCAGTTAAGTTCATATTAAACTGTTTGCATATGTCTGTAATTGCATAAATGGCTGTACCGTCATTACTGATTCGTAATTCAATCCTGGCACCAGCTGTCTCTGCTCCCAGGATTTCAGTAAAGGCTTGGAATATATCGGTTTCTGTTATGATTCCAACAAGTTTGTCATTTTCCACCACAGGAACAGCACCAATCTTGAATTTGCGCATAAGGAGGGCAACTTTTTCCAGAGGATCCATGGGATGTGCCGTAACAGGATTTGTGGTCATAAAGGAAGAGACCTTCGCATGGGTAGATATTAAACTGTTTTCTGGTCCAAGAGATGCGTCAACAGCAGAGGGAAGGGCTTTGTTGATGTCAGTTTTGGTTATGATTCCAAGGAGTTTCTCTTCTTCTAGAACGGGCAAATGTCTGAACCTGTGCTGATCGATGATTTCTTTTGCCTGACCAAGGGGTGTCTCCTTATCAATGGTGACGATGTCTTGTTTCATCCAGAGCTTAATAAACATTCATTTTCCTTATAGAGGGTTGTTGATAATGCTGTTTTGATGCGGATCGAGCGAAAATTGAACAGATGTGTAATCATCTTTCAGCGTTCTTGTGATATTTCCAATGTGTAGTTCTGTTTCACTGAAAACAGTCCTGTGAACGGTGATAGTAATTTTTTTCAGGTACTTAAGCCCACGACCTTCTCTGTTGATTGATGTGCCGGGGGTAAGGTTCAATTGGCTCATATCCTGGTACAATGCCTCAATTGATTCTTCCAGAGATTTACGAAGTGCGATTTTCTTATGGAGCCCGAAGCGTTGAAGAAAAAGGAGGCGTTCCTGTTCAATGTCACGGAGTTTTGCACGCATGCTCAGGTATTGCAGGTAACGTTCTGGTGCAACACCGGCAGCAAGCATTGCGGGTGGAGCATTCGGAGACCCGACGTTACCCAGATTAAGGCTTCTTCCGCTTATCAAAACACCTGCCATGATTTGAGAGGACTCTTCGCAGTGTATTTCGTTGTCAGTCAGAATCCTGCTGTAATAGGCCTGCTTTCGGATTATGACCTTCCCTTCTGTCCTTAGATGACCCTGTTCGATGAAACGCAGATCTGCATCCCCCTTTACTCTAACCCTGCATTTTTCCCCAATAATACCACCTTTTATGACAAGATTACCACGGCAGTTAATGGTGGCTGATCTCGCGTTTCCTCCAAGTAACAAGTCTCCGTTCGTGTTTACTGTGAAACCGGGAAGTATGGTTCCACCTATTTCCACAGCGTTATGTGATTCAATATTTCCGGTGTGATAATCTATGTTTCCCGATATTAACTGTTTGGCGCATACTTTGATGGAGTTCTCATTTACAAGAGAAAGAATACCGCCATGTTTTGCTCGTATTACACCACTCACCAGGTCGTATTCAGCATCGTCTGAGACCGTCACCGGGATATCTTTTCCTGGATTCTGCCGGATTTCATCGCCTTCGACATTGATCCCTGGGGTGCCAATGGTGGCAGGAACATGTGTGGCAATGGTCTGTCCTTTTGTGACCCCGACAAACATCTTCCGTTCGCGAAAATCTATCTTACCGTTTCCGAGAAGTTTCCCCGGCAAGGGGCCCACTTCAATGGCGAATCGAAGATAACTGTCCTTCCCATTCAGGGGGAGTATGCCATGGGCAACAGGTTCATTTTGAAAAAAGATACGTTCATTTTTACTGCGTTCCAGCAGGGAACTCAAATGTTCATGAGAGAGGCCAAATCGTATGTTATTATCAATTAGAATTTCATAAAGCTCTGTCGTATTAAGTTCGGGAACACCGTTTACAGGAGGATAAAGTGTAAGGCTTGCTTCCATTTTATCTTTTGATATGGCAACAAGGGGAATTATTTCAACCAGTATCACAGTTATCTTCTTACTGGTTTTTTTTGAAAGCACCGGGTAGCCGTCGACATTGGCCAGTAAAGTTCTTTGGTCTTCGGACAACCTGGTATTTTTACCATATACGAGTTCAGTGCTTGTCGTAACTGGTGTTTGTGATGTCTCTGTCAACTGAACAATGGCCTGATTCCTGCGCACAAGTTCACTGATCTTAAGGGAAGCGTCCTGTGCATCCCGGACAGATTCTGTTTGGTAGAGTATGGTTGGCGTTAGAGTGTTTGGATTTCGAAGTTCTTTATCATCTGTCACTTCACAGATCCTGGTTTGCTTGCTTAACGAGTTCCTGCAGCCAGAGACGGCAGGCATTAATTTGTCTCTTTTTCAGAAGAATGGCAAAGATTGCAGGTGACGATTCACGAAAGTTTGCTTTTCCTTCAGAACAAAAATCCGCTTTGTTCTTGTTGAAATAGGCAAACATTTCTATTTGTGTTACTGACTGTACGTTACAGGCCACTCGTGCAAGTATGGTTTCCACCCGAAGGTCATTGTGCAGCGCAATTGTATAGTCTGCAATGGAAATGCTGTATTCCTGCAGAATTGCATAAAATTGTTTTTCATTGGGGTACTCAGCAATCACATCCTGAAGCGTTTGGCGTAAAAGGGGCTCCGGAATGACAATATAGCATGCTTCTTTTGAGCTAAGTATTATTTGATGGAGAAGCATTTCCTCATTGGCGTGTTTGTAAGCCTTTGAATGTTCGTGTTTTGTGAGGCTGCCTATGTTCTTTTGGTAGTCTTGATATGCAAATTTCATGAGGTGAAATGACAGCATGGGATCGATCTGTTTTTTTGTTTTTTGCTGTTGCATATCCATTTTTGCCAGTGAGCGTTGAGTCAAGTAATTACCTTGTTAATTCTATATTGTATCTTATTGTGTGACGGAAACAAAATTTTTCTGAACAGAAAAGAAAAAAATCTATTTAACGTATAAAAATGAGTAATTGGGAGGATTTGTGTGCAGTTTTCCAAGGGGCGGATATTACAGGAAACATTGGCTCGTTTACCTGGATTAAGAGAGGGGGAAGCTGTACTTTTGCAACCGTTCAAAAAAGACAGATCTGTCTGTATTATTCTGCGGGATAATATGTATCAGGTGCTCGAACGTGGCTTTGACGTGCGGGAGTTTGAGGTCGAAGCAAGGAAGATCAGGAAGGTTTTGAAAAACTTATGTCGAAAGGAGTTCCCACGCAGTAATAAAATCTGGTTAAAACTCCTTGGAGTAGATGAGGTTGATACTTTTACAGGAAAGTAATGTTGTCGCTTTAATGGGTTATTTGGGCATTATCACTTTTGGGAGGTTCATGTCTTAGAATCATCTCAGTCCAGTCCCATGGTATGTCTTCTATGGTAACCCCCACCTTTGTTGAGAGACCTTCTTTTGCTCTCCATCGTTCTACAACTTTTAGTTTAAACTTCATATGGTCATCGGAAAGCACGATGGTGAAGCAGCCATTATTCAGGTGAATTTTCCGTGGGATATTAGTAATGCAAATTCCAGAGCGTGAGAAATCATTGAGGGTACCTGTACAGAATCCCGCCCGATCTGAGATATGTACCTCTGTATTTTGGGAAAGTGCTCTAAAGTCTTGTCGTTGTTCCATTGTTCCCCCTTGCGCAGCCCTATGTGCGCACTCCTACTACTCAATATTGATGGACTCGTAAAAAGGTTGAAATCTCGATGGCTAAGTAAAAAGCTTCATATGCGAGGCGCACATTTTTTGTTTGATTTCGGCGTACTAAGGTACGTTGAAATTAAACAAAAAATGTAGCAACGAAGCAGATGAAGAGTTTTTACGACGCCATCAATATTCGTATTCCTGCTTATTATTATAACACTTTAAATCCGTAAATCAATCAGAAGAATAGTCATTTTCGACTAGTCCAATATCGATTATACGGAAAAATAATAATAATAATTTTTATTGATTAATCCGTTGCTCATATATATTGTATGTAACGCAGGTGAGCTGCAAGTGAGTGCCTTGTTGCTATTTATAACGGTTCGATATTATTTGATAAGCCCGTGAAAAAGTCAATTGAAAGATGGCTAAGTAAAAAGCTTCATATGCGAGGCGCATATTTTTTACTCTCACATATTCTTCTTTTTTATTACAGGAATTATGAAGTAAGGCACTGAAATGAAAAAATGGACTCTCCATGCAAATATTTCATACAATAATTCTCTTAATGATTTTCACATTAGCCAGCCAAATTTCAGTGGCGAGGCAGGATAATATAATGGAACCCAAACAGGAAAAAAGTATCGCTGTTAAAACAAAACAGGCAAATCACCTTATCCATGAGAAAAGTCCATATCTCCAGCAACACGTATATAATCCGGTGGATTGGTATCCATGGGGTGAGGTGGCTCTTGCAAAAGCTGTGGCTGAGGATAAACCTATTTTTTTATCCATTGGCTATTCCACCTGCCACTGGTGCCATGTTATGGCACATGAGTCTTTTGAGGATCAGGAGATTGCAGATTATCTAAATAAGTACTTTATCTCCATAAAAGTCGACCGTGAAGAACGACCCGGGATTGATCAGATCTATATGGCAGCAACCCAGGCCATGACCGGGAGTGGTGGTTGGCCCATGTCTCTCTTTCTTTTGCCGGATACTAAACCATTCTATGCTGGAACATATTTCCCTCCCCGTGCAGCCCATGGGCGGCCTGGTTTTATGGAAATTTTAGAGGGACTACATGACGTCTGGGTGAACGACAGGGAAAAACTCAATCTCTCGGCAAGCCAGATCACTGACCATATAAGAAAGGCAAACAACTCCGGGCCGCAAGATCTTGAAAAATCGTGGCTGGACACAGCATATTCACAGCTGCTAGAGAGCTATGATGCCCAATTTGGCGGGTTTTCCCAAGCACCTAAATTCCCCCGGCCAGTGGTACTGGATTTTTTACTTCGATATTATAATTCAACAGGACACAAGGAAGCGCGGGATATGACACTGTTCACCTTGGAACAGATGGTAGATGGTGGAATGTATGATCAAATAGGTGGTGGATTTCATCGATATTCCGTTGACGGCAGATGGCGAGTTCCCCATTTTGAAAAGATGCTTTATGATCAGAGCCAGTTGGTTTCTGTCTATTTATCGGCTTTTCAATTAAGCAACAATCCGGCGTATAATAGGGTTGCTGTTGATATTCTCGAATACGTCCTGCGGGATATGCTGCATCCAAAGGGTGGTTTTTATTCTGCAGAGGATGCCGATTCTGTGAATCCTTATAATCCTGAAGAGCATAGCGAGGGAGCATATTATCTCTGGAAAGAAGAGGAGATTGATTCTTTGCTAGGCGTACAGGAAGGTACTCTGTTTAAAGCGTATTATGGGGTGAAGAAAAATGGCAATGCGCTCCATGACCCGCAAAATGAATTTACCGGCCGTAATATTCTCTACAGGGATAAGGATATTGCCGAAGTAGCCGGCAACTCAAAAATCAGTGATGAAGAAACAGTTGAATTGTTAAGCAGAGCCAGATCAAAATTGCTGAGCCAGCGTAAAACTCGAATAGCGCCCCATCTTGATGATAAAATTATCACTGCCTGGAATGGTTTGATGATTTCAGCCTTTGCTCAGGCTGCAATGATCCTGGAAGAGGATAAATACCTTCTTGCAGCAAACAGGGCAGCAGATTTTATCCTTGAGAACCTAATAGTGAATAATGATTTGAAACGGCGTTGGCGAGATGGAGAGGCACGTTATTCTGCAAGCCTTGATGACTATAGTTTCCTGATTCAAGGGCTGCTGGATCTGTATGCTGTAGGCCATGAACCGGAACGCCTGCAAAAAGCCATTGAACTTAGTAAAATACAGACTACACTTTTTAGTGATAAGAATGGAGGCTTTTACGATACCCCTGAATCTTCAGGTCTGATAGCCAGGATGAAGGCGTCCTACGATGGGGCAGAGCCTTCAGGAAACGCTGTGGCTGCCATGAATCTGCTTCGTTTATCCGCTCTTACTGGAAACAAGGAATGGTATAAGCTGGCTGAAGATTGTATTGAATCGTTCGGGAAAACGCTTGGCAGCTACCCTGCGGCAATGCCCTTAATGCTTAGTGCCATGGATTTTCATATGGATAAGTCGAGGCAAATAGTTGTTGCCGGTGCCAAAGGCGCCTCAGATACCAGGGAACTCTTGCGAGAAGTGTATTCCAGGTACCTTCCCAATACGCTGGTTCTTCTTGCAGATGGCGGGGAAAATCAGGAATTTTTAAAAACACATCTTCCCTTTATCGCTACGGTTCAAAAGATTGATGGTCAGGCAACAGCATATGTGTGTGAAGATTTCACCTGTAGAATGCCTGTTAATACCAGGGAAAAGCTTGCAAGTCTTCTTGATGGCAAGGTCTTACAGGAATAGGTTTTATCATTTTCTCATGCTCTGCGTTATCTCCAGGATTGTACCCAGAAGCTCTGGCTCAATCCAACTCCGAAAAAAATAATAAATCCTGCGAAATATTGAAATACCGTAAAGGATTCCTTAAATATTATCCAGCCAAGCAACATGGTAAATAAAGGAATAAGGTTTATATACATGGATGCCTTCCCGGCATCCATTGCCGAAAGCGCATAATTATATGAACCGTAGGCAAGAATGGTGACAGCTAATCCCAGGTAGATGATTGCCACGGTTGGTAGCAGAATGAGAGTTTCTGGCAGTGGAACCTGCGGAAGCAGCAGCATGGGAAGGAAAAAAAGTGCTCCAATCCAGGCTTGTACGGCGGTGAGAAAAAGTGGAGAGTAACGGCTGGTCAATTTTTTAATGGCTATGGTGTAAGCGGTGGCACAGATCATGGCCAGAAATTCATAGAAATTTCCAAGTATCGGGTTTGGGGCCTGGTCACTGATTTCTCCTCCCATACTGAGCGCTATGGCACCGGCCATGGCAAGCCCCAGACCAATCACATTCTGTCTGGTGAACTTTTCAGCAAGAAAAAGAGCTGAGGCCACGGAAATCAGGAGAGGGAGCATGGTTGTGATTACAGAAGCCTGCGAAGCGGATGTGTTTTTCAGGGCAAGCGCTTCAAAAATGAAGTATAAACAGGGCTCGCAGAGTGCCATATAGGCCATGAGTTTCAGGTCTTGACGGCGAATACGGATGTTTCGAAAACGAGGCAGCAAGAAGAAAAACGCAAGGGAAGCTACAAGCATCCGACTTGCAATGACCACCATGGGGTGGTAATCAACAAAGGCCAGCTTCAAGGCAATGAAGGAACTTGCCCAGAGAAACATGGCCAGTAACAGGCAGAGAGCGGGGAGTATTTGAGAGTTGATGGCATCGTTGAAACTCTTCATCTGCTTCGTTGCTACATTTTCTGTTTAATTTCAACGTACCTTATTACGCCGAAATTAAACAAAAAACGTGCGCCTCGCATATGGAGCTTTTTACTTAGCCATCGAGATTTTAACCTTTTCACGAGTTTATCAGAATTGCTTTTTGCCATTGAAAGTATCCGTAAATATTTTGTTATTTCTCTGGAAATGCTTATTGATTTAATACCCTTTTTCTTTCAATATGTGGTAACTGCTCACAGGGAACCGCATCTCTGCGGAGTCTCGTGCCTCGTTTACCTGCGCGGTCACGCTGACTTACGTATGACTTATACGCTGCGCCAGCCTGCCTGCGAAAAGCTGCAGCACCCTGTAAGCAGTTACAAAATCAGTGGTTTGCGAAAGTAAGTTGCTTACCCCGTGAGTAGTTACAATATGTGAAGAAAAGGGGAATAATCATACTCTTTGCTCAGGAAGTCAAGCATGATGAGAGTTTTACTGATCCATCCATACTTGTAACTACTCATGGGATAAAACGGTTAATCTTTCCGAACCCATCAGATATATTGAATTTACGAGATTTTTAAAAATGCATTTCAAAGATAACTGCTTTCTTATCGTCGTATCACTCCTTTTTCTTTTTTTGGGTGTTCCATCGTTGACCCGGGCAAGTATCCCTGACAAAGGATACGCTGAAACCCTGGAGGCCTTCAGCCGTGTAGCCTGTGAAGGCGGAGAGCTGCTTGATTATAATAAAGGTTTAATTCGAGCACTTAACTATAGTAACAAGCGTGCTTTTCGTGCGTTTACAAAGATTGATAATGTGACTGCGGAAGAGCTTGTTGCAAGTATGAAACGGCTTATCAATACCCATATCGGTTTTGATAACCTCCTCCTTCTGGAAAGTTTTGTAAAACTTGAAGGGGCAGATATGGAAAAATCCTGGCTGTTCCTTGAAAAACTTGCTTCTCTTGGGTATTCCCAGGGACGCACCATGACCGGTTTTGAAATGATTGACGTGGTTACTGCCACCGATCTTCTTTCCTATATTGATCGCATAGAGAAGATGTCAGAGCCTGGGGGATGGGCTTTGAAGGCTTTTCTCCTGTTGCCGGGGCATACAGGAGAGACTGTGGCGCGCGGTTTAGCTATGCTGGAAACAATGAATGTCAAACAGCAGTGGGCCGTGGAGGAGTGCTGTAAAATTAAGGAGAGCAATGCTTATAAGGCATTGGAAATTATGGAGTCGCTGTCCGGACTTTCACCAACTGATGCCTGGAATGCCCGCGGCCTGTTTAAACAGGAGGGAGTCGTTTCGGAAACAGCACTGCAATGGGTGCGTCATTATTTCAGTAAGAGTCAGGAAGAGCAGGAGTGGATCTTTTCAACCATGACTCCTGCTGAGAAGGCCCTGTTGTTAAAAGGAATGGCGGAATCATCAGATTATCTTACATGGAAGATGAATGATCTCCATTCTGTCACCGACTTATGGGGACGGGAGATTTCCTCGGCAAGCCTCAATGCACGTTCAGCCAGTGGTTTGGAAACACTTTGGAATCGCCTGGACTGGAAGATCCGAGAAAAATACAGAACCTCTTTTTACACGCCGCTAAACAAGGGACAAAAAGCTTCTGCTATTGCGGCCCTGCGGCATGCCACGGGTAAGGCTCGTGTGCAGGTCGCTTATGACAGCACCACTGCCAATATCTATATTTTGCTCTCCAAAGGCAGTGATCTATACGATTCATCATTTCGTGATATCCTTGTGCCGGTATTGCAGGAAAGGATCGAGAAGGGCTATCAGGCAAATCTGCTCCAATTTCTCCTGGCTGTTGATCCCGAGAACAATCACGTTTCAGATTTTATTATAAGCCTTGCTCAGCGTGGAAAGCTGGCAGTCTTTTTTCCTGTTGACCCTGTGGAACAGAGGCAGGTTCTTGATCTGGTAATGGAATCGGCTTTTCAGGATGAGAACAGCCTGATCCTTTTTTCAGCCACTTTTATGACATTGCTTGAAACCATTGAGCCAAATACACGTACCTATCTTATTAGCGAAATGCTTTCTGCGATCCGGGAACAAAATACAATTTTCACAACCCAGTTACGGGTTATTTTACAATATTATCTGGAGTATTATTCTGAATTTGTAGGTGAAGTCGATAAAATCCGTATCCGGATGATGATGTATGAACATGGTGCTATTCCGTTGCAATATTATGCAAAAACAGCCTTTGGGGAATGGAAGAATGACGGGCGGCTCTCCAGTTTGTCCGTTTTTCATAATGACGATGACGGTAAGCAATCGTATCTATCCAATTGCCATTTTTTGAGCAAGCAGGGCTACCGACCACGAATCTCACCGTCGTATACGCTTGGTGCCTCTGGGCCTGTTTTGTCACGGGCTGCAGATCTTGTACAATCCTACAGCGTAGCTCCAAGTAAAATTTTATCATCCATGTTTCGGTTGCAGGTGAAGAATCCTCTGGTTTATGATTGGGTGAAAGTCGTGAATGGCATTGAAATCTCCCATTCTGTATTTCTGTTTCAGGGCGAAGCTGTACAGGAGTTACTCTTGAAACAGTTTCTCCTTGGGGGGCACGAGATGTTTGCCCAACGGGGGCACAGTTACTGGCGAACAGAACAGTTGATTGATCCCATCACCAAACTGGTGAAAGACGGAAAAGTTACCCAGGAAGATTTGATGAGTAAGCAACGATTTATGAGCCTTGGATCCTGCGGTGGTATTCGTGCCTATTCTGAGCTTGCCACCTTGTTTAATAATAATGTGGATATTCTGGCGACGGTTGGTACCGGTAAGGCAGTAATAAATAATCCCTATAATAAGTTTCTTTTTGAAGCAGTTGCTAAATCGGGTGATACCTTAAGTTGGGATGATCTTTCTGAGAAGTCTTCAAAAATATTTAAACAGGGACTTGGTGAAGATTATCTGCAGCCGGGATCACTCCCTGCTATTTTACATAAAATTATGGATCAGAAATCCATCGATCATGGCACTCATTAAGCGAACAGAGCTTCCTGCATTCCTGAAAAATATGGGGCAGGGTGAAGCAAGTGGAGCAGGCACAAAGATTTTTCTCTTTTTTGGAGAACGATATCTTTGTCGGGAAGCGGCTGATATGTCGCAGAAACGTGTACTGGCACAATTTGGCGGCGGCAATGTAAATACTATTGATGGGGATACTGAAGACAGCAGTAAAACACTCGGACAGCTGATGAATTTCAGTCTGTTGCCAGGTCTTCAAATATTCAGAGTTACAGATAGCAGGCTGTTTCATTCCAAGACCGTTGCTTCTGCTATCTGGACCAGAGTTATCCAGGCCCGGGAAGCAAAAAAAGAAAAAGCATGCAGCAGGCAGTTGCTTGCGTTTCTTGCCATTGCAGGTTTAGGTGTTGATGATCATCTGCATGAAATGAGTGCTTTCCAGTGGCAATCTCTCTTTGCTTTTGCAAAGCCTGCTGAGGATCTGGTTTGGGCCTCTGAGTTGTTAGCCAGTGTGCAGCTTCCCCAAAAAGATATTGGCGTGACAGATATTGCAGCACGCTATGTGGAGGCATTTAAGAGAGGTATGCCACCCAATAACATTCTGTTTCTCACGGCTGAAGCCGTGGACAAACGCAAACAGTTATTTACCTATATTAAAAAAGAAGGTGTGGCTGTTGATTGTTCGGTTGCGACGGGATCTAGTGCTGCAGCTCAAAAAGGGCAAAAGGAAGTTTTACGGGAAATGGTAATGAAAAGCCTCGCCGGATTCCAGAAAAAGATAGCTCCCAAGGCTCTGGAGATGCTCTTTGAGCGGGTGGGCTTCCATCCCGTGGCTGTGGCCATGGAGACAGAAAAACTGGCACTTTATACAGATGAACGTGTAACCATTACCGTGGAAGATCTGGACGCCATGGTGGGAAGAACCCGCGAAGATGCACTATTTGAGCTAACTGATGCCTTTGGAAAAAGGCAGGCTGCCAGAACCCTTGTGTTACTGCACAGACTCTTGGGGCAAGGGATGCATGGTCTTGCTATCCTTGCTACCATGCGTAACTACTTACGCAAACTGCTGATATTCAGATCTCTGCAACTTGGATCTGATCCTACCTGGCAGTCTGGAATGAATGCTGGACATTTCCAGAAGGTCTATCTTCCTGCATTA
Organism: uncultured Desulfocapsa sp.; assembly: GCA_947311475.1. Taxonomy (GTDB): domain Bacteria; phylum Desulfobacterota; class Desulfobulbia; order Desulfobulbales; family Desulfocapsaceae; genus Desulfocapsa. The sequence goes on from CAMZLK010000148.1 coordinate 13,725, forward strand.
AAAGAACGAGGTGAGTGGGGCGAAATGTTGAAGGGGCATCCCTATGCTTTATTTATGTCATTTAGTAAGGCCCAGGAATTTTCATGCACTGTGTTGCAAAATTGGCTTACTCTGCTTTTGCAGGCTGAATTTAGACTCAAAGGGGCCCCTCTGCCTCCAGATCTTGTTTTGGAAGAGTTGTTTTTGACATTGCTCCAATCAAAAAGACAGGGCAGATGAAAAGATAATAATTGTGGCAACGAAGCAGATGAAGCGGTTATACGATGCCATGACACATTACGGGGTGATGTCAGAAAACAGCAGGAATAACGAGAAATAAAATGGAGCTTGCTTTGCCATACTCATAAGCTCCCATATCCCAGGCCGTACCCACAGGGCGTTTTTTACCAACCTTGTCTTTTTCTGCCTCTAAAACAGCAGTTTTTCCAGTGTCAATGCATGGCGATCCGGCAGTGAGATGAAAGTCATTTTCAGCACTATTCATAAATAAAGGATTCCCGCTGATATTTCCAAACCCTGCCGGGAGTGCAAAGCCATTAAAAAGGCAATCGTTTTCAAAAGAAAAGTCGAGGGCCACATTGCTGCCCGGGTCTTGTAACATCTCAACATCAGGAATAATACAATTTACCATCTTGTTTCCCTGATTTGGACGCTTGGAAGATATGATGTGTTTTTCTTTGTAAATAGTGCAGTTTATAAAGGAATTGTCGAGAACAGCATCGTCAGGCCTTGTGTCGCTATAGGGATTGAAGTCTATCACATTTTCCGTACTGTTCGTAAATATGCAGTTTATAAAACGGTTATTAAGCGCGGCATAATCAGAATTATCCTCTGCACCTTCTGAGGCACTTCTATAAAATGACACTGCAGAGGTACAGCCCTCTGCAGTGCATGATTCAAATAAATTATTCTCTGCACCGTTACGGCAGATACCCCCCCCCCTGAGCTATTATTGGTATAATTTACATATTTAAACTCAGGACCATAAGCCCTGCATCTGCGAAATATGTTATTCCTTGCCCCAACCCAGCGGACATAAAAACCGGCGCTCAAGTTTTTGGCTACACAATCTTCAACAAGATTATTTTCAGCAGATTCCTTAAAACCTATTCCCGCTCCAACATGGGGATATCCGGGATCATTGTAAACCACATCTGGTACAATTCTTTCAGCATAGCAGCCACGCACTATATTGTTATTACCTTTGATAACGATATAATAAACAGTTCCAACGGCTCCTGTTGATTCATCAACTTCACTACTGTATATCCGGGTATTTTCAATAAGGTTTTCATTCCCAACAAGTGAAATTCCCTCCGCGTTGGCATTAACAATTATACAGTTTTTGATATGATTATTTGACGAATGGGTCAGGCTGATTCCCTTCCCTGAATACTCATAGCCGCCAGCTCCCCCAAGTGCACCAAGGGATACGGCTATAATGTTCTCAATGGCAGCGTGGTGATAATCTACGCCCCAACTTTGAACAGCTACAGAGTATTCTGTGATTTGAAAATTACGGATGGTGACATATGGTGCCTGAATGTCAAATGCCACTCCTGCCGCTCTGTTCCCGCCTCTAAACAGTGGCATCATTTGTGCCTGTAATGCGTCATTGAGCTGGTAGTTGATATCAGGCGCATCACCAGGAGTATTGGTATATCCTTCAAATGTGACAGGGTTACCACTGGTTCCGCCCCGTGTAAAAATAACGTTGCCGGTGTACACCTCATCATCAGTCATACCTGCTTTCACATAAACAGTATCACCGGGATTCACCAGTTGGGAAGATGCGGCATATACCAGAGTACGCCATGGAGAATTAAGGGAAGTGCCATCATTGTTATTATTGCCATCAGTAGCAACAAAATAGTCTGTCGCACAGGCAGAGGATGAAAAGAGGCTTAACAGAAAAAGTAAAATGACTGGTTTTGGATACTTCATTCAAACTCCCACGATTTTTTTGCGCTACTTCCCTTGAGAAATCAAACAGGAAGGATGTTGTTACAGTGTGTAGTATAGTTAACTTAAAATAGAGTTGCAGGAAAAAAGGCGTTTAGCGATTTTCCTTCTCCTGCAAAACCAGAGGTAGCCGGAAGGGCGCGGATTTCGAATAAAATCTTCTGTAAAGAGTTTTGGAATGGTGATACTCTCAAAAATCATATCCCGATTCCTTTTGTCCCTGCCTCATTATGCAGACACCCCTTGAATCTCTTCGAATGTATGCATAAATTATAGAGTTAGTGAAAATCATAACTTTCAAAGAATCCAAAGAGGTGTCTAATGATTGCTAAACTGGCCATGATCCTATGCGTTTTTACAACAGGTCTTTTGTCACTGCCTAATGGTGCAAAAGCTGGTGGTGATATCGTAAAGATAACTCCCATTCAATTAACCGATCAGATTTATATGCTCACCGGGAAGGGCGGAAATATGGGCTTATTCATTGGTGACGATGGAAGCTTTTTAATTGATGACCAGTTCGCTCCTTTAGCAAAAAAGATTTTAGCAGTCATTAAATCTGTTGGTGGGGATGTACCTAAGTTTCTGATAAATACTCATTACAACGGGGATCATACCGGGGGAAATGAAAATCTTGGACAGGCAGGTTCCCTGATATTCTCCCACGACAATGTGCGTCAGCGATTGAGTGCAGGTTCGTTCATTCAGGAGTTCAAAAAGAAACGCTTAGGCGTTGAAAAAGAAGGATTACCTGTTGTAACTTTCTCGGAAGACATCAGTTTTCATATTAATAACGATGTCATCCATGTTATGCATGTACCAGCGGCCCATACCGATGGGGACAGTTTTGTTCGATTCAAAAAAGCCAATGTTATCCATACCGGAGATATCTTTTTTAATGGTTTTTACCCCTTTATAGATGTTCAGCATGGCGGTTTTCTTAAAGGAATGATAGAAGCTGTGGATAGAGTTCTGCTCCTTACTGATGATCAGACAAGGATTATTCCAGGACACGGTCCTTTAGCCGATAGAGCACAGCTGGTCAGTTATCGCCAAATGTTGAACACCGTTTTTGAACGTTTAAGAAAGTTGAAAGCCGAAGGCAAAACTGCAAAGGAGGCAGTAGCAGCTGAGCCTCTTGAGGATCTTGATGAAACCTGGGGGGATGGGATGTTTGAAAGTGATCGCTGGATTGAGATAATTTATTCAGGTGTCTAGGAGCCTGTCCGAGAATAGGCATTTTGGAGTCTGCGCTACCTGGTCAAAATCCAAGAACTTTTGAAAAATAAGCACAGCCATATATATGATATTACGAGCATTATTTTTTAACAATTCTGAAGAGTTTGGGCAGGTAGCGAGGAACGAGACTCCAAAAGGGCATTCTCGGACAGGCTCCTAGACACCTGAATAAATTATCTCAATCCAGCGATCACTTTCAAACATCCCATCCCCCCAGGTTTCATCAAGATCCTCAAGAGGCTCAGCTGCTACTGCCTCC
>CAMZLK010000149.1 GCA_947311475.1 uncultured Desulfocapsa sp.
GGATAAAAAAAAATATTTTTTTCATGGTTTTTCTACTGTTAATAATTATTGATAAGCTCTTGGAAAGGTCAATTGATAATGGCGTCGTAAAAAATCTTCATCTGCTTCGTTGCTACATTTTTTATTTAGCCATCTTTCAATTGACCTTTCCACGAGCTTATCAATAATTATTAACAGTAGAAAAACCATGAAAAAAATATTTTTTTTTATCCTTATCAGCATCTTTTGCAGTACTACCCCGACCTTTGCCGAAAGTCAAAAGCTCGCCATGTTACCTCGCTATTTTCCTGAAAAACTGACAGCCATGATTACACCCCTTGCAACTTATCTCAGCAAGGAAACCGGAATATATTTTGAACCCATACTAACGGACAACTTTGACAACTATGAGGCAAAACTCCTTAAGGGACAAATTGTAATCGGCTATGAAAATCCGCTGATTTATGTCAATGTGTCAAACAGCCATGAAGTTATTGCCACTGCTGTAAAAGGTGAAGGTGGGAATAAATTCCGGGGTATTATCATAACCAGACCTGATTCAGATATCAGTACCATCAATGCGCTGAAGGGCAAAAGTGTGATGATCGTCAGCAAGACTTCAGCAGGTGGTTTTTTGTCCCAGAAATTATCCCTTAAAGAGCATGGTTTGGATGTGGAAAACGATTGTGTTTTAAGTGTTGCTGCAGATAACCGCCAAGAGAATGTCATAATTTCGGTCAGCATCGGTGATGTCGATGCCGGATTTATTCGTGAATCTGCTTTACATAAAGCTGACCAGTATATTATGCCGGGTTCAATTAAATCAACTACAGAAACCGCATGGCTGCCAAACTGGGCACTTTCTGTAAATAAGAGTATGCCGCAACAGCTAAAAAAGAAAATTCAAGAAGCAATACTCAAGCTGGATAAAGACAGCACCGTATTAAAAGCTATGGAATTAAAATCTTTTACCACCGCTTCTGACTCAGATTACGACATACTGCGTACCCTGAAGCAGTAGAGAGTGTTTGCCCTCTTGAGCGATATGGTTTTCAAATGTGTAAAATCATTCTAACCAAACTGCCTATTCATTTCCACCAGGAGCTTGTTCGAGAATAGGTATTTTGGTCAAAATCGAAGAATTGTCAAAAAATAAGCACAGCCATATGTGTGATATTACGAGCATTATTTTTTGACAATTCTGAAGAGTTTGGGCAGGTAGCGAGGAACGAGATTCCGAAAGGGCATTCTCGGACAGGCTCTTAGGAGCAGTGAAACGGAATCTTCCACCATCTGGAAACGAGAAAATTGACTTTGTAATTCTTCGATTTTGACCAGATAAGGAACGAGACTTAAAATGCCTATTCCCGAACAAGCTCCATGTTAATCAAAGAATAAATTTTTTCCCTGCCTTTGCCTTTTATTTCAACGGTCTCAGCATTGGAAAAAACAAACTTATCTTTAAGTAACTCATAACTTCTACTGGACACATTCACTTGCATTGGCTGCGCCATCTCTTCCATTCTCGCAGCAATATTTACTGTATCTCCAAAAATATCGTAAAGATATTTCTCTGTGCCAACCACCCCACCAACCAGGGGCCCACTATGCATTCCAACACGTAGCTGCCAATTATGTTTCGCCTTCAGGTTTCGATTCTTCAAAAAATCGACCATTTCAAAAGCTGCCCTGGCAACATTCTCAGCATGATCCGAATTGCTTTCGGGCACCCCACAGACAAAAAGATAGGCATCCCCAATGGTTTTCATCCTTTCACAATCGAATTTGAGTGATATCCTGTCAAACGCCGTAAATATTTCATTGAGCTCATGAATTATCACCTCAGGAGCCAACTTTGAAGAAGCTGAGGTAAAATCAATAATATCAGTGAAACAAACTGTTGTATCAGTAAAGAGTTGCGGGTGACACTCTCCGGTTTTAAGGAGATCGAGGCCAACACTTTTGGGAAGAACGTTGCACAGCAAATCTTCAGATTTTTGTTTTTCCGCATCCAGTTGTTGATTTTTTTCCTCAAGTTCCTGCTGCAGGTGATGAAGTCGCATATGAATACGGATACGTGCCATGACTTCTGCAGGTTCAAATGGTTTGGTAATATAATCAACACCACCTGCCTCAAACCCCTCAACCTTATCTTTCGTTGAATCCAGTGCACTTATAAAAATAACAGGAATATCACAAATCCGATCATCCTGTTTCAGGCATTTGCAGATGCCATACCCATCCATCCCTGGTAAGACAATATCCAGCAAAATCAAATCAGGAAGGATCTGTGTAAGGAGTTCAATGGCTTCTTCGCCAGATACAGCAACAAAAACTTTACAATTATGTTTAGCGAGGATCTTCGTTAACAACTCCTGATTAAAGACAGAATCTTCAACAATCAATACGCTTTGCTCCATAAGATCCACTTCCCATAATTGATGGCGCGTCCTAAAAACTCTCTCCCCTCACTGTTGCATAATTAAATGTATCAAAGGAACACAATTATTACTACCATTATCATTGAACAATTTTTGAATCTCTCCGTCTGGCAAGCAGGACAATTGACAGGTTTTTAGAAAGTACTCAAAGAACGTCTATTGATTTCTAGGAGCCTCACTCCATTGGAGTCACAATAAACTGTGAATGATACAGATGAGTATTGAACTGCCCAGGGATCACTCCTGCGCTCGTATGGTTGCAGTACTCTACACAAACCATCTTCTGCCAATGTAAAACACTGTCTTACATAAAGAGAAATGCAACTTGGCTCTAGAAGAAATACATGTTTTAATGGAATGAACGATACATATTCAACATAAATTCATTTTCATCAGGAATTCATCCATCCCATGAAACTGCTCCTGCTCCAAATTTTCCTTTTCGTAAAAGACGCAAAAGCACAGAAAAACATCTCCCTTCCGACCAGGGTTCTCTTTTTTTCAACACTCATTATTGATGGACTCGTAAAAAGGTTGAAATCCCGATGGCTAAGTAAAAAACTTCATATGCGAGGCGCACATTTTTTGTTTAATTTCGGCGCACTAAAGTACGTAAAAATTAAACAAAAAATGTGCGCCTCGCATATGAAGTTTTTTACTTAGCCATCGGGATTTCAACCTTTTTACGAGTCCATCAATAATGAGTGTTGAAAAAAAGAGAA
>CAMZLK010000150.1 GCA_947311475.1 uncultured Desulfocapsa sp.
AAAAATGGCGGCCAGGTCGATCAGGCTGTTGTTCAGATGCGTATATGGGTGCAGGAAGCTGCTACTGGTAATGTCGTATGGACGAACAGAATTGATGTAAAGGTTTCTCCCGAATCCGTATACGCAGACCGTCAATATGACATGCTTTTTGACAAGGCAATAAAAAAGGGCGTAGAGACTCTCGTAGACAACTTTGTTACAACTACTTTATAAAAAGTAGATCTCTTTTATATTTGGACCCAAAAAGGCTCTTAAAGCGTAATGCTTTAAGAGCCTTTTTTATGCCTAAAAAAAACTATATCACTCAATTCTGAGTAGCAGCTGACTCCTCCTTGGAATTCTGATATAAGGCCATAAAGTTTATGGGTTCCATAAGAAATGGAATAAAACCACCATCAACTGAAATCTGGCTGACAATCTGCCTTGTAAAAGGAAATAGCAGAGTTGGACAATCAACACCAAGAACCATTTCATGATGTTCATCTGGAATGTTTTTCATTAAAAATGCTGCAGCGTGTTCAATTTCCATGATAAACATAGTTTTGTCGTCATTCCCCCTATCAAGAATCTTTGCGGTAATCTGCAAAGCCACTTCATAGTGGTCATCGTCCAGCTGTTTATTGGTCAGTTTTAGATTAACCTCAACTTTTGGTTCTTGATTGGGAGCTTGAAAAACAGATGGAGCATTGGGATTTTCAAAAGAAAAATCTTTAATGTACATCTTCTGCATCCGGAAAACCGGACTCCCATCTTCTGCAGCACCATTATTCCCTTGTTCTTCTGCCATTTTTATTTACCTCAATAATTGTATTCTTGATATTTAGTGCCTTACTCCTGAAAAGCTGTAACAAAAAACAAGAAAATCAGAAGCGTTTCAAACTCAAATTAATAGTATAAGCACCAAGGCACTTACTTGCCATTTACTGGCGTTAGTTAAAGGTTCCTCACGATTGTAAACCTGTACTGTAAACAATCTCATATTAAACAGCAAAACGGCCCGATGCGCAAAGTATATTACGTCTCAACTCGTGGTGATAATTCTTTTGCCAAATAGAATCCAGTATGAGATCCTTCATGTCCTGCCAATTCTTCAGGGGTTCCAATTGCGACAATTTTTCCGCCATGTTCTCCCCCTTCAGGTCCGACATCTATGATCCAATCTGCAGTCTTTACGACATCGAGGTTGTGTTCGATGACGACAACTGTATTGCCATTCTCAACAAGCCGAGAAAGTACGCGTAATAAATGTTGAATATCCGCCGGATGAAGACCGGTAGTCGGCTCGTCAAGAATATACAGCGTTTTACCACTGGCCCTCCCTGAAAGTTCTTTTGCAAGCTTTACCCTTTGTGCTTCACCACCCGACAAGGTCACTGAAGACTGCCCAAGGGTAATATAGGTTAACCCCACATCAAAAAGCGTTTGCAATCTATTTTTAACAGGGGGAATATTCTTGAAAAAATCTAAGGCCTCTTCAACTGTCATTGAAAGGACTTCATGTATATTCTTCCCTCGATATTGTATCTCGAGTGTCTCTTTGTTATATCGTTTTCCCCTGCAAGATTCACATTCGACATAAATATCAGGGAGAAAATGCATGGCTATTTTGTTTACTCCTTCTCCCTCACATGCCTCACACCGACCGCCCTTCACATTAAAACTGAACTGCCCTAGTTTATACCCTCGAACCCTTGATTCGGGCAACCTTGCAAAAAGCTCACGAACAGGTGTAAAAACACCTGTATAGGTTGCTGGGTTTGAACGCGGTGTTCTGCCAATTGGACTTTGATCTATATCTATTATTTTATCAATTTTATTAAGTCCAGTAAGTATTGTTTTCCCAACCTGCACCCGATCAAGCCTGCGTCCAAGCCCCTCTTTGACAAGACTAAACAAACTCTCAATTACCAGAGAGCTTTTTCCAGACCCGGAAACTCCTGTAACACAAGTCATCACGCCAAGGGGAAAAGCAACGTCAACCTTTTTCAAATTGTTGGCAACCGCATTTTTTAATCGCAGAAACTGTCCCCTACCTGCCTTCTTTCTCTTCTCTGGAAGTGCAATGTTCAAGCGCCCTGAAAGAAAATTCCCAGTGGATGACTCTCTACAAGCCAAAAGACCTGTAACATCACCGGAATATACAACTTCGCCACCATGTACACCTGCACCAGGCCCCATATCCAGAATGTGATCTGCTGTCATAATTGTGTCGGTGTCATGTTCAACCACAATGACGCTATTCCCCATGTCACGCAGCTCCACTAGGGTATTTATAAGTTTCTGGTTATCACGCTGATGAAGCCCAATACTTGGCTCATCAAGGATATACAAAACACCGGCCAGCCGTGATCCAATCTGCGAAGCCAAACGTATTCTTTGTGCCTCCCCACCAGATAGAGTGCCTGATCGTCTCTCCAGAGACAAATACCCAAGACCAACATCTTCAAGAAAAGACAAACGATCCACAATCTCTTTTAAAATAGGCTCACCAATCTGGCGTTCTCGATTGCTAAAAGGAATAAGAGGTAAGTTTTCTATCATCTTATTAATTGAGAGGCACGTGAGTTCATGAATTGTCCACTTCCCAGCTTTCACAGCCAGTGCTTCTGGTTTTAAACGTGCACCATGGCACTTAGGGCATATCTGTTCGTTCATATACTTCCCAAGTTCTTCTCGAATCATGGAGGACTGGGTCTCATGAAAACGTCGATCAAGTTGAGGAATTACACCTTCAAAGGGTTTCACAGAAGTCATACTGCGACGTCCCCTCTTATAAATAAAAGATATCTCTTCCTCTCCCGAACCATGCAACAGTACATTCTGTATTTTTTTTGATAATTTAGAAAAAGGGGTAGCCATTGAGACAGAATAATGCTTTGCAACAGCTTCAAGCATCTGGCCAGAGTACGAATTTCCTCCACGTTTTCCCCAGGGGGCTATGGCACCTTTTTTGAGACTAAGTGACGGCTCAGGAACAATCAATGCGTCATCAAAAAATTGTTTTACCCCCAACCCCCCACACTCCTCACAGGCACCCTGCGGATTATTAAAAGAAAAAAGCTGGGTCGAGAGACGCGGCATGGAAATATTGCAGCGATGGCAGGCAGCATGCTCACTAAATAATTGTTCTTGGCTGTTCTCGGGAAAATGAACAAGTAAAAATCCTTCAGTTAACTTTACCGCTGTACTTATGGAATCACTGAGGCGGCGGCTTCCGGAAGGTTTAATCACAACCCTGTCAACAACGATCTCAATGGAATGACGTTTATTCTTGTCCAGTGCTTCCACATCATCAGCATGAACGATATCGCCATCAACACGAATCCTCACAAAACCTTCTTTTCTGATACGGGCCAAAAGCTGCTCATGGCGGCCTTTTTTGCCTGTAATCATGGGGGCAAGAAGAATGGCTTTTGTCCCTTCAGGAAACGTTAACAGGCTATTAACCATATCTTCAATGGATTGTGATTTGATTTCGTCACCACATTCAGGACAATATGGACGCCCACATCTGGCAAAAAGCAAACGAAGATGGTCATAAATCTCAGTCACCGTTCCAACTGTTGAACGGGGATTTTTGGATGTTGTTTTCTGTTCGATTGAGACAGCGGGTGATAGACCTTCAAGAGCATCCACTTCGGGCTTATCCATCTGGCCAAGAAACTGTCTGGCATAAGTCGACAAAGACTCAACATAACGCCGCTGCCCCTCAGCATAGAGGGTGTCAAAGGCCAGGGTTGATTTCCCTGATCCGGACAAACCAGTAAAAACCACAAGGCTATTTCTGGGGATATCAACATCGATATTTTTCAGATTATGCATCCGTGCCCCGCGGACACTTATCTTATCAGGTTCCATGGTACTTAAACAATGCCTCTAGCGTGCCATATTCTCATGATCAATTTTAATACAACGATCCATTACAACCTGCAATCCTGCCTTCCGGGCAAGACGTGCAGCCTCTTCATTCACTATTCCCTGCTGCATCCAGATAACCTTAGCGCCAATTGAAATGGCAGCTTCTACAATGGGTAATACGGCATCACTGCGCCTAAAAATATCAACCACATCAACAGACCCTGGAATGGATAGAAGATCAGGATACGATACATTGCCTAAAATTTTACTCACACCGGGATTCACGGGATACACTACAAAACCTGCCTCCATTAAATACTTACCCACCATATGGCTGGGCCTGTTTTCCTTCGGTGAAAAACCAACCACAGCAATGGAGTGCGTTTCCTTAAGAATATCACCACCGGGCGATATGGGATGCAATTGCAACATAATTAACAAAGACCTGTTTTTTTTTACTCCTGATATCGGCTAGTTCTTTCACCAACAGAAAAATAATGATTTACCCCGTAAATTGCCTGTGGTAAATATGGTGAATTAAACTTTTAACTGGAGCCATTTTTCTCAAAAAAGAAAAAACTCAGAAGAGTGAATGTGAAAAGTAATCAGTTAGTAACAAAAATCAACCTTTCATCATTGCAGGCATATTGAATGAATTTTCAAGATATTATCTCCCAGCTCAACCAGTACTGGGCTGACCAGAGCTGCGTTATTCAACAACCCTACGACATGGAAGTGGGAGCCGGAACATTTCACCCGGCGACTCTCCTCCGTTCCCTTGGCCCAGAGCCATGGAAAGCCGCTTATGTTCAGCCATCACGCCGACCGACCGATGGCCGCTACGGCAACAATCCTAACCGCCTCCAACACTACTACCAATACCAGGTTGTCCTCAAACCATCTCCAATCGAGGTACAGGAACTCTACCTCGGAAGCCTGAAGCGCTTTGGGCTGGATTTACTTGAACATGATATTCGGTTTGTTGAAGATGACTGGGAATCCCCAACACTTGGGGCATGGGGGCTTGGTTGGGAAGTGTGGCTTGATGGAATGGAAATCACCCAATTTACTTATTTTCAACAGGCAGGATCCATCGACCTTTTCCCCACCACAGTTGAGATCACTTACGGATTGGAACGAATCGCCATGTATCTCCAAGGGGTGGATTCAGTCTATGACATTGCCTGGAATAATTCTGTCAATTATGGGGATATATTCCATCAGGCAGAAGTCGAATTTTCAGCATTTAATTTTGAAGAAGCAAATGTTGCGGAACTGATTAATTCATTCAACACCTATGAAGAAGAAGGGCTTAAACTTGTTGAAAAAGGTCTGATCCTCCCGGCCTATGACTACTGCCTGAAGTGTTCGCATACTTTCAACCTTCTTGACGCCAGAAAAGCAATCAGTGTGGCTGAGCGCACAAGGTATATCGGACGAATACGAAACATTGCAAGAAAAGTTGCCAGTGGCTATGTGGCGCAACGAGAGGAGATGGGACACCCTCTCCTAAAAGAAACAGAAAAGGAATGAGTTGGCGGAAGTGCATGGGAATCGAACCCACCTAGCGAGCTATTAACCCGCTACACCGGATTTGAAGTCCGGGAGCGCCACCAGTGCACTGTCCACTTCCGCAACGTATCAGCTACTCTAATAATAAACATTAGGGAAAACAACTTTTTTATAATTTGCTTTCTTGAAATATAATGTTTATTTTGCATGTCAATTAATTGATAAAACGTAAGAATATATTTTTTCATCTTTATTATTCAGGTAAAAACAAAATACTATGCAGTGTGAAAGACTCATCAAACAGATCAAGGGATGGTATATCCATGTAAGCAATGAAACCATGGCTCCAGCTCGTATGGTCTCATTTATAGTAGAACATGCCGCCGAATGCGACATCTGTCTTGAAGACCCCGACCTTCAGGAAGAAATCGAGAAAATTACAGAAATGATACTGCCAGAATCAAAGATTCCCAAAGCAGTCCGTATGCAACAGGAGCAAGCAGAGCTCGCAAAAAGAACTGCCGAAGCTGCAGAAGATGAGGAAGAAAACAAATCTTCAAGCGAAGAAAATCAGGAATCTGCAGCCTGAGAAGAGAAAAAGTCAACCATCCGGTTATGGGGCAAACCTTTATAATTGTTGGTTAATGATACAGTCTTTTCAGTAATCATATTGGAATAACAGTGAATGTCAATTTAATCAGCTTAGGTACTTTTGATTAAATCGAACTCCCACAACAACACCAAACAAACTGCCAACAACACTGAATATATAGGCTGTCATGAGGCCACCAACGTGACCTCCAAGCCACCACCCCACCCAAGAAAATATTGTTACACTGATAAAGAGAATAAGTTTTTTCATGCCATTGGTTTTGTGATGTCATCCTGAGAAAATTATGATTTTCCACGCTTCACGTTCATTGCTATAGTCCCCTCATACACAAAAATCCCCCAAGACCCAGGTCCGCTAACGATGAGCCTAAGGGGCCGTCCGGAAATAAGTTGGACAATATCGTGCTCAGATTTAGGTCAGGTTTGTTCAATCAGATCGAACAAATATGACCTGAAGATGAGATACGAGATGTTCAAGTTATTTCCGGACGACTCCTAAGAGTAATCCCTTAAGTCAACGGCATGGGTATCAGAGAGGGGCGATCAGGGATCCTCGATCCTCTCCCGGCATGATTCTTTGTATGGTCGGGAAAACATATGTTTCCTAACGATCCTTCCATAGGTTAATTCAAATAAAAAAGAAATACCGATAAAAACATAAATATAGCTATTGCTTGTGGTGAATCTGAATAGGTGTGAAGAAGCAGGGTCAACAAAGCCAGACAACTCACAATGCAGGCCAACACTGTAATTTTTTTACTTGCACTTATTTCCATATGGAGTTTATACGCTGCCACATTGACGATAAAAAAAATTAATAAAAAACTTGCGCTACCAATTATCGCTATTTCAGTTAAATCAATTGAATTGGCCATAATCAGGCTCAGTGTTGCTGTAAGAATAACACCTAAAGTCGGTATGTTTCGTTTTTCTCTGCCTAATGCTGTTGTCAGTAACAATAATCTACAAAATACCGTTTAAAAACATCAGATTATCCCACCGGTGGTTTGCTGGAAACGGTGGAGGAAAGAG
>CAMZLK010000151.1 GCA_947311475.1 uncultured Desulfocapsa sp.
GGGAGGAAATCAGTTGGGAGTAAAAGTAGCCCTGGCTGTGATTATTTTTTTACTTGGGGCGGGTGGGGTGTCCTACTATTACAGCAAACGGGCACCTGTCACTATTCCAGGCGCTGTTAGCGTGAACGAAGAAAAGACTGTAGCTGTGCAGGTTCAGAAGGAAAAGGCTACAATGGAAAAAAATGAACAACAAATGAATCCTGTGGCTGTCGAATCGCATCAGGAGGCTCGGAAAGAAGAACCCGAAAAGGAACAATCACGAATACGGATAGTACCGCTTGAGATTAGCGAATAGCGAATAGAGGAGAGAATATATAATGTCTTATATTCTGGAAGCATTAAAAAAATCAGACAAAGAACGACAACGGGATGAGATACCTGATATTCAGGCCGATCATTCTCTGCCGCCATCAAGGAGGGAGGAACGAAAACCTCCTGCCTGGCGTTCTCTCACAGTTGTAGCTTTAGGAGTTGCAGGTATGGCTGCACTGCTCTGGTTGCTTTTCTCCGGTGATTCGCCTGCACCTGTTGCTGAGAATGAAAAAGAGCATACTCCGGTGGACCCTTCTCAGGAAAGCTCCTCAAAAAAAGTTCCACAGATTTCTGTTGAATCTGCCCCAGTTGCTGAAGTTGTTACAGAAAAACCTGTAAGAAAAGAGCTTAAGGTTCTGATCCAGCCAGAAAAAGCATCCAGCGCCCCTGTTGTGGTTGTTAAAAAGAAACCCGTTTTTCCCCTGACCCCTGCACTGGCAAGAAAGATTACTCCCTCAAAAACGACACCCCCAGTGACAGAGACGTTTCTGCCACCACTTATGGATGATCTTCCCGTTGCAATACAAGCCGGAATCCCAGATCTCACTTTTGCAGGGCATGTCTACTCTGAAGTACCGGAACAACGCCTGATAATTATAAATAACCGGATCGTTCGTGAAGGTGATCTGATTTCAAATGGCCTGTCTTTACAACAAATTGATTCAGATGGAGTAGTTTTACAATACGAAGAATCTGTTTTTAGAGTAAAGTTATTTTGACCTCCCTGTTTGACCCGTTTGTTTCCTGGTTTGTTCGGCAATCGTACTCTACGCAACTTTTCACTGTTGGTGGCTGGAGTTTCCTCTGCGGCCTTATCCTTGCGTCTTTTATTCTGTGGCTCTTTTTCCAAAAACAACAAAAGAGTGGTCTTGAAAGACTCTCTGAAAGAGCCACTTTTGAAAAACTGGCTCTGGAAGAACGTATTGGTGCCGGGTTACTGGTGTGTGACACTATTCGTCAACAATATGATCAGGTGTGCCGGGAAAAAAAAGCACAGTCTGAGGCCATCATACTCTTGCAGGAGCAACTTCTGGAACAACGAAGTGAAAATGCAGGATTGCAAAGCCACATAGAGCAGGAAAAAATCCATACAACAGAAAAACTCAATTTACTGGACGACGCACGTGAGCAGTTGCGTCTTCAATTTGCAGAGCTTGCAACTTCTATTCTTGATGAAAAGAGTGCTCATTTTTCCAGAAAGAGTGAGGAAAAACTCTCCACACTTCTTGTTCCTCTCCATGATCAACTTTCATCATTTCGCCAAAAAGTAGATGCTGTGCATCATGCTGAAACAAGAGATCGGGCTGCCCTGCAACGGGAGATAGCCTCTCTTCGTACACTCAATCAACAGATGAGCGATGAGGCAATTAACCTCACCCGTGCCTTGAAGGGAGATAAACAGGTTCAGGGTACCTGGGGAGAACTTGTACTGGAAAGGGTTTTGGAGCAATCCGCATTGAGAAAAGGTGTTGAATATGAAACGCAGGCAGTTTTCCGTGACGGAAGAAATCGTTTCCAGCGTCCTGATGTCATTGTTCACCTTCCCGAGGGGCGTGATATTATAATTGATTCCAAAGTGTCTCTTGTGGCCTGGGAAAAGTATGTCAATTGTGAAGAAGAAAAAGAGCAGGAACTTTTTTTAAGGTCGCATGTCAAGGCAATAAGGGAGCATGTGAAAACGCTTGGTGCAAAAGATTACACTTCCATGAAAGAAATAAGAAGCCTTGATTTTGTCCTTATGTTTATGCCGGTGGAAGCGGCATTTGTTTCGGCATTTCAGGCGGATAGTGATCTCTTTACCGATGCGGTGACGAGCAAAATAATACTTGTCAGTCCGACCACTTTACTCACGACCCTTCGTACCATTGAAAGTATCTGGCGCTATGAAAAACAGAGCCGAAATGCCCGGGAAATTGCTGAACGGGCCGCAGCTCTTTATGATAAATTTTGTTCTTTTACAGAGGATATGGAACGGATGGGAAAACAGATACATGCTTTGCAAAATAGTTACGACATCGCCATGACCAGATTAAGTCGTGGTCGTGGAAACCTGATTTCAAAGGTTGAGCTTTTCCCGCAGATGGGAGTGAAGGTGAAGAAGGCTATGCGAGTAAAGGGAGAAGAGTAAAGAAAGAACCAGATAACACTCCCCTTTTTCGTCAGGATAGCCCCATGACGGCGTTAGAAATATTATGGACAAAAGGGGAAGTTTTGGGTATGTAGTTTGATAGGAATTTGTCTTCCTTCATCCTGGGGCTTAAAATATGCATTTATCTCGTTTCAGATCGGTTCTGATCTTTGGTGCCTCCATGTTACTTGTTCTTGGTATTGTTGTGGGCTTTGCAGCCTATAAACTGCAGACACAGGCCATATCGAGTAACCAGACACATGTTTTGCAGGCTGCGGATCAGGCGATTTTTCAGCTTGTCGGGCTTGCTGCGGGGCTGGGAACTACCTGCATTGCAGTGATGTTTGTTGGGGTTTTCCGAGGCATAAAAAATAGCAGGAAAGAGCTGGAAAAACCTGAGGAGAAACCTTTTTTCCAACACCACCATCTTTCTGCCATCCTTGATCGTCTACCGGTTGGTATGGTTTTAATCGATGTCGACTCCCACACTATCAGCCGTATAAACCCCCACGCTGTTTCCATGATCGGTGCCTCTGAAGAGGAAATCCTTGGCAAAAACTGTCATAATTATATCTGTCCGGCCGAGCACGGCAAGTGTCCTATTGTTGACCTTGGGAAGCAGGTCGAGGAGAAGGAACGGTTTTTACTGACAGCTACTGGTGATGAGGTGCCCATCATTAAGACAGTTGTTCCGGTGGCTCTTGAAGGAAAGGACTATCTCCTGGAAACATTCATTGATATTTCAGATATTAAGCAGATGGAGAGCGACTTGCGCCAGGCAAAACGATCGGCGGAATCCTCTCTTAACAGTGCAGAATTATATGCAAAAGAGCTTGAAGTAACCAACGAAGAGCTTGATATGGCTCTGATTGCGGCCAAGCAGGCAAGTGTTGCAAAGTCTGAATTTCTGGCCAATATGAGCTATGAAATACGTACCCCAATGAATGGCATTATCGGGTTTACCGGTATTCTGATGGATATGGAACTTGAGCCTCGTATCCGTGAATATCTGGGTATGATTAAAATTTCCGCAGACAGTCTGCTTCATCTTATTAACGATATTCTCGATTTCTCTAAAATTGAAGCTGGACAACTGGATCTTGAGCTTCACGATTTTCGCCTTCGTGAAGTTCTGGATGAAACTTTGTCGGTTTTCTGGGTATCTGCCAAAGAAAAAGGGTTGCGTCTGGATTGGCAGGTGGAGAAAGATGTTCCGGATCGCTTTTTAGGGGATTCCAGACGATTGGGACAGGTCTTAACCAATCTTGTTGGAAATGGCTTGAAATTTACTGAGCAAGGTTGTGTGAAAGTCTCTGTTCAAATGCAGAGATGCGAGAGAGAATCCGTTGTTCTCCATTTTATGGTAAAGGATAGTGGTATAGGTATTATCCCTGAAAAACATCTGGTGATTTTTCAGGAGTTTGCTCAGGGAGATGGCTCGCATACACGGAAATATAGTGGTACGGGCCTTGGTCTTGCGATTTGCGCAAAACTTGTGACCCTTATGGGCGGCAGGATCTGGGTGGAAAGTCCCGGTGGCGCATCCGAAGACAGGAGAGAGGGGGATCTACAGGAAGAGGTATCGGGCTCAGAATTTCATTTTACAGTGAATTTGAATACAATAGTATCTGTGGATGCAGAGTTGGATATGTCCAGCCAGGGGAGGCAGAGTACAATTTTTGAGGAAGAGGTTTCCGTTCTTCTCGCTGAAGATGACGAAATTAATCGTATCTATGTAGAAGAGTTGCTCGGAAGCAGGAATTGCCGGGTAACATCCGTTGAGAATGGTCTGGAGGTTCTTGAAGCCCTCGGAAAAGATCAATTTGATATTGTTCTTATGGATATCCAGATGCCGGAAATGGATGGTATTCAGGCAATAAAAAAGATACGGGAGCAGGAGAATGGGACTGATCAGCACATTCCTGTTATTGCACTTACGGCCCATGCCATGAGTGAACATCGTGACGAGAGCATCCTGGCCGGAATGGATGGATACGTGAGTAAGCCAATGGTTGTGGATGAGTTATTGGCTGTAATGAATAGGTTTTTTTAAAAAGAGAACAATTATCATTATTGTTCTTTACAAATGGAATGATCCGATGCATATTGTTGTTTGTGAATGTTTTTCAGGCAGATGTCTGAATACTTATAGAGGATAAACTCGTAAAAAGGTTAAAAACTCGATGGCTAAGTAAAAAGCTTCATATGTGAGGCGCACATTTTTTGTTTAATTTCGGCGTACTAAGGTACGTTGAAATTAAACAAAAAATGTAGCAACGAAGCAGATGAAGAGTTTTTACGACGCCATCATAGAGAATACTACGGAGAATGCCTATGTGTCAGGAAGTGAGAAGAACATGCAGTTGTGGCCGAAAGGAAGCCGCATTTCATTTACGCGATAATGTGATGGATCAGAAAGTAATAGACCGTTTGTTTTGTCCGAGTTGTTCGGCGACTCAGGAGCTTGATAAGGAAACAATGGTAAGTGACAATGATTGGATCATTGAATATGATATGGATCTGGCTCGCATGTTTGCTGTTACAAAGTTGAGTATGGATCCAGCCCATATGAATCCAGAATATATTTTCGATGAGGGCTATGCCACCTGGCGGGAGATGTATCCTGGTGAGACCGAAGATATCACCGACGAACGCAATAAAATTATTGCAATGAAAGAGAGCAACCCGAAAGAATACCTCACTGCCATAAATGCATGGGCTGTAGAGAGGATTCAACGCTTGAAGGATGATGGCTGGCGAAAGGCTGTACGTTCTTGTTGAAAAAAGCATGAGTTGTAAAATCATTCGCCCAAACAGGAAACTGTTTGGGCGTTTTTGTTTCAGGAGAATCGATGTTAAAGAAAGATCACTACTTTAAAAATTGGTCAAAAGGGTGTTTTAAGTTTGCTGTCATTCTATTGATTGTCGGGGTGAGTTCAGCAGCGTGGGGAGCTGTTGGAGTTGATGATTTCAGCCTGAACAGAAAGTGGACAGATGACTATGACGGTATGATTGCGAGAAGGAGAATAAGAGTCCTGATACCTTACAACAAAACCTTTTATTTTCTTGATGGTGGAACTGAAAAAGGATTGTCCTATCAGGCGGTAAAGGGATTTGGGAAGTTCATAAATAAGCGCCAGAAAACGAAAAATCTAAAGATCCATATGATGATTATCCCAACTGAGCGCAGTGTGTTACTGACACGTCTTATTGAAGGTAAGGGAGATATTGCCATTGGAAATCTGACCATTACCGATGAACGTTTGAAGTCTGTTGATTTTTCAGATCCTTTTTTGACAGGTGTGAAAGAGATAGCCGTTACTGGAAAAGATGTGGCGGATATGAAAAATAGTTTTGATTTGGCAGGCAGGGAAGTTTTTGTCAGAAAAAGCAGCAGCTATTATGAGAATTTGTTGAAGCTCAACGAAGTATTGCGCTCTGCCGGGAAAAAACCAGTGAAGATTACCCTGGCAGATGAACGTCTAGAGGATGAAGATCTGTTGGAAATGCTTAATGCAGGAGTTGCCCCCATGCTGATCCTGGATAACCACAAAGCTGAATTCTGGGGGAAGATATTAAAAAATATTAAATTACATCCAAAGGCTTTTGTCCACAGTGAGGGGAGTATTGCCTGGGCTTTCAGGAAAAAAAGTCCGAAACTGAAGGAAGTTATAAATGCTTATGTGAAAAAAAACAAAAAAGGTACCCTTCATGGAAATATGTTATTTAATCAATACTTGAAGGATACGAAGTATATGAATAATCCTGTTGCTACAAAAGAGCGGGAGCGTTTTCAGAAAACAGTAAAGTTTTTCAAGGTCTATGCCCAGAAATATGACTTTAACTATCTCCTGCTGACAGCTTTGGCATACCAGGAATCGAGGCTGGATCAGTCGGCTAAGAGCCATGTCGGGGCAGTGGGAGTTATGCAAATTTTGCCTTCTACTGCAAGTGACAAAAATGTAAATATTAAGAATATAAAACAAGTCGAAAATAATATTCATGCGGGAACAAAGTATCTTCGTTTTATGATAGATCGTTATTTCAATGACGATTCAATAGATAAATTAAATCAGTGGCTACTTGCTTTTGCGTCGTACAATGCGGGACCGGCAAGAGTTGCACAGTTACGTAAAGAGGCAAAGGAGATGGGTTTGAATCCAAATGTCTGGTTTCAGAATGTGGAAGTTGTGGCTGCAAAAAGGATTGGCAGAGAGACTGTTCAGTATGTGAGTAATATTTATAAATATTACGTTGTGTACTCTCTTCTTGCGGAAAAAGGGAAACTTTAGTGCCTTACTCCATAATTCCTGCAATAAAAAACAAGAATATATGAGAGTGCTATAAGATCAATATGTTACGGACAGCAACAGATAGCGAACGAAGAGAGACCTTCGAGGCACTCACTTGCGGTTTATCTGCGTTAGTCATCAGGTTGTGCCTCTTTGCAGGAGTAAAAAAGCACCCCCAACACCACAATGGTATTAAACATTGATGTTAAAGTTTTGCTGGGTTGCAACTTCTATGGCTAAGTCAGCCCGTGCATTACTATCCATTTCTTTTCCTTTTTCCTTACACCAGGCAGGAAATGTTTCAGGGTCGATGAAGACTTTTAAAACCACGTCTCCACCGGCTTCCACTTTCTTAACCATCTCTTCAGCCCTTATCAGCCAGTCTGCGTAATTTTTGGGGAGAAGGTGGCTGTCGCTGAAGAGTTTCATGAGTGTGTCCCAGTGTTCCTCTTTGTACCAGACCATGGCCTGGAGGGATGGTTCGTGGGGGGCGGGGCTATGATTTGTTGACATGTGATTGCTCGTTAGTATTGATGGACTCGTAAAAACTCTTCATCTTCTTCGTTACTGTAAATTTAGTGCCTTACTCCTGAAAAGCTGTAATAAAAAACAAGGAAATCGAAAGTGTTTCAAACTCAAATTATTAGCATAAGCAACAGATAGCGAACGAAGAGAGACCTTCGAGGCACTTACTTGCGGTTTATCCGCGTTATTATTTTTTTTTAACGTACCCTGGTATGTCGAAAAGACAATAAATTTCCGTGCCTCGAATATGAAGGTTTTCGAAGTCTACGCTTTTCTCCAAGTCCATCTTGTTTTTATGTTGTGATTTTAAAAAAAACAATATACCAGAAAATCCATTTTGTTACCATAATGCGAAATTGTAAAAGGAGATTCAAATGATTGACCAGCAGCAAGTCCAGTTTTATGAGAAAAAACTCCGTTATGAAATTGATTCCTGGGATCTATCTGTTGCCTTAAAGGAAGATAACAAGCTAATCGTTCTAGATACAAGAAGTACAGAAGCATATGAGACAGAGCATATTCCGGGTGCCAGGCACCTCCCTCACAAAGCCATGTCCAGCGAAACAACATCTCATTTAGATAAATCGTTTACTTATGTCACTTATTGTGATGGAATCGGCTGTAATGCCTCCACTAAGGGAGCCCTGAACATGACCAGGCTTGGTTTTACTGTAAAGGAGCTTCTTGGCGGCATCGAATGGTGGCGACGGGACGGTTATGCAACAGAAGGAAAAAAGAATGTTGTGGAGACAGGAGCTTCCTGCGGGTGTTCCTGAACGCGCCCGGCCGTACTGTTAGCGCCTTTTTTTAGGGGAAGACGCAGCCCGACTTCTTTAAACTTTTTCATTACATCTTGGTGGAATGGTGTGAAAATCTCTGCTAACACGTTTTTTGGTAAGTGTTTCATCGCTAGAAACTTGAACTTGTCCGAGAATAGACATTTTGTTCAAAATCGAAGAATTTCCAGAAAATAAGCGCAGCCATATGATTGATATTGCGAGCATTATTTTTTAACAATTCTGAAGAGTTTGGGCAGGTAGCGAGGTACGAGACTCCGAAAGGGCATTCTCGAACAGGCTCCTAGTGGTTTTTCGTTATGCTAACCGCCAAAGAAAACAGATGGCAACCAGGTAATTCTTACACCGTCAAAAGTACTCATTAACCAGACGAACCTTTATTACTCAAGTGTACCGATTTTAATTCTGACATCTTTCAGGTGTTTATTTCTTAAAAATGTAAGTGTGATTTTCGTGCCGGGTGAAGTGAGGGCAATCTGGTTTCTGAGATCGGATGCCCCTCCAATGGCAGTTTTATTTAAGGAGACAATCATATCGTCCTTTTTTAGTTTTGCAGTATCTGCGGGAGAATCCTTTTCGACAGAAACTACCCTTGCTGCTGCATGAAATTGTTGGTTCGCTATGGACTTGAGATCATCAGGTGTTACATCCTTAAGTCCTACCCCTAACCACCCCCTGATCATTTTACAATGTTTTTTTAGTTGCGGGATAATTGCTCTAGCCATATTGCTCGGTACGGCAAAACCAACTCCCATATATCCACCTGTTTGAGTCATAAAGGCGGTGTTGATACCTATTACCTCGCCATTGATATTGAGAAGAGGGCCACCTGAATTACCTGGATTGATTGCAGCATCAGTTTGAATAAAGTCTTCATATTTGCTGATCCCCATACTGCTTCGTCCCTTGGCGCTGATAATCCCGACTGTGACGGTCTGGATGAATTCAAGGGGAGAGCCTATGGCTATGGCCCATTCACCAACCTGCAGTTTCTGTGAATCACCTAACAGGAGTATCGGGAGGCCGATGTCATTAATTTTTAGCAGAGCGACATCGGCTTGAACATCTGTCCCTATAAGCTTTGCGCTGTATTTCCGTTTATCCTGAAGAAAAACGGTAATTTTATCGGCATCCTTTACAACGTGATGATTGGTTATGATATAGCCGTCTTGACTTATAATAAAGCCGGAACCATTTCCATATCGTGGCTCTCGTTTTGTTGGCTTTTTATTGTTCAGGGGAGATGAACCGAAGAAATCCTTTATCAGCTGATCTTCAAAAAAATCCTGCTGAATGGAGTTACTGTTTTGCCCTGTAGGCTCTTTTTTTACCAGAATATTCACAACAGCTGGTTTTGCTCGCGTAACAATAGACGTGAAGGCATTTGCACTTTGGAGCAATGCGGGGATTGGGTCTGCATGATCTTTCTGGCCCAGGCAGGTTTCTGTGAAAAAAAGGCTTAGGAGTAAGAAAAATAGCGATAAGGATGTAATTACAGATTGTACAGGAATATTTTTTCGGAATTTTTCATATTTTGTTTATAATATTGAGTCATTGGGGGTTGTTGGTAGAGTCAACTTGTGATGGCGTCGTAAAAACTCTTTATCTGCTTCGTTGCTACATTTTTTATTTAGCCATCTTTCAATTGACCTTTTTACGAGGTCATCAACTTGTTACAAGATTATCAAGCCGAATGTGCAAACACAACAGATAATACCGTTCTATTGCCTGAATTGATCTCCATCAATATCATAACGCCGCATTATCTTTTGCAGGGCAGCTCTGGTGAGGTGCGATATCCTTGCCGCCTGAGAGACATTGCCATTGCTTTGTTTTAGCAGCAGATGAACATACTGCCGGGTAAAGGAGTCAAGGCAGCTCTCCTTTGCTTCTTTATAGGGGATTATGTCTTTATCCTTTTCCGGGCCTTCAGCAGGGCTGGGAGTCGGAAGGGAAGAACCAAGTCGCAGATGTTGTTCATCAATAACAGAGCCTGAGGAGAAAAGAACTGCACGCCGGATGACATTTTGCAATTCTCTGATGTTACCCGGCCAGTTGTGTTTAAATAATGGATTTAGTGCTGTTTCAGAAAATGATTTTTCATTACTTTTTAATTCCATTCCGGATTTTTTAAGGAAATAGTTGGCAAGCAGGGGAATATCCTCAGATATTTCAGTAAGAGAAGGCATATGCAGGGTAAGGACCTCAAGACGGTAATACAGATCTTCCCTGAATTTCCCTTCGGTTATTTTTGTCTCAAGGGCAGCATTTGTTGAGGCAATAATCCGTACGTCGATTTTGTTTGAAGTGGCTGCGCCCAGTGGCTTAATTTCCTGTTCCTGGAGAACCCGCAACAATTTTGTCTGTAAATTAACGGGAATGTCCCCAATTTCATCCAGACATATGGTACCCCCATCTGCCTGAGAAAATAGTCCTGCATGGTCTTTGTCTGCTCCAGTGAAAGCACCTTTTGCATATCCAAAGAGTTCTGATTCGAGGAGGTTTTCAGGGATCGCCGGACAGTTCACCATGACAAAAGGTTTCGTAGCGCGCGGGCTGAGGCTGTGAATGGCTCGGGCACAAAGTTCCTTGCCGGTACCGGATGCGCCCCGAATAAGGACGGTATATTCACTTTCGGCAGAAGTTTTTATGGCTTCGTAAAGTCTCTGCATGGTAGGACTTTGGCCGATAAATTCAGGAACAGATCCGGCAGAACTGATTTTATTGCGCAACTGTTTATTTTCCTCAAGGAGTCTGCTGCGTTCCAGCCCTTTTTGCAGGATTCTGGCCAAATTGTCCAGCTCCAGAGGTTTCGTAACAAAATCCCATGCTCCCCGGCGGATGGCATCGACAGCCAGTTCTATTGTGCCGTATCCGGTCATCAGAATGACTGTTTGTTCAGGTTCCTTATTGTGGATGTGGTCGAGCACTTCAAGCCCATCCATATCACCCATCATAATATCCATGAGAATCAGAGAAACGTCCTGTTTCTTTAATAAATCGAGTGCTTCGTTACCTCCTGAAGCTGTTAACACCTCAACATCGGGCAGTCGTTTTGCAAAGCTTCGTTTCAAGCCGCTGAGCAGGTCGGGCTCATCATCAACAAGCAGGATTTTTGGGAGAAAAGGGGATTGTTTATTCATTAATTATGCTCTGTTCGAAAATGGGTAAAATAACGGTAAAAAGTGTGCCCTGGCCTGGATTTGACTGCACTCTGATCTCGCCATCATGCTCGTGAACGATGCCGTAGCTCACCGATAAGCCGAGCCCTGTGCCTTGTCCTGGTTCTTTGGTACTAAAAAACGGGTCGAAAATTTTATCCAGAAGTTCTTTGTCGATACCTGGCCCGTCATCGTCAATTTCTATGAAAATATGTTTATTGTCAGCACGGGTATTGATGGCTATGTTTCCTTTGCTCCCAACAGCGTGTACAGAGTTCATGATCAGATTCACCAGTACCTGCTGGATGCGTCTGCTGTCCATTAAACAGTCCGGTATTGGGGAATCGAGATCGCAACGGAGAGTGATCTGGTTTTTCTTAAATTGTTGACCAACCATTGAAAGAACACTTCCGATTGCATCATTAACTGATCCGGGGTGTCTTTCTGTTCGTGAGTTTCCGCTGCGTGAAAAATCAAGGAGGTCTGCGACAATTCGTTTGCAATTTTCGGCATGACGCTCAATTGTAGTGATATCATTGTACGTTTCTCCGTTGTCTTTATTGTTCTCTTTTAAAATATCCGTGTGGCAGAGGATCACTCCAAGGGGATTGTTTATTTCATGTGCAACACCTGCCGCGAGCTGGCCCACGGCAACGAGTTTCTCGGTCTGCTGAATTCGCTGTTCTGTTTCTTTGATGGTGGTCACATCTTTTGCCAGGCAGACAATGGCCTGAATTGAATGGTCGCTATTTAGAATCGGGTAGAAAGAGATAACAAAAATTGAGCCATCATTCATTTGGATCTCTTTTGTGTGTTGCTTTTCAGTATGTAAATCGAGTTTTTGCAGTTGTCCACTGAAGAGACATTCCTGTATTGAATCAAAAGCATCAATATTTTTTCCTATGATCTCATCCATATTCAATTTATTACGAAGCAGAAAACTCTGATTGGCCATTTTTAAACTGCCTTCGGGGCTAAGCAGGATAAGGGGATCACTGATACCATCAAAAACGGATTGAAGAAGTGCTGTATTTTTGCGAAGGTTCTGCATGTTTTGCAGGCTTTCTATGGTGAGACCGATCTGTTGTCCTATGGAAAGAAGAAGTTCCTGTAAGGCATCATTCAATTTTTCACACCGGAGTTCCGTGATAACCATAATTCCAAGCAAGCGGTTACGACAGCTGAGAGGGATGCTGATGTTGAGCATATCGTATATTTCTGATGGGGTACTGTTGATATTCGTATGGCTGATTGCTTCGTGAACCGCTCCCAGTAGAGGAGCTTTTTCTGTACATTGGAGAGTGTACGAATTTGACTTGCTGTTATAGAGATAGATCCCGCCACCATTTGCAGGGACAACTTTCAATACCTCACAAAGAACCTGAAGAAGAATGTTTTTAAGCGTTTCAGTGCTGGTTATATGCTCAGTAAGGGTGTTGTGGAGCATCAGTTCCCTGTTTCTTTTCTTCACCTGATTACGGGCTTTGGTTTCCGATCGTTCAAGGGCCTCTGTTCTCTCAGCAACCAGAACTTCCAGGTTGTCAGAGTAGTCCACGAGTCGTGTACGGCTTTCATGCAGGTGGTGAACCAGGGTTCTGGCATTATGGAAAAGTTCTTCAAGCTCTTCCTTGTGGCCTCGGATGCCTTTGGTTTCAGGTGCCTTGTCGGTGTCGTCAAGATTGCTGCGGAATAAGGTCAGAAGATCGCGCAGATTACTAATAATAAGTTGATGAAAAAGCAGCCAGACAGCACTGTATAGAAGAATTACCAGAATGAGTACTGTGCCAAACATTCTAAAAGAGCGCTCCCATATCTGAGAAAGGCTCTCGTCCAGTGGAATGGAAATGGAAAAAACGCCACCAATTTGGTTGACAGTACGCTGAAATCCACGCTCAGTACCGTATAGCTCTCTTATTGTAACAGGGGCATTGTCAGAACTTCCATGGCAATGGAGGCATGATTGTTTGAAGGTAACGGGTCTGTATAGCGTGAAGTAGCGCCCGGAATCAATTTTTCTTGTTCCGTGCCATTCCTGTGAATTTGGATGGCTTCTAAAATATTTGATCATTTCCTGCTCTTCAGGGTTTGCTTCAAAGCCAGGATTTCTGGCATCAAGTGCAACCCGCCTATACTTAAAGTCGGGCAAAGTATTTTTGAAACGATCCATGATTACCCGGGTAATATATGAGGTGGACATGGCTTCTATTATAAAATGATCTTCCCCTATTTCTTCATACATACGAGGCCGCAGGACTTCCCGGATATAGCTTCTCGTGGATTCAAGAAGAACCATGACAAGTTTTGTTTGTCTAAGGGTCTCTTCCTCCAGAAGATTTTTCTGAAAATGATAGATGATTGTTGTTGTGAACAGACAAAAACAGAACAGTATAATTCCCAGCCCAACCTGAAACTGAAGCTTAAGATTGTGCTGATCTTTGTCAGCCAGATCCCGGATAATATCTTTCATTGCAGCATTCCCTCATTGTGTATCCATAACCGTTAGGTGCTTCCACCAGTATACATGTTCAGTATCCATGTGTAAACTAAAGGATGCACCTGGGCTTCTCGTTTATTCGCTTTCACGATTGTTATTTGAATTACGACATAGTGATATCGGTAGCTTACCCAGGCAAGATATTTTTGTCGCGTTTGGGTACGGCGTTTGCATCCTAGTCGAATTATGATCATCTCAACAATTTTACAGAGGAAATTTTGATATGCAGCGTACTTTTATAACTCCAGTACTTGTTTTGTTTGGCATTATCGGAATCTGCAGCGTGATGGCAACAACAACTCTTTTTGATCCACTGATTCATTTTATTCATACGGGAGAGATTACGCCTATGCAGGCAGTTTATTGTCTCCTCTTTACCGTAGGTGGTTTCGCTGCCTATTTGTATCTTTTAAATCTTATCTGCAGTTACTTTGTGCCTCGTATTGATGCGAAGGCTCAGGCCAGTAGAACAAATGAAGGAGGTTTGACACAGCAATAATGGGGAAAAAGAAGGAATTATTAACAAAAAAAATGAAGGAGGATTTGCATGTCTAAAGTACAAGAACAGATGCCGACCCTGATCATGGGAGCGGGATTAATCATTTATGGACTGATTGCAAAATCAGGTGCCCTGTTGTCCATGACAAAAGTTTTGCACACACATAAGACATTGGATTTACAAGTCACTATGACTCTGGTCCTGGGATGTATTGCCATTGCTGGAGCCTTGCTCAATACCACAAGGAAATCCGGAGCTACCAATCTGGATACTTTTGTTCTTCGTCCACTTGGCGGAATTATTTTAATTCTTGTGATGGCCATGGCTATTCGCTGGTACGCAGAGCCTGTAATGAAGCTTATAAGTAAAGCTTTGCAGCCAACCCTTGGCTTTAAGATTTATAAGGTTCTGAATCTTAACTATGTTGTTTTAGGAATTTTATCCGGTGTGCTATTGACAAACACCTGGGGGATCCCGAAGTTTGCTGCTGAAGGAGTCAAGTGTGCCCGGTTTGTCCTGAAGATGGGAGTTATCATGCTTGGCGCCCGATACTCATTTGCTGAGCTTGCAAAACTTGGTGTCTATTCTGTGTTCCTGGTAGGGTTTTTCGTACTTGGTACCGTTTTTCTCGTATTATGGCTTGGAAACTTATTTAAGCAGCCAAAAACCATGACAGGTGTACTCGCTGCTGGCATGGGCGTTTGTGGTGTTTCGGCAACTGTCGCTGTAGCCCCTGTTGTAAAGGCAAAATCTGCTGAAATGGCATACACCATTGGTACCATTCTTTCCTTTGGTATTATTTGTATGTTTGTTTTTCCAACAATCGGTAAACTTGCCGGTATGAGTCCCGTCCAGTTTGGTGCATGGGCAGGAACCGGAATCTTAAACTCTGCTCAAGTTGCCGCTGCTGCCCTTGCCTTTAATGCAGTGGATATTGAAACCCTTAAAGTTGCCGAGATTTTCAATATTACCCGTGTTCTGTTTCTGCCTGTTATTGTTCTTGTTCTTGCCACATGGTTTGGTAAGGAAACCGGGCAGAAGTTAAGTTTCAAAAGTGTTGTAATTGACAAGTTCCCAGTATTTATTATCGGCTTTTTGCTTCTCTTTTTCATGTCTTCCATGGGTCTCTTTTCTCCTCCAAGTCATTACAAAGGAAAATACATAGATGTATCCTATAATGACCGTAGTCAGGTTACTCCGGAAGAGTGGGAAGTATTGAATAGTGCCATGACTGCAGGAGAATTTTCCGGCTTGACGGAGACTCAGCTTGAAGCAGTAACAAATCTTGTTGAGCAGCGTCAGATTGCAGGGAACTATGAAGATCGTTCCAACAAAAAGGCATTTGACCATGTCGGTCGCGCTCGTATGACACAGTTGCAGGGAATTCTTGCAGCCGCTAAAGCCAAACAGGTGAAATTGTCTGGTGATGTCAAGGCCGCTATCAAACATGCTGTCAAGCAGGTTAAAAAGAAATCTAAAACCGTTGTAACCCTTACTGACTTTATGATCTGGTTCTTTGCATTTGGTCTTATTGGTCTTGGTATGCAGATTACAAAGAAAGCAATTACTCAAGCTGGTGGCTGGCCCATCGTTATGGGTGTTATTTCAGGAATCACCAAAGCGACACTTTCTTTCTTTGTTGTCCTCTGGTTGGTCAAGGATGTTGTTCTAAACTAAATTCCAGCTAAGGAGCTTATTATGAGTGATGAAGAAAAAAAAGTAACGATTGAAACCGGTGATGCCGGGAAGGGAACCACTGTAATATCAGAAGATGCAAACACGGAAGAACTGGAGGAGCGCGCCCTATCTGTTTTCTCCAGTGACCGTAATGAAGACATAGTTGCTCTTGTATTTTGTCTTATTACTACCTTTCTGGTATTGCTCTTTACTAAGTGGCTGGTATAATATGAAAAAAGTTCACCAGTACCCCACCTTCGTCCGTTTTGAACTTCTCGCCTAGAACTACTAGGCTTCGAAATTCCAAACGAACGAATCTGGAGTGCTGGTAAACTTTTTCATATCGCAGTATATTATAGAATAGGTTTTTCTATTGCCTTGGCTGGTTATAATCAGTCAAGGTCTTTGCGGTTTTACGGAAGGTGTGTTTTTTATGTTTAATCATGTTTTGCTTTGTACCCATGGCACTGATGGTGCTAAAAGAGCTGAGGCTTTTATTTTTGGAAAACTGGAAGCTAATCCAGAACTCAAGGTCACTGTGCTCACAGTACTTGATGAAGATTGGCGTCAGATGACAGGTGATGACTGGCTCAATTCCAGTAAGACTCAAACAACCTTTCTTGACCATGTTGAAAATCAGATGGATGAAGAAATTGCAGAGGATTGGCAACGGATAAAGACAAGTCATCCTGTTGCAGAACGTGCAACTTTTTTGCAAAAAACAGGAAACATTGCAGAGACCATCACGACGACTGCAAAGGATCTGGGTTGTGACCTTATCGTATTGGGCCCATGGTGTAAGAGTAAGAAGTTTTCAATACACAGTACCAGGGTAGGACTTAAAGCTACCTTGAAAAATAAGGAATTGCATCCGCTGTTACCATGTCCTCTTCTGATCGTCTCATGAATATGGCTTACTCTGCTGTTACAGAAGAAGTTGATCTTGGGTTGAAGGAACTACCAGCATCTTTTGACCTGCAGTCGCTTTTTCCCGATGATCGCCTCCTGCGTTTTCATCCCAATTGGTTTATCTCGGATTTTCACCAGGACGGAATATCTTTTACAGCTTCCATCAAAGATTACGTAACGGAACAGGTATTTCCTCTTTCCGGGAGTTTTGTTTTTAACAAAAACGATGACGAACTGTTAACTATTCAGTTAACAGACACCATTGACATAAAAATCTGTTTTCTGAATCGAAATAATAAATTAAAAGTACAGATCTCTTCGCAACACGAAGAAATTGATCCCGATGACCCCCTTCTCCTTTGGATTCGGGCCATTAAAGAGTACATTCGTATTTATTTGAAAACCACACCTGCCACCCTGTTTTTTCGATTGTTAATGAACAGGATGGTGCTGAAAATGGATCCTTCTCAGCGGAAAATTTGCTTGATGATGGCGAAGATCACTGCTGTCGAACTGCTGGTCATCCTCCTTGTTGTGATTGGGTATGTCTTCTTTGTCTTGTGACGTAGAAGTAACAAGCCCCCTTTATAAGTATCTCCAAATCGAATTAACAAATCGTTGTAATCTAAGATGTGATACCTGCATCCGTGCAATCCCGGATAGTGTCTTACAAGAACAGGATTTAAGTGAGTTTGCCATACGACAGCTAAAGCCTGCACTGCACCATACCCGTTCTGTTCATTTGCAGGGATGGGGAGAACCCATGCTTCTAACTGACTTGCCTGAACGTATCCATTGGTTTAAGGTACAAAAATGCAAGGTTAGTTTTACAACAAATGGCAGTCTTATGGCACCTGGGCAAGCTGCTGAACTGGTTGCATCCGGTCTTGATTCCATAACTTTTTCCATGGCTGGCGCATCAGCTCCGTTACAGGACAGTCTGCGTGGTAAAGGCAGTCACGCTAAACTCTGGCAGAGTATGCAGCTGTTGCGGGAAGCAAAGCGGCAACAGGGGAGTGAAACCCCTTCCATGGCTGTGAGTTATCTTCTCACGAAAGAGACGATAATCGAACTTCCTAAAGCGGTAAAAAGGTGTCGTCCTTTGGGGTTGAGTCTTTTTGCCGGTGTTCATCTTACCCATCCTGCCACCAGTGAGCAGGAGGCAATGCGTCTCTATCCGCTTGACAGGGAAAGCAGTTTTAAACGACTTATACGGCGTGCCCACTGGCATGCTTTTTGGGGAGGAATGCGTTTGCAACTACCAGCGTTTCGACCGGATTTGACGCCGATTTGTGATAAGAATCCGCTTGCAGGGTGTTTTATTGCTGCCGATGGATCGGTGGCTCCCTGCGTCTTCCTCCATCCTCCTCCTTCCAATATTGTAAACGCTGGAAAGCACATAATGGGGAGCATCCATCAGTTGGCTGTTTCGAGGAAAAGTTTTGGTTCGCTCCACGAGGAATCCCTGGATCATATCTGGAATAAGGCGGAATACCGCAGTTTTCGTAACGTGTTCAGACGGCGTCTTAAATTTTACAATAAAGAGATCGGAAGGGTTGGCTGTGGCATGGATGCCTTTGCAAAGTTAGATCTGACCAGAAGTCGTGTCCGACAGGTATTTAAGAGGATTCCTGTACCGGATTGCTGCAGAAATTGTCCAAAAATGGAGGGCTATTAACATGGCTTTTCCGGAAGTCGGTGACACTTTAGATATTTTTATTCTTCGGTCAATGCTCCATGATGGTGCTCTCACCACTCTGTTTCTGGCCGAAGACCAGCTTTCCCATGAAGAAGTTGTTCTCAAAATACCTTGCGGAGATATCCTTAATAAGCCCATCATTCTCTACCACTACCAGAATGAAGAACGGATAAGCAGGCAGCTTGATCACCCTGGAATCGTGCGATTTATACACAGGCAGAGAAGTAGGCAGTACATTATCATGGAGAAGCTGACAGGACAGGATCTTCGCTCGAAAGTGGGCAGAAATCGCAGCCTTGAACTTCAGGAGGCCCTTATCCTGATGGACAAGCTTTGTGAGGTTGTGGGATATCTGCACAAACACTCCATTGTACACTTGGATTTAAAACCTGAAAATATAATCTGTCTCAGCAATTCCGGAATAAAATTGATTGATTTTGGTCTGGCAAGTTGCAACACACTTCCGGATCTGCTGGCACTTGATTTACAGAATCCTCAGGGCACACCTTGGTATATTGCCCCGGAACAACTGCTTGGTGAACGGTCAGACCCAAGGTGTGATATCTATTCCATGGGAATGCTGTTTTATGAAATGCTCACCGGTCAGTTGCCGTGGCCGCGTTCCAGCAAAGTCCGGGTTGCCCGGCGCCGTCTGCGCCATAATCCCACTCCGCCGCGTTATTATAATGCAGAAATTCCACCTCAGATTCAATCGATCATCCTCCGTGCCATTTCACGCCATGCAAGGGGACGCTACCCCTCTGTCGGGGAAATGCAAACTGATCTGAAAAATTGGCAGCATCTTCCCATTACAGAAGGAGGCAGAATGGATAAAAAACCTTCTATTTGGAAGCGTTTTTTTCCAGGAAAAGCCATACCGGAAAGCAATGGGAAGAATCAAAAGACAGCGCTGTCAAAAGGCAGTCCTCAGATTATTGGTGCCATTATTGATTCCTCATCGCGTTACAACTTGTTGGATGAAGTGAGAAAACAGGCACTGATTCGCTCCGCTGAAGTAACTCTTGTTCATGTGATTGAAGCAGAAAGTGACTGCCATACCACACGTTATGGAATGACTGTTGAGGGTGAGCAGATGATGGCCGAGCTTGATATAAGTGTTCAGAATCTTCGGCGTTTCAGCATAGATCCCGGCATTCGCCTTATTCGTGGAGACGTTGTTGATGTTCTTGGGAGTTTCTGTATGGATCTGGGTGCGGAACTGCTGGTTCTGGGAGTATCCCGGAAAGAAAAGAGTCTGTTGCGTGGTGCTTCATTGCAGCAGCGTCTTGAGAAAAAGAAAGATTGTCACTGTCAGGTTTTTGTTGCAACAGAAGAACATTTTTCACCGGAGGTTGATTTGAAAGATTTGCAGGCAGATCAGTTAACGGCACAACAGGTGCTTTCCTGTGATATTTTTCTGGTTGATCTCTGGTTTGAGCATCTTTATTATCATACGGATTCTATTTATAAGTTACTTTTGTATCCGGAGCAGAAGCTTGATCCCGGTGAAACAAACTGCAGATTTGGTCAATTTCTGATGTCTCTTAAGGCATCTGGAAACTGGCAGGAAATCAATGTTTTGCTTGATCCTATCCATTCACAGTTTCACGAAGTGATGACCAGAATGGCAAAACTTCAGCCAGATGACCATACCGGTTTACAGGATATTTATACCAGGGAGTCGCTGCCCTTATCCTGTAAGTTAAAAAAACAATTGGGGCTGGTATCATCGTTTTTGCGATCACAGCTTGAAAAAGAGCCGATTCCGGTTCCTTTTCTCATTGATGACACGTGTCCTGTGGGGCAGCCTTATCTCGCCTGTTACGGGCCTTTGCTTGGTGCCTTGACACTTGGCCAGGATCTTTGCACACTTATCGAAAAGAGTATGGCGGATAAATAATATGCGTTTAATGGTTTTCTCAGATGTACACGCCAATCTTGAAGCTTTACGGGCCGTTCTGCGGGATGCAAAAAAAAGACAGGTAAACAGAAGCATTTTCCTCGGTGATCTGGTTGGTTATGGGCCGTATCCCAATGAATGTGTTGAGCTTATGAGATCTTTAAAAAACTGTCGCTGCCTTGCCGGAAATCATGATGTGGCTGCACTTTGGGAGACATCTCCCTATGGCATGTCGTCTTCTGCTAAAAAGGCCATCCTCTGGACCATGGATCAGTTAAGTGATGATAATAAAAAATATCTGGAGTCTTTACCGGATCGGCTTGATATTGCAGATATGACTTTTGTGCATGCCAATCCTTATAACCCGAGGGGCTGGCGTTATGTGCTGGATAAAAAATATGCACTACGCAGCTTTGCTGCCACCCGTTGCCGCACTCTTTTTATTGGTCACAGTCATCGGCCATTACTGATAACCAAAAAGTACTTTTTTTCAATTGATCTCAGGGCAATATCGGGTTCCGTTAAAATTGAAATGAAAGACAACAAGCGTCGAATTGTCAACTGTGGGAGTGTCGGGCAGCCAAGGGATAGAGATCCACGCTCCTGCTATCTTATTTATGACAGTCGCACACAGATGCTGGAGTTTTACCGGGTTTCCTATGGTCTGGAAAAAACAGCCAGAGCAATAAAGGCTGCCGATCTGCCAGTATCGCTTGGCAGGCGGTTGCTCAAAGGCACTTGATTCTCAGGGGATTTGTTTATGAATACTATTAAAAGGCATGGACAGGTGTCAACTACTAACTTGAAGCAGCGTTTCTTTCTCTGGGCAGCCATTCTCCTCCTGGGTGGCGGATTGCTGCTGTCGGCAATTTCGTTCTGGAATACCAGGAGGTTGCTCATGTTTGATGCCATGACCAAATCAGAGGTGATCTTAAGGGAAGCTGAGGCTATCCGTTCCTATGTTAAAGAAGAACTTCGTCCTAAAATGTATGCGTTGCATGGTAAAGATACATTGATCATTGAAGCCATGTCCACCACATATATAAGCACCCGTATTATGGCGCGATTTGCAGAGACCATGCCCCATTATGTTTACCGAAGGGTTTCGCTGAATCCGCATAATCCTAAAAATCTGGCTGATCCTTTTGAAGAGGAAATGTTTGAATGGTTTGAGGAGGATTCTGAGCGTTTGTTCTGGCAGGGGATAGTGAAGAAAAATGGGGATTCTTTTTTTGTTTCAATGCTTCCGGATTATTTTACTCCAGCCTGTATCCGCTGCCATGGGGCAGCGGATACAGCGCCAAAGGAATTAATCGAACGATACGGAACAGAAGGTGGATTCAGGTTTGAGGCTGGTGACTTAGCCGGGATTAATTCAGTGTCAATCCCTGTGTCTGATTCGTTACGTGAAGCGTGGCAGGGGAGTCTCGTTCTTTTCGCCATAACTCTTTTCGGAAGCCTTGTTTTATTATGGCTCCTGACTCAGGTTTTTCAACGTCTTGTCATTGAACGCCTGGGTGTGATGCTCTCTCTTGTGAATGAAAAGAAAAAAGAGAGTGGTGCTTCTGCGGGTCCGGGTGATGAGCTTGATATGCTAACGGCCTCTCTTGGTTCTTTAAACAGTTATGTGCAGTCTGCCCGAAAAGGCTCATCCCTTCAGCCGAACTTTATTGGTGATTATGTTGTGGAAAAACCCATTGCATCAGGTGCCATGTCCTGGCTCTATGATGGACATTCCGTAGGCTCAGATGCAAAGATTTCTTTGAAAATTGGCTTTGATGAGGTGTTGCAAAACCCGCTTTATAAAGCGTGTCTTGAAACAGAATTGCATCTGTTTGAAACTTTGTCACACCCATGCCTACCGGAAGTAAAGGAGCGGGTGGAAGATGTGTTAATTCTCTCTGAAATCCGGGGAAGCAGTCTTGTTACTCTTTGCAGTGAAAAACCTCTTGGCGGCAGACAGTTACTCACCATGTTTTCCCAGCTTTGTGATCTTACCGCAACACTTCATTCAACTGGAATTGTGCATCACGATCTCCGTCCGCAAATTCTGATGCTTGATGATGAACAACGTTTGAGTCTTATTGATATGGGCCTTGCTGTAAGTGATCAGCAGCCTGATCCCATAGTTGCCGCAGGTCTTGGGCCTCAGGGTGATTTATTGTATCTGGCTCCGGAACAGATTCAAGGCAGGCGGGGGGATCCACGCAGCGATATTTATGGAATTGGCATCCTGCTCTATCTTACAACAACGGGAAGACTCCCCTTTACTGAAAAAAAGAAATCATCTATCCAAAAATGGCTGCAACGTAAAGAACAGATGGTAAATCCAAGAATATATCGTCCTGGTCTGTCTGCTGCCCTTGAACAGGTAATTCTCAAAGCCTTATCCTATGACCTTGGCAATCGCTATCAATGGGTTGAAGATTTGTGGGATGACTTGAAGAAGTGTGAATAGCATTATGGAAGAAACCATAACCAATCGTATGTGGTCGCTGCGGTCTGTGATTATGAGCGATAAGCGGAAGAGCAGGGCTGTTCTTTTGTTGTTAAGCAGTTCTTTGTTATGTGTCATTTTACTCTCTTTTTCTCAGGTAGCCCATGCCCTGGATCCCAATGAGATTGCCGTTATAGCTAATAGTCAGGAAAGAGAGGGAGTGGAATTAGCTCGTTTTTATATGAAACAGCGCCATATTCCAAAAGAGAATCTTTTGATACTGAAAACTGCTGTCAAGGAGGATATTCCACGTCATTTCTATGAAGATGAGATTGCAGATCCCATCAGGAAGTTTATTGAAGACAAACCGACAATCACTTGTTTACTGTTATTTTATGGGCTTCCCCTTCGCATTGACTGGCATTTACTGCCAATGGAAAAATCGGATCAGAAACAGGAAAAGCTCAATGCCAGGCAGCGTGACCCCGTGGCTTCAGTGGACTCAGAACTGAGCCTGGTTCGGATTGCAAATCCACCAGTACACGACTGGCTGGAAAATCCTTATTTCGTCCAGTTCCAAAAACACAAAACACGGTATGAGAAAGGACAGGTACTGATGGTTTCCCGCCTGGACGGGCCTGACCCTGCCACGGTAAAACGGGTGATTATGGATAGTCTGACTGCGGAGAAAAAGGGGCTCACAGGTACCGCATATTTTGATGCTCGCTGGCCAAAACCGGAAGCTGATAAAACGTTATCAGGGTATGCCTTGTATGATAATGCAATACATATGGCAGCAAAAGTGAGTGAACCTGTACTGCCTGTTGTGTTAAATGAAGAAGAAAGTCTCTTTCAGGAAGGAGATGCTCCAAATGCCGCACTCTATTGCGGTTGGTATAGTCTGGCGCGGTATCGGGATGCTTTTGAATGGCAGCAGGGGGCTGTTGCTTATCATATAGCGAGTGCAGAATGCAGAACGCTGAAAAAGAAGGGAAGTCAGGTGTGGTGTAAACGATTACTTGAAGATGGAGTGGCTGCAACCATTGGCCCGGTTGGGGAACCCTATGTTCAGGGATTTCCATTTCCACAAATCTTCTTCGGCCTGTTGCTTGATGGTGATTTTTCGCTTGTTGAAGCGTATTATCTGAGCTTGCCTTTTATTTCCTGGAAGATGGTTTTGATTGGTGACCCTTTATACCAACCCTTCAGGCAACGTGGAGTATTGCCATAATTATTGCCCATACCTGGTTGGCATCGCAATCACTGGGGAATTGTATATGATATACTGCTATATGAGCTTTCCATTGGAATAGTAAATAAAATATTTTTTGTAACTACTCACGGGGTAAGCGACTTACTTTCGCAAACCATTGATTTTGTAACTGTTTACAGGGTGCTGCAACTTTTTCAGGCAGGCTGGCGCAGCGTATAAGTCATACGTAAGTCAGCGTGACCGCGCAGGTAAGAGGCACGAGACTCCGCAGAGATGCGGTGCTCTGTGAGCAGTTACTATTTTTTTAGAGAGAATCTGTGCATGCTTGTTGTTCCAATTATTAATAAAAGTGGTAGGAAGCATATACCTTATCTGGTGCTGTGCCTGATTGCAATCAATGCTTTTGTCTATTTTTTCCTTCAGATAGATGATCATAGGTTGCAGAGCGAAGCGATGAGTTACTATCAGAAGTCTGGTCTTCTTCAGACCGAACTTTCTGCCTACAAAAAATACCTGAAGGAAAAGCATATCTCTTCAGCGATAGTTGTAGAAAATTCATCTGAGCTTACCAGGGCGATGTTTGATGACAATAGGTTCAGGCAGCAACTTGAAAACAACCTGATAATTTCCAAAGAAGATACCGGCTATAAGGATTGGCGCGGGAAACGTGATCAGTATGAGCTTAAACTCAATCGAATCGTCAGCCATCGTTTTGGATATTCACCAGTGCATAATAATCGTATAGCTTTGTTTACCAGTATGTTTCTCCACGGGAGCTTAATGCATCTTGTGGGCAATATGATTTTTCTGTATTTGGTTGGGGCTCTGCTTGAGCTTGCTGTTGGTCCTTTCAGGTTTCTCACAGGCTATCTAATCACCGGTGTCTGTGCGACCTGGTTGTTCGGTTTTATTTACCCTCTTTCTCCAGGGCCTCTTGTGGGAGCCTCCGGTGCAATTGCCGGATTGATGGGGGCATATACTGTGCTCTTCTGGATGAGAAAAATCACTATTTTCTATTCACTGGGGTTTTATTTTGACTACGCTAAAGTTCCCGCAATCGGCCTCTTACCTTTCTGGCTTGGGAATGAGTTCTTTCAACTCTCTTTTAACCAAGGAAGCAACGTTGCCTACGTTGCCCATATTGGCGGCTTAGTCAGTGGCAGTCTCCTTGCCACCTGCTATAAATTAATCAAAAAAGGAGGTGTTGAAAAAGTTTTTCAGGAAGACGAAGAAAAAGACCTGGTGAGCCGTCACCTTGAAAAAGGGTTGGAGAAAATGTCACAATTGGAATTTGAGAAAGCCAGACATGAATTTCAGGCCATTTTAGCCGTACAGCCCGACAACAGGACAGTAATGCGTCATCTCTTTAATATGGCTAAGACAGATCCCGAGTCAAAGCATTTTCACGCGATTACTGCAAAGCTGTTGGGGAGCATGACTCAAGGGGAAGATCAGCAATTTATTCAGATTTATGAAGAGTACAAAAATATATGTACACAGCCACAGTTATCAAGCTCGATTCTGTTCCGTTTGACTCGTATTTCTCTTGGTAAAAAGATGTACCGGGAGGCTGAAGGATATTTGGCTAACATCATGAAAAAAGATGGGAATGCTCCCAATCTTCCCCTTTTAATAATGCGGTTGGCTGAGGGATACAACGCCTCGGGCAATAAAAAGAAGGCACGGACTTGTCTTAATCTTCTGGCTCGGCGCTTCCCGGAAAGTGAGGCAGGAGAAAAGGCAAAAGAAATTTTGAATTCTTTCTCTGGCTCAGGTTAACTCATATTTTGTATTGAAAGAAGATATTTATTGGCCTGTCCGGCAAAACTGCTTTGTGGAAAAGAAGAAATAATACTTCTTAATATTTTGATGGCTTTAGAAGAATTTTTGCCATGTTCATGGAAAAGTCTGGCCACTTTAAAGTATGCTTCCGGGATGACCTCCTCATTTCCTTTTGCGTTGTTGATGCAATAACCATAGCTTTTCATAGCCAATTGATATTTCCCTGACTCCTCGTACCAGGAGGCAACTTTCAAAATCACTTCTGGTGATGGAACGGGTAGTTTTTTCTTTCTTATTTCTTCCAGAAGGTTCATTGCTTTAACCTTTTTCTTTGAACTGACAAGATGTCCAAGGAGAATAGGAGTATAGTTGGAGGTTCTTTCTTTTTCTCCAGCAAGTTTTAGCAGCTGCAGATATTTTTCAGCAAGAGTAATATCTGGAGATTTAACGGCAATCTTTTCTTTCAATAGGGATATGGCTTTTTCATAACGACCACTCTTGATTAATACCCCCAGACAATTATTAAATTGTTCTTTTTCACTGATTTTCTTTATCCTGTTTTTTGCTCCGGAATGTTTCAAGAAGTACTCATAATTGACATGATATCCAATTTCACTATGATATTGTAGCAGGACATAACCCATTAGGTGATAACTAATCAATAGATACAATTGACCTACAAAAAGGTTCAGGAAGTTCAAGAAAAAGGGAGAGACATGGGGTGCAAAAAAAGATATTAAATAGTATGGCGCCGTAGCAAGGAAAGTGAGGAACAGATAGAGCAGGAGATAAGGATATCCAATTCTGAAAATCACCTGGAAAAAGAGTATGGGGTTTAGTGCTGCTATGATTGAATTACTTGCAACAAGAAGCATGATAATAACAGGAATACAAAGGGCAGATAGAGCAATAAATGGAACTCCCCCCAAAGGACCGACTTTTAGAAAAATTGTACTGCTTGCCCAGCCTAGAATAGCAAAAACTACTACCTGTTTAAAAACGGGGGCCACATCGCTGTTCATTAATTCCAGAGTGAGTTTTGGTGCTGTAAGATTGCCACTGGCAGTTGTCAGCAATACAGAATAGGCATATTTCATCATCATCACCCATACAAGCAATTGTACCATCCAGCTAAAAGGCATGAGTGCTCCCAGAATAGATAGCAGTAAGGTCATGATGAGAGGAGTCACCTGGAGAGGATAAAGAAATATTTTCCCCAGCTGTTTCCAAAAAGGAGGCAGGATATTTGATATACCGATTAGAGCTGCCTCTGTTTCACAGGCTGGACAGAAATAATGGCTGTCAACACTGCCATATGTTTCAACTTCTCGTGCTGTTATGCAGGCTTCACAAAATGTCGTGTCACAGTCATAACACTGGAAATGAGCTGGTTGTTTCGGGTGAAAAGAACAGGAAATGGTCATTAATGCTCTCCATTCTCAATTGTTTTTTGGTTGTCTATAGGGTATCAGCTTATGTTGTTTGACGGACTCGTAAAAACTTTTCATCTTCTTCGTTACTGCAAATTTCTTATCTTTTCAACGTACCCTAGTACGCCGAAAAGATAAGAAATTTCCGTGCCTTGAATATGAAGGTTTTTCCAAGTCCATCTTGGTTTCGACCTTTTTACGAGTCCATCAATGTTAATCGTCTTCAATTAAAAAGGCGACAAATTCAAGTATGGATTTTGACCAGAGATCATATGCCTTAGGTGTTATGTGAATACCATCGCTCTGGAAAAAATCTGAATTAGGTTTAAATTTATTGAACATATCCAGATAGCAGGATCCGGTTTGTCTGGTCATTGCTTCCGTTGCTTTGTTGATGCGTTCAAGGGTATCAATTGTAACCCAGGGCAGTTGACAGGGAAGCAGGCTGTTTGTAATCACCTCTGCTGTTGGATAGAGGGTAGTGAGCTGAACAGTAATTTGGCGTAGTGTGTCGAGGTAACTATAATCTTCAATGATCAGGTTATTGGTACCAATCATTATCAGGATAAGCTCGGGGGGCGCAAGGTCTTTGGTGATTGTGGGGATTCGGTTACGGAGTCCCTGGGCGGTTTCGCCGGGAACACCATGGTTCAGGATCTCGAAGTGTTGCATTCGTGTCTGCCAGTCGAAATCTGCTATGAGTGAATCGCCAAGAAAAAGGAAGCTGCTTTGCATCGTTAAATTACCCCTTTCGGGATGGTGATAGGTTGATTATTTATCCTGTTTTTAAAAACTTAAAAGATACTAAGTCCTCTTAATGATATTGACAAGCATATCATAAGGAAAAAGTGCTGCCAACCGACATGGGAATTTTTATAACTTTTCATTGTAAATTGCACCTTTTTACGGGTTTGTCATCATTTGATAAACTCGTAAAATGGTTAAAATCCCGCTGGCTAAACAAAAAATGTAGCAACGAATCAGATGAAGAGTTTTTACGACGCCATCATCATTTTGTGTCTGGTACTTTTGTTCTGAATGATATCATAAAAGAAGATATCTTGAGAATATTTGAGTAGGAAAAATCAATTAATACGCTGAATACTATGGCTTCAGTGGTATTAAAAAAAGTCAAAATTATTTGGTTCATCCTTTCCATGCTATGGAATGATGGCTTATTTTTACAATCTGAAAGGGATTATTTTACTTGATCATTTTGATAATGGTAATTAGAATTATTTCCATTGCTACTAATAGCTAGCGCAGATAAACTGCAAGTAGGTGCCTTGTTGCTATTCGTAATGTATTGAACTTATGGAACTTTCATATATTCTTGTTTTTTATTACAGCTTTTCAGGAGTAAGGACTAAAGAATGATTTTTTTTGAAAATGTATCAGTAAGTTATTTGTGAAGAAATTATTTTGAAGATAGGACTATTGAACCCACAGCAAAGGAGTTTTTTATGGGCATGTTTCAGAAATTAGAGATCGGCGGCACCGTTACCCCGGAAATTGATTGGGAAATGACACCGGATTTGAGTTTTGGAACATTTGAATCATGGGGAGGGCGCGAGCACGTACGAAGTAATGTCAGTGCTATTGATCGGGTCTATTACTTTTTTGTCGACAACTGGGGGGATGAAGTTAAGCTCTGTTTGATGGAGCGTGGTGTTAAGCATGCCAAGGTTGTTGCAGAGATCAAAGCCCCGGTGGAGATGCTTCAAAGTTGTGTTGAAAAGCATGGAACTTCTTCTCTTTTTGAAAAAAGCTATGCCATAAATGATGAAATCAAAGAATGGCTCATCTCCAATGTTCTTCAGTCTGATGATACTTCGGCTGTTATTCCTCTGTACGAAGAGCA
>CAMZLK010000152.1 GCA_947311475.1 uncultured Desulfocapsa sp.
GAAAACTCTAATTTAGAATATATAATATAAATAATACTAAGATTTGATAATCTCGTAAAAAGGTCAATTGAGAGATGGCTAAGTGAAAAACTCTCCACCTGCTTCGTTGCTGCATTTTTGTTTAATTACAACGTATCTTAGTACACCGACATCAAACAAAAATACGCGCCTCGCATCTGAAGTTTTTCACTTAGCCATCTCTCAATTGACCTTTTTACGAGATTATCAAATCTTAGTATTATTTATATTATATATTCTAAATTAGAGTTTTCTTACACTTGCTCACTTATTTTGTCAAGTATCTACTCCTAAATGACCCCATTTAAATCTCTCCAAAAAAAACATTTTATCATGGTATAACAAGCAATTAAAACACAAGCGAAACCTTGAATAGCCTTCATTTTGCCCTTGACATAATCCTGTTCCTAAAGTATACGTCTGACTATTATCTTTTCAGTGTACTTTCAAAAAACACTGAGTAAACCAATTCAGACTATTTTAATTAATCGGTCTACCAAAACACTATTTCCGGGAGGAAAACACAATGAGTGACCATAAAGTTGCTGAAGACGGAATTGCCGTAGCTGCTACACTTGATGCAAAAGGCTTAAGTTGCCCCATGCCTCTCCTTCGCACCAAAAAAGAAATCGGTAAAATTGCGTCGGGGGAAGTTCTCCAGATTGATGGTACAGATCCAGGTTCCAGAAACGATCTTCCTGGGTGGTGCAGCAGGGCTGGACATGAGTATCTTGGTGAAAAAGAAGAATCTGGATATATCAGCTTTTTTGTTAAAAAAGGCTAACTCTCCTTCTCATTTTCTTTTTAAGATTACCATTAAATATTAGTCTCCTGGAGGATAGTTATGTCCAAAAGTCTTGGAATATTTGTAACCAACCCTGACCAGTTCAAACATGTCATGGGAATAACCAAAGCTGCTAAAGCTAAAGGTTCCAATGTAAAAGTTTTTTTTAGTTGGGATGCCACGCACAATGCTAAAAAAGAAGCCGGTTTTCCCGAACTCTGTAAAATAGCTGATGATGTTTCTATCTGTGTTGATAGTTACAAAAACATGGGATACGACATTGATGATATTCCAGAGGGTCTTGAAACCAAAAAAATGGCAACACAAGCTCAACATGGTATTATCATTGAAGATTTTGACTGTTACTTAAGTTTATAGGAGTTTTCCATGGAATATAAAAAAGTATGTCTTATGTACCGTGACCAGAGTTGTACTGTTGATGGTATTCGTTCAGCTCTTGGGCTGGCTGTTGAAAACATGTACGCTTATGGCGTTGTTATGGATGAACCCAAGATGGAAAAATTCAATGAGCTCCAAGCTGAATCTCTTGAAATGCTCCGTGATATGGAAGGTGATGTTTTCGCAACAACAAAGGAAAACTGCGAACTCAATGACCTAGAACCCATTACTATTGAAGAGCTTG
Source organism: uncultured Desulfocapsa sp. (assembly GCA_947311475.1). GTDB lineage: Bacteria > Desulfobacterota > Desulfobulbia > Desulfobulbales > Desulfocapsaceae > Desulfocapsa. The sequence goes on from CAMZLK010000152.1 coordinate 1,446, forward strand.
GTGAGAAACTTCGCGATATGACCCATATAATCCCTTACGGAATCATAAAAGCTTAGGAGTATATAAATTATGAAAATTCTTAATGTTTATCGTTCAGCACCAGATGATACTACTAAAAAACTGGTAGAAATTGTGAGCAGAGACCGTGATGCCGATTCTTTTGATCTCAATGTGGAATCTCCCGATTATGAATCATTGGTAGATAAAATTTTTGATGCAGACCAGACTATCTGCTGGTGGTAGTTTGCTCGTTTGGTGTCACAGTTTTACAAAGAAAACCCCCCTTGATCTTATTTCTGCAGGGGTTTTCTTTTTTTTACGAGTCCATCTTGTTTTTGACTTTTTACGAGCTTATCTTACATGATAAACTCGTAAAAAGGTTAAAATCTCGATGGCGTCCTAAAAACTCTTCATCTGCTTCGTTGCTACATTTTTTATTCCATCAAAAGGTCATGTAGCACTGGTCTGAATTGCTTTATCTTCCAATTATCAGAACCATAATAAACTCGGTTCGTCAGCAGTACCGCAATACATTCCTTTTCCGGATCTATCCAAAATGATGTCCCCGTAAAACCAAGATGACCAATACTTTTTCTTGAGAAATACTTTCCTGCACTTGAAACCTGGTCTGATACCATATCAAACCCCATGGTCCAGGTTGAATCCCCCACTCTTTTCAATGTCTCCTGCAGTAGCTTGTTTGCATAAGCTGGATGATGTGCCCTACCTTTCCACTGGTCAAGCAACTGTTCACAGAAGCTCAGTACTCCCGGCAAAGTACCAAAAAGTCCTGCATGCCCAGCCACCCCGCCCAGTGCTCTGCAATTATCATCATGAACAATTCCTAAAAGCTGTTTTTTGCTCCATACACACTTTCCCGTATCCACATAGGTATCAGTATCTTTATTTGAATATTTTGGGAATTTAAGGTGCTCTTGGAGTTTCAAGGGGGTATAAATGAAGCTGCTACTTATTTCGTCAATATTTTTTCCTGTTATTTTCTCAATTATAAAACCTAAAAGCATAAAACCCAAATCGCTGTAACAATGTTTATCTCTGTTTTTTGAAAGTATTTTTTCATCTAAGATTTGTTTTAAGAGGTACTCTTTTCTATTTTCTTCCGGCATGGAAATTAATTCATAGAAATATTCTCTGTGAGAAATCAAACCTGAATTATGAGACATCAGTTCTTTAATGGTAATTTTCCTTTTATCCTCTGGACAATCTGAAAATATCTTTTCTAGTCTGGTTTCAGGTTTTAATACACCTTTTTCAAAAAGAGACAGTAAAATAGGGACGGTTGAAAGAACCTTACTTAATGATGCAAGATCAAAAAAACAGTTTCCCAGCAGTCTCTTTTTTACAGGTTTCAGCTGGGCTAATCCATAGTATTCCATAAATCTTTCATAACCATTATTGTTCCTTTTGGAGAAAGCAAGCGCTGCACAAGAAAATATTCTATCATTTAAAGCCTTTATAAACAATTTCTCTAAGTTTTGTACCTTCTTTGTTTCCATTTAAAAATCCTTTAATCCAATAGATCTGAAGAAACTCTTTTACAACTAATATAGCTTGTTTTTTTACCTCTTTTGAACTAGAATGACCCTTAGTTAAATTGTTATTTATCGTATTGTTTTTTCATTTAAATTTTTATGTTTTTTTGTTTTTTCAACAAACTTTTAACACCTGTTGTTGAGAGTTTATTCATAACTTGGTTAATACGCTGTTAAAAACGACAAATTAACAAAATTTTTCTTTTTTTTCACAAAACCATGTTTATAAAAAAAACATTATTATTAGTATGTTACATATTAAATAAACATACTAACCCCCTTAATAACAATAATAAAAAGATTATTTAATAAAGGGATACCCTTATGACACTAAATTGCAACATATCACGATCTGATTTTATGGAAGGCCTAAATAGCCTGCAAAACATCACAAACAAACGTGTTACTCTGGCCATACTCTCAAATATTCTCATAGAAGCGACAGATGATAGTTTGATACTCACTGGAACCGATCTTGAGATAGGTTTACGAATAAAAGTACCTGCTGAAATTCATGATAAGGGCACATTAACCCTACCAAGCAAGAAAATTTTTGAAATTGTTCGTGAATCCGGTTCTGATACCATAACCATCAAGGAAACAGATAACAGCTGGGTAATTATATCAGCGGGACTTAGTACCTATAACCTTGCTGGTATGGCTAGTGATGATTTTCCTGAATTTCCCGAATTTAATGAAGAAAAACTCGTTTCATTTGAAGCAGGAATCTTTTCTGATCTCATAGATAAGGTTATTTTTTCTGTGGCCAATGAAGAAGAAGGAAATACCTATTCCCTTACAAATGTTCTTTTTGAAACAGAAAAAAGGGATGAACGCTCATATCTGCGAATGATATCATCCGATGGACATCGTCTCTCCATAATGGAAAAAGATGTGGCAACAGATATTGATCAGCTTGATATCCAGCCAGAAACTTTGATTCCTAAAAAAGGAATACAGGAACTTAAAAAATTCTGTGATAACCGGGATAGTATTGAAATCTCTTTTGAAGAAAAACAGGTTATTATAAAAGACAATGAAGCTATTATGGTTATTCGTCTAAAGAAAGGTGAATTTCCTCAATATGGTGCCATCGTTAATGCAGTTCAACTTGAAAATAAAATTGAAATAGAACGAATTCCATTTCTTGATTCACTTAAACGAATAAATTTGTTCACAGAAGATATTTTTCATACCATCCAACTGGAAATTGAAGATGGCAAAATGGTCCTGAGTTCACAGAATGTAGATCTGGGAAATGCAAAAGATATACAAGATGTTAAATACGAAGGTGAGCCTCTGTTACTTGGTTTTAATTGCAGATACTTTATTGATGCCCTTCAGATTATGGAATGTGACAGTGTGGATGCATATATCAATTCCAATAACAGTCCCTGTCTAATGAGATCTGAAGATGACGAAGGATTTTTAAGTATTATTATGCCCATGCAATTGTGATGGCGTCGTAAAAACTTTTCTTTTGCTTCGTTGCTACATTTTTTGTTTAATTTCAACGTACCTTAGTACGCCGAAATTAAACAAAAAATGTGTGCCTCGCATATGAAGCTTTTTACGAGTTTATCATTGTTTGATGGACTCGTAAAAAGGTCGAAAACAGGATGAAATTATGGAGCAAGGCACAGAAACAGCTTCTTCAACAAGAAAAGGATCCCCATTTTACAGCCCCCTTTTAGATTTCTTATTTGTTATTCAGAATATCCTCAATACTTTTACCCTTAACCTTGCTTGTAAAAATTGCCTCAAGTAACGGACTTATCTTC
>CAMZLK010000153.1 GCA_947311475.1 uncultured Desulfocapsa sp.
AACACAAATCATCACACACACACACACACACATCCTCATACACACACACACACACACACACACACTCCCTCACTCAGAGAGAGAGAGAGACACACACACACACTCCCTCACTCAGAGAAGGAGAGAAAGAGAAAGAGAAAGAGAGAGAGAGAGAAAGAAAGAGAGAGAGACTGCGTGTGTGTGTGTGTGTGTGTGTGTGTGTTTGAGCAAACAGATACATGAACGCAAGCAGTCAAACACAGGTAAATGTAGATAAAAACAATGAAATAAAGTCAGTAACAGTTTTAAATAGCCAAATGATGGTGGTAGAAGAAGAAGAAGAAGAAGAAGAAGAAAAAGAAACACCCGATGGTGATATCGAAATCATAGAAGTTTCCAAACATAAACCCCGTAAAATTCCAACGCCAACCTGGCGGGAGTGCACCCAAAGGGCATTCGAAGTCTACGCTTATCTGCTTCGCGGGCACATCAAAAAAATATGGGAGGTTGATCCATTAAAATGCCCCCATTGTCTGGGAGAGATGAAGATTATCAGTTTCATCAAAGATCGGGACGTTATTCGGCAGATACTTAAACACCTGAATCTGTGGCACATCCCGAAACAACCCCGTCCGCCACCGGAAAAAAGTTTACACTACCACAACACAATCCATGCCCGCCGGTGACAGAGCAAGAGGATCTTTTTGATGATGGCTGGCCGGGCTATGAAGAGCCGGTGTTTTCTGTTGATTGACACTTTTCCAAGGAACAGCATTTGTATGTCTTTTCTCCGAATTTTGCAAACTCCTGTTATTCGGCTCTTTTTGTTTTCCGGAGTATAATATTGACTTTCCATGGGCTTTTTCTATACAGTGCTATAACTGTCTAAGGGGAATGCTAAGGGTGCGTTTTTGTTAAGCATTAATTTAGTTGTAATATTCACCTGTTTGCAGGGGGTGTAATAAGAGTTTTGTGCTTTTTGAAGTGTGTTGAGAACATTTTTTTTTATCTCTGCCCCTCCCTCGAAAAGCGATTACTTATCACCTTACATTCGGCAGATTCATTTCCTGCGAGATTGCGATCATTACGCAAAAAAAATGACTGGTCACAGGGGCAACTTGCTCAAAAAATTAATATTGAAGGGCAACGGATATCCAAATACGAACGGGGGCTGTCAGCTCCATCGCTTGATATCTTAGTCGATATTGCCCATGCTTTTGGGGTCAGCCTGGATTATCTTTTGACTGGTAAAAGCTATGGTGCTGATAAGGTAAAAAATCCACAGCTAATAGAAAAAATTGAAGAAGTGGATGAATTACCTGGAGAATATCAGCAGACTTTAATTTCTGTATTAGATTCATTCGTTAAACGTTACAAATTTGAAATGCTGGCTAACAGCTGAGAGAGAACAATGGAAAGTAGAATGCGTACATTATCTGTCAAATATCCGGAAGCCATACCAACGACGATTAATGTTTCACCAGAAGCCTTTGAGGAAGAAGCCAAAATGGCAATGGCAGTCAAGTTGTTTGAGCTTGGCCGATTGACCTCTGGCCAGGCTGCGAGCATGGCAGGTATATCTCGTGTAACATTTTTATTGCAATGCCATCATTTCGGAGTCGTCAGTGCTGATTGGGGGAATGTCGAAGAATTGGAGCACGAGTTCAAAGTGCAAATCTGATGAGTAGTACTATTGTTTCCAATACAGGGCCTCTTGTTGCCTTGGCTGTGATTGATAAACTGGACATTCTGAACCATCTTTTTGATCGGGTGATGGTGCCAAAAGCCGTTCACTTCGAGCTACTGGAGGGAGGGGCAAAACAGTCTGGTGTCTCAACATACCAGCAGGCACAATTGATTGAGGTCAGGAAATTAACTGTTCCTCTTGATCCATTGCTTGATTCGGTTCTGGACACCGGAGAGGCCTCAGTAATACAGCTTGCCAAAGAAAACGACATTGATCTTGTACTTATTGACGAGCGCAAGGGGCGGAAAATCGCAAGAGAGGTCTACGATCTGCGGGTCATTGGCTCTGCCCGGATTTTGGTGTAAGCTAAGCACAGAGGATATCTTAACAATGTTGAAAAAGCCATTACCGGCATGCGGCAACAGGGATACTGGCTACATGACAATATAGTCGACATTATTCTGAAAGAGGCCGGTGAACGGTAAGAAACTTCAATGCTTGCTGAATAAAGTCTCGACTAGATCCGGGCCTTTCCATACGGCAGCCCACTGCACCGCTTAGAACGCCCACCCGCCCGTGTATTCGAAGTTCGGTGTTAGCTCTGGGGCGCATTGTAACGCTCCCTGCCTGTCGCTTTGTTTGCAAAAAGCCGCAAACAAAGCGCCTGACAGTCCGCGCGCATAAGGTCGTTTATGTTTAGTGGCTGGGGTAGGTTGCAGGGCTGTGCTGCTGGTGTGTTTCGGGAGTATGTCTTCTTCTGTGCTGTATAGGTGGGCCACCAAACATAATCGAGGGGCCTTATGCGACATTGCGCTTGGCTTCGTGGGGAACTGGTCGGTAAACCGGAGGCTTGCCCTTAGTTTGCCGCTGGAGCGGAGAATAAGAGGAAGGCCGTGCTATCTCTGGAAAAAGGGGGCGATTTAAAACTACTCTGACCCCTTTTATT
>CAMZLK010000154.1 GCA_947311475.1 uncultured Desulfocapsa sp.
AGATCGAACAAAGATGACCTGAAGATGAGATACGAGCTGTTCAAGTTATTTCCGGACGGCTCCTTAAACTGCAAGTAAGTGCCTTGGTAATATAACGTAACAATATGATTGCAATTAACCCTCCTCAGTTTCTTGTTTTTTATTGCAGAAATCATGAAGTAAGGTACTAAATGACTCTTTCCTCTTTATGCGCCCATAATCAGGAAAAAGTAATCTGGCGAATTCTGATTACATTTTCATCGGCCTCAAGTTCTGCAAGGATCGTATCATCGAGTGAAGATTCAAGGTCAATTATATTGTAACCAACGGTACCATTGGACTCATTTTTAAAACTTACAATGTTTACACCTTGAGCCCCCAGGGTCTTTGTAATAGAGGCTATCATACCAGGCACATCCTTATTAATAACAATAAGTCTTGTATTAACTGTTGAAGCAGGAATCGACTCAATATTAGGAAAATTCACACTGTGGGTAATATTTCCATAACGGAGATAAGCAGACAGCTCAGCAACTGCCATTCGAGAACAGTTTTCTTCGGACTCAGCAGTAGATGCACCAAGATGAGGCGTTATCAAAATCTTAGGATTATCAATAACACCCGGTGTTGGAAAATCGGTGATAAAGGCTTCCAGGTGCCCTGAATCCAAGGCAGCAAGCACCGCCTCTTCATTCACAATCGGCCCTCGAGCATAGTTTACTAAAATCGCACCCGGTTTCATTTTACTGATAAAATCAGCATTTACCATACCTTTTGTTTTCTCATTAACAGGTAAATGCAAACTAACAATATCGGCCTTAGCCAACGTGTCCGTCATGGAGCGGGTTACTGTTACCTCTGAGAAAAGGTTGTGGATATTATCAAGACTTGGAAAAGGATCAAAACCGTATACCTTCATAAATCGTTTAATTCCGCCATTGGCCAGCCTAACGCCTATTTGACCAAGCCCTATCACACCAAGCGTTTTTCCAGCAATTTCCACACCGCGAAAGGCAGCTTTTCGGCTCTCAACCTCAGTGCTTACCTGATCAGACGGAACATCAGCAAGAGATTTGCAAAAAGCTATACCCTGATAGATATTTCGTAGCCAGATTCCTATCATGGGGAAAACAAGATCAACGACAGCATTAGCATTTGCACCAGGAGTATTAAAAATGCATACTCCTCTTTCCGTCGCCTTCTCAACAGTAATATTATTGACTCCAGCTCCTGCCCTGGCGATAGCCAATAAATCAGGATAGTCATCCACATCAATCTGTGAACTGCGAATCACAATTCCATGGGGGTTTTCATCTGCCGGATCGACAGTATATTCATCACCAAGAAGTTCCAAACCTTCCGGGGCAATTGCATTAATAGTCTTAATTCGAAACGACGTCATTCTCTTCTCCCTGTGATCACATTTTCCATACAATCTTAGTATCTGAGGTGGGCTCGTAAAAGTTCTTCATCTCCACGGTTACTGCAAACTTGCAACCTGCTGTTCATTACAACAACCTGATACTGTTTCACTATCAAATATTCCTGGAGCCTGCGCTTTCTTGTTTTATTGCAGGCATTACAGAGTAAACATTGGTTAATGCCGTTCTATCGCATTTCACAATCGAACACAAATCCTTTTTAATTAAATGCGTTCAGACAGAAATCAGAACATGCCTTTGTAAGTTCATGAGGCTTTTCTCTCTGTCCAGTAAAAAGGCAAAGCAAGCGGACTCTGTGCTTACTTCGCCCAACTCGGCAAGGCATTCAGCTGAGAATTGATAAAATACTGTCTGTCTGAAAAATCGGTTCCTGTCTTTTTTGGAATACAAGCCGGGAATTGCTGTTGCCAACTCCTGATAAAGCCTGTCTCTCAGCAAACGTGCGTCTTCAAGATCAGCAGACAAACAGGTTGGAAGAGAACGTTTTCCACAGCAGAACCAATCATAAATGAGTATTTCACGAACAAGTTCCCAATCCTTTCTTGCACCCATTGCTTCAACCAGAATTGCACATAAAAATTCCTGGGTGGCTGCCAGTTGGAAAAGACGATTGTTCTCTGCCGCCACAAGAAGGGTCTGAAAAAAAGAAGCGATATCATTTTCCACCCGTCGTAAATATCGCCACAAAGAGGGGAAATATCTATTATTACAAAACTTTTCCACACACTCAGAGAACCAGTATAAAGCCTGCATAGTTTCTGAATCCAGCCACTTATTGGACAACACAGAATATGGCGGTCTACTGCATTTTCTGTAAGAGAACTCTTCTGAGTTCTTTGTAATTGCAGTGTCAGGGAGTAATTTCAGTAGTCCCATTTGAATATAATGGGGTGCCATTGCAAAAATATCTGCAAACGAGCGCAGATAGCTCTCCTCTGTTTCAAAGGGAAGTCCCAAAATCAAATCAGCATGTAAATGGATGCTGTTTAAAGCTGCAAGTCTCAACACTGTTTCATGGGCGACTTCAGGATCTATGTGTCTGTTAATGGCCGTAAGAGTTGGCCCATGAGTTGACTGTATACCAATTTCAAACTGAAATCGACCGGGAGGAACAGTTGCCAAAAACTCAAGCATCGCTTCACTTAGACGATCAGGTGCTATTTCGAAATGAAATAAAGTGTCTCCTTCGTATTCAAGCACCATCTTCCATATGGAAAGTGCCCTGTCTGGAAGATCATTAAATGTTCGATCAACAAAGCGAACAACTTTGGTATCGTGGGCCATAATCTGATCGAGTTCCAGGCGCACCTGTGAGAGGTCCTTGTGTACAACACCACTCTCAGCCGAAGAAAGACAGTAAGAGCAGGAGAATGGACAACCTCTGGAACTTTCATAATAGATATTTCTATTTTTCAGATGCGTATCAAAATCTTCTTCGCGATAGGGTGAAACAAATTTCTCTTTTTTGTTTTTTAAACGAAAAAAGGATCTGCCGTAGAGCGTTTGTAAATTTGCACCGAGCAGATCATCATAAAATTTGGCCTCAACAGCCTCTATATTGCCTCGAACAACAGTGCAGATATCAGATCCCAGATTCTGCCCAACCACTTCTGCCTGCGGCCCCCCTACAACGAGTAAACAGGAGGGTAAAAGAGAAGAAAGATCCGTAATTAACCCTTCCACCTGGTCAGAATTCCATACAGCAGCCGAAAAAAAAATCGCATCGGGGCAGCCCTTACTTAGCTTTAAGAGGACCTCATAGGCAGGATCTCGAATGGTTAGCTGTATTATTTCAGTGGAAATATTTTCGCAATGCGATTCAAGTTCGTTACGAACATGGAACAATGCAAGGCTTGAATGGGTAAATCGCCCGTTAATGGCAACAAGTTTTATCTGCATAAAAAATGAACTCTAGGTAGAATGTATGAAACATACAGTTATTCTAAAATTTTAATCTTGATGGCGTCGTAAAAACTCTTCATCTGCTTCGTTGCTACATTTTTTATTTAATTTCAACGTACCTTAGTACGCTGAAATTAAATAAAAAATGTGCGCCTCGCATATGAAGCTTTTTACTTAGCCATCTTTCAATTGACC
>CAMZLK010000155.1 GCA_947311475.1 uncultured Desulfocapsa sp.
AATCTCGATGGCTAAGTAAAAAGCTTCATATGCGAGGCGCACATTTTTTGTTTAATTTCAGCGTACTAAGGTACGTTGAAATTAAACAAAAAATGTAGCAACGAAGCAGATGAAGAGTTTTTACGACGCCATCGAGATTTTAACCTTTTTACGAGTTTATCATTGTTGATGGACTTGTAAAAACCCTCCATCTCCTTCGTCACTGCAAATTAAAACCTTTTTAGTGCCTTACTCCATGATTCCTGCAATAAAAACAAGAAACTGAGGAAGATTAATTGCTATCATATTGTTACGTTATAGCACCAAGGCACTTACTTGCAGTTCACCTGCGTTAGGAGTTTATCATTGCTCTTTTTTACATCACCACAGCGTTTCATAAACGCATCTGCCCACTCAGGTGTTCCCAAAGCGTGAATGTGGGTGTAGAGAGCCAGAACATTGTTCACGGTTAGTCCATCACGTCCTTCTGAAAAGCCAGCACCCCTCTTCATTCTCAGCGTTAAATCCTCAGATCTCCCTGTCCATTCCAGGATTGTGGAATATCGGAATTCATGCCCTTTGATTTCAGTACCTTTTTCATAAAAAGGATTCTCTGTATCCGCTTCAAAAATTGAATACCCATGAGCTTGAGGCTTTGCTGCCATACCGAACCGGATGGGAAACACCCCAACCAAGGGGTAGACTTCTCCATCAAGTTCGATTGAATCTCCAAGATATATCAACCCGCCACACTCGGCATAAATGGGTAATCCCCTTTCTGCTGCAACTTTTACTGAATTGCGAAATGAAGCATTGGCAGCGAGCGCCTTAGCGCTTGTTTCTGGAAAACCTCCGCCAATATACAGACCATCAAGCTCCGGGAGTTTTTCCTCCGCCATGGCATTTATGCTGATTAATTCGGCCCCTCTCTCTTCCAGGGCTTCCAGATTCTCTGAATAATAAAACTGAAAAGCAGCATCCTGGAGCAGACCAATACGGAGTTTCCTATCTGGCTTCTGCTGTTCAGGCATGACTTTTCGTACTCCTATTGGTGCCATTACCTCCTGAATCCGGCCGATGTCAAGGTGTTTAGTGACAGTTTCGGCGAGCATTGCCATGGCTTCTTCACTTCTTTCATATTCCTGATGTGGAGTAACTCCAAGATGACGCATGGGGAAGATATCACGCTTCATCCTTGGCACTGCACCAAAAACAGGAAGTCCCGTATACTTTTCAACAGCCTGAGTCACAATGGACTGGTGCCTTTTAGTGCCTATCTGATTCAAAACAACACCACAAATATCTATTCGTTCATCAAGCTTCATACAGCCAAGCACCATCGCAGCAACAGTACGAGTGGTTTTGCTGCAATCCACCACCAGCAAGACAGGGAGGTTTAGTGAAAGGGATAATTCTGCTGTTGAATAACCTCCTTCAATATTTACACCATCATATAAGCCACGGTTTCCTTCAAGAACTATTAAATCTGCGCCAGCACAGTGTTTTAGAAATGATGCCCTTATATCTTCAGCATTCATTAAAAAAGGATCCAGATTATAACAATTCCTGCCTGCTGCAAGTTTCATCCAGCCGGCATCAATATAATCAGGGCCTTTTTTAAAAGGAACTACAATTTTCCCCTGACTGGCAAGAGCCGCTATTAACCCCACAGAAACAACACTCTTGCCAGACCCACCGGCAAGACCTGCCACGATAATTCCTTTTGTCATATTCATTTACACATATTTAGTGTTCAGTCTTATCCTGCAATGCCCAAGCCTTGGTATACAAGTCATTCAATCGCTTTTCCAGTAGCAAGCGATACTGTTCGAATTCTTCCGATTTAATTTTAGCTGGAACAGTTACAGGCTCACCATAAAAGAAATCAATCTTTGAAAACGGTAAAGGCAAAGCAATCCCATCCCAGGATCCGAAACGTTTATAACGATCACACGACCAAGCCATCGGAAGTATAGGAACGGCCGCTCTCGAAGCAAGGAAAATACTCCCTGCCTGAACAATACGAGGCGGCCCCTGGGAGCCATCGGCAACAATTCCAGCGTTTCGTCCAGCCCGCATATTCCTGATTAAGGACTTAATAGCCTGCATCCCACCCTTTTTCCGGGATCCCCGAACAGTGGCAAACCCAAGCCTTTGGGCAACTCTGTTGATATACTCCCCATCTTTGCTGGCACTCACCATTACCACTGCGGAATCTTTACGTAAATAATAAAAAACAAAGAATATTGTATAATGCCAGAAAGAAGCAATAATAGGTATATTCTGTGAATCCAACTGACTTCTATACTCTTGTCCATGGGTTTTGATGCGGCAGGTCATAAACAACAAGGACGTTATGCACACATATATAAAAGGAATAATACGTAAGGATATCTGGTACAAAAAGCCGTTTTTCATCCTATTTCAATCTCCAGTTTTCGCAATGCCTTGATACGGTCTCGAAGGGCTGCAGCTTCTTCAAATGCCAACTCTTTTGCAGCGCTCTGCATGTCAGTTTCCAGTTTTTTGATCTCTTTTTCAAGTTCGGCAATACTGTAATAAACGGGTAGTTCTTCGGCAGCTGCGAGTATCCCTTTTCCATGGTCATCTGCTGCCTGGTAACCACTGGCCTGAAGATGTTTCTGGATGGTGTCTTTCACAGCAGATCGAATGGTCTGCGGTATAATTCCATGCTTTTCATTGTGAGCCTGTTGGATTACCCGTCGACGCTCAGTCTCCTCTATGGTACGTTCCATGGAACCCGTAATCTCATCAGCATATAAGATCACAAGACCTTCAGCGTTTCTTGCTGCCCGGCCGCAAGTCTGGATCAATGATCGTTCAGAACGCAGGAAACCTTCTTTGTCCGCATCAAGTATCGCTACAAGGGAAACTTCTGGAATATCAAGGCCTTCACGTAAAAGGTTAATTCCCACAAGGACATTATAATCTCCTTTTCGTAGATCTCTTATCAATTCAATCCGTTCAAGGGTCTTTATATCAGAATGAAGGTAACGAACCTGAACACCGAGTTTTTCATAATAATCGGTGAGATCTTCTGCCATCCGTTTGGTTAGAGTGGTGATAAGAACAGCCTCACCGCAATCAGTTCGAGCTCTGATTTCCTCCAACAGATCATCCACCTGATTGGATGCCGGACGAACCTCAATTTTTGGATCAAGGAGCCCAGTGGGTCGAATGATCTGATCCACCAGTCGACCTTCTGCCTGTTCAATCTCAAAAGCTCCCGGAGTTGCAGAAACGTATACAATTTGATTAATCCGTTCCTGGAATTCCTCAAAGCGCAAAGGCCTGTTATCAAGTGCAGAAGGGAGCCGAAAGCCGTAATGAACAAGAGTTTTCTTTCTTGACCTGTCTCCGTTATACATGCCATTCAACTGAGGGACTCCGATATGGGATTCATCAATGATAAGAAGGTAATCTTCTTCAAAATAATCGAGGAGATTAGGGGGGGCCACTCCCGGTTCTTTACCAGTGAGGTGTCGTGAGTAGTTTTCTATTCCATTACAGTACCCAAGCTCCTGAATCATCTCCAGATCAAACATGGTCTTCTGCTCAAGACGCTGCAATTCCACAAGCCTGTTTTCTGCGTGAAAATACTCAAGGCGCTCAACAAGTTCAGTTTTAATTGTTTCCACAGCCACCTGTAACCTGTCCTGGGATGTTACAAAGTGGCTTCCTGGAAAAACAGTATATTCTTCCAATCGTTCAAGGACAGCTCCCCGAAGAGGATCAATAATGGAAATAGATTCAACGGTATCACCAAAAAACTCGAGACGAATAGCCCGCTCTTCTTCATGAACTGGAAATATGTCAATAACATCACCGCGCACTCGAAACGTTCCCCTATGAAAAGAGACATCATTTCGTTCATAAAGCATAAAGACCAGTCTACGTTGCACCTGTTCAGGCACAAATTCTTCATCTTTACGAAGGAAAAGGTGCATGTTTTTATACTCTTCAGGGGAACCAAGGCCATATATGCAGGACACCGATGCGACAATAATGACGTCTCGACGAGTCAGCAGTGAGCGGGTTGCAGAGTGGCGCATTTTATCAATTGCATCATTGATAGCTGAATCTTTCTCGATGTAGGTATCAGATGAAGGGATATATGCTTCCGGTTGATAATAATCGTAATAGGAAACAAAATATTCAACGGCATTATAGGGAAACAACTCCTTAAATTCTGAGAAGAGCTGAGCCGCAAGGGTTTTGTTGGGAGCAATAATAAGCGTTGGCCGCTGAACCTTTTCAATGACAGAGGCCATGGTAAAGGTTTTTCCGGAGCCGGTAACCCCGAGTAACACCTGGCTTTTTGCGCCTGAATTAATTCCGCGGGCTATGGTTGCGATGGCTTCAGGCTGATCACCTGAAGCTGTAAAAGGAGCAATGAGTTCAAAGGTTTTTTCCATGGTATTTTCACTTACACTATTTCCTTGAATCCGGCAAATAAAGACAACGACAAAAACTTTGACTTTCAACGGGCCATTTTGTTATCATATGGAACATGGATTGTGATATTGCCGTGTTAGCAAAACAATACCGGGAGCCAGTACGAGTGGAAAAGATTTCTGTAGTTATAATCGATGATCACCCTGTTATCCGTCATGGAGTAACGTCTGTACTAAAAAAGCAACCGGATATGCATGTAGTTGGCGAATCAGACACCGCATCTACTGCACTGCCGCTAATAAAAGAGTTTAAACCGGATGTGGCAATTCTTGACATTACCATGACTGGAATCAGCGGAATAGACCTTATACCTTACATCAAAGCCTTATCAGAAGAGACTCTCATTGTTATCTATTCCATGCATGAGAATCATGACAATATCTATCGTGCATTTAAGGCGGGAGCGAAGGCTTACGTTCTGAAGGCAGACGAAATAAAAGATCTGATCACAGCTGTTAAAGAAGCTGTACAGGGAAGGTTATTCCTCAGTAAATCAATTCCAGAAAGTCTTATGGAGAGACTACTGAGCGGGGAAGGCGAGAAAGGAGCCCTTGCCAGTCTCTCTCCACGCGAACATGAAATTGCTAATCTGTTGGCTCAGGGCATGACTCCAGATGAAATAGGAGTAACACTTTTCATCAGCCCCAAAACTGTCCGGGTACACCGAACCAACATAATGCATAAATTAAATTGTGACCGGTCAAATCATCTGCTTCTTCTATTAAGAGATCATTTCTCTCAATAAAAGCAGTTACCAACGTATTTTTACAATTCCAATTCCACTCGACGATTTTTTTGCCGGCCCTCTTTGGTGGCATTTGTAGCTGTGGGTTGAAGCTCTCCAAATCCTCTCGCTGTCAATCTATTTGAGGCAACCCCTTCCCCAACTAAGAAGTTAACCACTGCCTGAGCCCTTTTCATGGAAAGCTTTTCATTATAAGCTGTTGAACCAATGCTATCGGTATGGCCATAAATGTTCGCCTTTACCTCTGGATTTTTTGTAAAATAGTCCGCCCACTGTTTCAATTCGGGTATAAATGGCTCTTTTATAACCCACTTGTCAAATTCAAAGAGCACATCGGTGACCTCTATTACCATCGGTAAATCGGCCACCTGCCTTTCTGCTGGAGCTGTCATAACTTCTGATTTCGGAGTTGAAGCGTATCCATCTCTGGAAATATAACGAGCGGTTGCGTATTCATATTGACCACTGGTGGTTGTTACTCCAGATTGAGAACTGGTGTATTGTTTAACATTATCTTCATAGCGGATTTCACCACATCCACCTAAGAGAACAACTAAGAGGAGGATGCCGGTTCTGCGCCCCAATTGGACAGGAGTAATATTCATTTTTTTCATAACATTCCTCATTTAATTTCCCTTTGCTAATGACTGTAATGGCATGCTTATTCGATTAGTTCCAGCTAACGCGGAGAAACCATAAGTAAGTGCTTCGAAGGTCTCTCTTCGTTCACTATCTGTTGCTTATGCTAATAATTTGAGTTTGAAACATTTCGATTTTCTTATTTTCTATTTAAGCTTTTCAGGAGTAAGGTACTAAATAAAATAGAAGTCATGCCTGCAATTGTTTTCTTGACACAATGAAAAAGCCTATGGTTTTCCTACAATTTAAACACCTGAATGTCAATAGCTTTGTATCATTCTTCTTCATCTCCGTTATCTATAAAAGATGCCACCCATTCACCGGCCAATTCTTTAGCTTCCTGACTATGGCACGGAGGCATCGTCTTATCTACCACATAAAAACTCACTGCAAATTCGTGCATGAGCAGATTCAAGGTCTGCCATTCCTCTTTATTGCTTACGATTTTAGCGTCCCTTGTCTTCCAGCCGTTTCGCTCCCACCCTTTCAACCAATTACCGGCACCATCTTTTAGGTAACTGGAGCTGGTATAAAGGTTTATCGGTAGACGTTTTTTTAGAGTGCTGAGCGCATCACAAGCCGACTGAATATGGATCCGATTGGCTGAAGAATTCTCAACCACACCGCCAATCACTTTAAAATGATTCTGGTATCTGAAAACTGCGGCCCAGGAACCGATTTTCAACTTCTGCCTCCAGGTAATACCAATGAAAATATGTACTGCCGTGTTGTCAAAAAGAGGTAATATCGGGCGTCCTCTTGCCGACACAGCAAGTTCGTCAGCCCGCTCATTATGTTGATTATTGGCATGCCCTTTTGTCCAGTGCCATTGGACTTCATGGCGTTGTATCTCCTGATTCAACAATTCCCAGAGATCCCTGTTTTTAACAGCCTCTTTTTCAGCCGTTAGCCAGTTGTTTTTTTGCCAGTTTACTATCCACTTGCTAATACCATTCCGGACATACTTGGAATCTGTATATAACTGCACCTCACTTGCACGGGGAAGAGCCCGCAAAGCTTCAAGAGATGCCTGCAGCTCCATACGGTTATTGGTGGTCTCGATCACTTTTCCAGAGAGTTCCCGTTGCTTTCCTTTTTCAGGCAGAATCACCACACCCCAACCTCCTGGACCGGGATTTGGACTACAGGAGCCATCGCTATAGATTGTAACTCGTGGTAGAGACATAGGATGTGTTGGTGACGAAGAATTAACAGCTTGATAGATATCCATCAGTATTCCTCTGTATTATACTTGATGGACTCGTAAAAACTCTTCATCTTCTTCATTACTACAAATTTTCAACCTTTTCAACGTACCTTAGTACGCCGAAAAGATTGAAAATTTGTAGTAATGAAGAAGATGAAGAGTTTTTACGAGTCCATCAAGTATAATACAGAGGAATACTGATGGATATCTATCAAGCTGTTAATTCTTCGTCACCAACACATCCTATGTC
>CAMZLK010000156.1 GCA_947311475.1 uncultured Desulfocapsa sp.
AATCTCCAGGCAATATCCGGTGCGGGACCAAAAAGCCTGTGGGTTCCGGTAACATCCATAAAAAGGTGGCCATCTTCCACCCCCTGTTCCACCAGCGGCGTATAAAAAGCAACTCGTTTCACCAGTGCCACCATGGCTTTACGATAAAGAGCGGGTTGTGGAGCTACAACCTGTGCGTGTCTGCAATATTTCTGTGCAAGATTCAGGCGCATTCCCTTACGTACGCCATCCCCATATGCTTCTTCACTCATGTCATACACAAGGGCGCGGGACGCCTGAAGCGGTGCAACGATCAACGGCATCTGTTTCAGGGAACTATCTTTAATGCGCTCCACTGCCACGGCAAAATCGGTGATATTTAAATGTATTATGGCCCGTTCCTGCATTATTATTCCTCTGCCAGAATAGACTGCAGCAATTTCGCATTATCCGGTGCCTGGGCACGAACATGGTTATTAAAAAAGACAACACCTTGTTTGGCCCGGGTACGTAAAGATTGCAGGTGCTGTATATTCCATTCATCAAGCTCTTCCTTTGCATAGGAATAATCAAACTTCTTCTGCATATTGCCAGACTGCCAACCCTGTATATTACGGCCATGAAAGCGCACAAAAAAAAGATCAGGGTTAGTGAGCACATCAAGACAGGGGAATAGTGCAGGCATGGAAGGAGCATCCACTGTGACCATGGTCACCCGCCGCTCCTCAAGTTCTGCATAAACCGAATCCCTGGCCCAGGAAACATGACGAAATTCCACAGCCAGAGGAAATCCATGCAGACCATCCAGCAGATGTGCCAGATAGTAACGGTTTTGAATGGTCCGGTTAAAATTGGGAGGCAACTGAATCAAAATGGCAGCCAACTGTTGTTTCAGGGGCTGAACACCTTCCCGGTAGAGTTTTAATTCTTTCTTCCAGTCCCGATCCCGCTCATGCGTAAGTGTCCTTGTGAGCTTTGCAGCAAAGAGAAAACTCTTCGGAGCTTTGGCAATCATCCGGTTGATGGCTTCTGCACGAACCATCTGGTACCAGGTGTAATTCAGTTCAACAATGGGGAAGACATCCGCATAGAGCGCAAGCATCCCGGGAGTTCGGGTTCCTTGCGGATAAAAACCGCTATCAACCCACTCAGTATAGGAATAGCCACTGGTTCCAATTAAAACCGGACAAAGATTATCTCTTGGCATGGCTTCTAATCACACCTGCTACTTTTCCCTGCACCAGGATATCCGAGAAAGGATAGCGTATGGCTTTGAATTTTTCGTTTTCAGGGCGCAGCTCTATATAACCATTCCCCAGAAAAAACCGTTTCACCGTCGCTTCTTCTCCCTGAATCAGTACGGCCACAATTTCTCCATTCTCTGCATACTGTCTTGGCTCACACACCACGAGGTCTCCATCAAGAATTCCGGCGTCCTGCATGGACTCCCCTTGAATACGTAAGCAAAAGAGATTATTTTCTGGAAACAATGCTCTATCAACCATCACAGAGCCATCCCACTCCTGCTGGGCATACATGGGTAAGCCTGCCGTAATTTGCCCAACCACCGGTAATTCCCGAACTCGCAGACTTGCATCAGTCTCGGTTTGCTGCGGTAAAATTCGAATTGAACGGCTGTAACGCCCTTCCCGTTCAATCAACTTTTTTCGTTCCAGCTGATTAATCAACTGCGCCACAGCATTATGACTGACACCCAGATCTTCCGCTGCCTGCCGCAGGCTGGGTGCCCGCCCCTCTTGCTCAAGATAAACCTGCAGATAATCGAAAAACTGCTGTTGTTTTTTTGTCATACCACACCCCATTTGTACATTCACATTCCCTTATTACAACAAAACAGACAGAAATGTCAATGTACATTAACGCATAACAAGGGCCACCAGACACAAAACTTTGTGCTATCACCTGAAAATTATGTTTTAATTGATGGACTCGTAAAAACTCTTCATCTCCTTCGTTACTGCAAATTTACAATCCCTTCGACGTACCTTAGTACGCTGAAAGGATTACAAATTTCCGCACCTCGGATATGAAGTTTTTTACAAGTCCATCCTGTTTTTGACTTTTTACGAATTTATCAATTAAATCAACTCCATTACATTATTTACAGTGAAAATTTGAAATATTGTAATAAACTTGTGACCATCCAGAACTATTCAGTTTTGCTCTTTTGGGTAATATGATTACTATTGATAGACTCGTAAAAAGGTTAAAATCTCAATGGCTAAGTAAAAAGCTTCATATGCGAGGCGCACATTTTTTGATTAATTTCAACGTACCTTAGTACGCCGAAATTAATTAAAAAATGTGCGCCTCGCATATGAAGCTTTTTACTTATCCATCGAGATTTTAATCTTTTTACGAGTTTATCTTGCTTGATGGACTCGTAAAAAGGTCAAAAACAGGATGGGCCTGGAAAAAGCTTCATACTCGAGACACGGAAATTCCTTATCTTTTCTGCGTACTAAATACGTCAAAAAGAATAGAAATTTGCAGTAACGAAGAAGATGAAGAATTTTTATGAGCTCATCATACTTATGAAATTAGGCCGCCCCGCGCCTGATCCTTCCTGGGCCAGGAGCTTCTCCGAGAATAGACATTTTGGTCAAAATCGAAGAATTTTTGAAAAATAAACACAGCCATATATTTGATATTGCGAGCATTATTTTTTGACCATTCTGAAGAGTTTGGGAGAAAGGGCATTCTCGGACAGCCTCCTGGAATTTTTTTAATCGGACGCATATGTCTCACCAAAACCGTGAATTACAGCTTGCCAGTGATTTTGTCCAGTATACCGGCAGCAATATCTTCCTGACCGGAAAAGCGGGTACAGGAAAAACCACCTTCCTTCATGGTTTGCAGGAAAAAACTCCAAAGCGAATGATAATCACTGCTCCAACAGGAGTTGCTGCAATGAACGCTGGTGGTGTAACGCTGCACTCTTTTTTCCAACTCCCCTTTGGTCCCTATCTTCCAGGTAGTGATGCTTATGAGCGGAATAGGCAGAACCGCTTTCGTTTTTCAAAAGAAAAGAAACAGATCATACAGAGCCTTGATCTTCTGGTGATTGACGAAATCAGTATGGTACGGGCAGATCTACTCGATGCTGTAGATGCGACATTGCGTCGTCATCGGTATAGCGATCAGCCTTTTGGGGGTGTGCAGTTGTTGATGATTGGTGATCTGCATCAGCTATCTCCTGTGGCAAAACAACATGAGTGGAGTCTGTTAAAACAGTACTATGAGTCGGTCTATTTCTTTTCAAGCAATGCCCTGAAGCAGACAGAATTGTTAACCATTGAGTTGAAACATATCTACCGTCAATCTGATGAAGACTTTATTCGGGTTTTGAATAATGTTCGGGAAAACAGCCTTGACCATAAAACAATGGAAGCGCTGAATAGTCGCTATTTTGAAGATTTCCTGCCAGACGAAGATGACGGGTATATAACACTCACAACCCATAATGCCAGTGCTGAATCAATTAATCAGACGAGGTTGAAAGCGATTGATGGCAGGAAATACCTGTTTAACGCCGATATTTCTGGTGATTTCCCCGAACACATATTTCCCACACTCATGCAGCTCACCTTGAAAAAAGGTGCGCAGGTGATGTTTGTCCGCAACGATCCGTCTCCGGAAAAACAGTATTACAATGGAAAAATAGGAAAGATTACTGCGATTATCGGCAAAACATTGTTTGTGTTGTGTCCGGGCGAGACAGAAGAAATAGAAGTGGATCCGGTAAAATGGGAAAATATAAAATATACCATAAATAAAGAGAATAAAGAGATTGAAGAAGAGGTGGTTGGTAAGTTTGAGCAGTATCCCTTAAAACTTGCCTGGGCCATTACCATTCACAAGAGCCAGGGGCTGACCTTTGACCGGGCAATAATTGATGCCAAGGCAGCTTTTGCCCATGGACAGGTGTATGTTGCCTTAAGCCGTTGCAAGACAATGGAGGGATTGGTACTGAGTTCACCCATTGCAACAAGCGGCGTTGATACCGATCAGGCTGTATTACGGTTTGATAAGCTTGGCAGAAATAACCCTCCAACCGAAAGCATGCTGCATGATGCTAAAATCAGCTATCAGCAGAAACTACTGTATGAATGTTTCGATTTTGGCTTGCTGGCTAAACGTCTGGGCTATCTTGTTCATCTCCTTACCCGGAATGCAAACGTGGTTCAAGTGTCAGGTGCAGGGGATATGGTTCTTGTTGAACAACAGGCCCGTGAGTCTATTTTTACGGTTGGAGAAAATTTCAGGAATCAGCTCTACACCGTTTTTGAGGCGCAGAACCTACCGGAGACTGATGAACACACCCTTGAGCGTCTCAATAAAGCATCCATCTGGTTTAGCGATAAATTCGCTTCAATCTTTGATGACTCCATAAAAACATTACAATTTGAGACAGACAATAAAGAGCTTCGCAAGACAATAAACAGTGTATTGAATAATTGCAGGAAAGAAATTGGGGTAAAACTTGCTGGAATACAATCTTTAAAAGAAGGTTTTTCACCGTCAAGCTATCTCCGTGCGGTATCAATTGCTGAGATAGATTTTCAACCCTCAAAAGTGAAAAAACAGCAGGCACCGGCTTATACTGAGTCTGATATTGATCATCCGGAGTTGTTTGAAATATTAAGAGACTGGAGAACTGCAAAAGCCAGTGAACTGGATGTCGCCCGTTTTCAGATTTTATACCAGCGGGTACTGATCCAGATTGTTGTTTTTCTGCCGGATAACAAAAAAGATCTTTTGAAAATTCCCGGAGTCGGAAAAAAAACCGTTGAAAAATACGGCAGGGAGATTGTTGATCATGTACGTGCTTACCGGAAAAAGAAGGGGATCAAAGTTGTTGCCTTGCCGGAACTAAAAGATACTCCTGAAAAGACTAGTAATAATACAAGCCCGAAAGGCAGCAGTAGAGCCATCAGTCTGGATATGTTTACTGAGGGAAAAAGTATTGCTGAGATTGCAAAAGAGAGGGGGTTTGTCAAAGGAACAATAGAAGGGCATCTCACCTGTTTTGTGGAAGAGGGATTGCTTTCCATTGATAAGTTGCTAACTTCCGGGCAACAGGAGGCCATTGCCAGGGAATTGTCAGTG
This sequence comes from uncultured Desulfocapsa sp., assembly GCA_947311475.1. Lineage (GTDB taxonomy): Bacteria > Desulfobacterota > Desulfobulbia > Desulfobulbales > Desulfocapsaceae > Desulfocapsa. The sequence goes on from CAMZLK010000156.1 coordinate 5,110, forward strand.
GAGGAAGAAAACTCTCTGGGCTCAGTTAAAGAGCGATTGGGAAATGAATATAGCTACAACCAGATTAAAATGATGCTTGCCCATCAAAAGCATTTGGCTTCAAAGAAATAATGTACGTTTTATTTGCATGGTCGATTTTCTGAAAGGCAGGAGCCCAAAAGTAGAAATGGCAAGGAAGGTGTTCGCCTTTTTGGAATCAAAGACGGAAGGTAGTGAAAGTTTCGTTAAAACGTTGCTGACAACAATAGCGGGAATACTCTTTAAAAATACTTCCTAGGAGCTTGTCCGAGAATAGACATTTTGGTCAAAATCGAAGAATTTTCAGAAAATAAGCGCAGCCATATGATTGATATTGCGAGCATTATTTTTTAACAATTCTGAAGAGTTTGGGCAAAAGGGCATTCTCGGACAGGCTCCTAGAGGGTCTCTTCGATCGCTACCTGATTTCATTACAGCTTTTCAGGACTAAGGCACTGATAAGTTGTCTACTTTTCTATTTCCCCCAATTATGACACTTAAAATAAGTAAACGCGGCAAAAACATTTCTCAATCTGAAATCCGTTCCATGAGCATCGAATGCATGCGTCTGCAAGGTATCAATATGGCCCAGGGAGTTTGTGACCTGCCTGTACCGAAGTCTGTACTGCGTGGTGCCAAGCTGGCAATGGATAACGGCTATAATATTTATACTGCCTCAGAAGGCCTGCCCGAACCACGGCAAGCCATTGCCGACAAATTGAACCATTTTTACAACCTGCGCGTCTCCCCAACTGAAGTCCTTATAAGCCAGGGAGCTACAGGAGCCTTTTACTCCACCGCCCAGGCCTTATTGGATGAAGGTGATGAAGTCCTTTTACTAGAGCCCTATTATGGATACCACGCGGCCACAATCGTTGCATTGGGCTGCCGATTGAATTATGTGCGATTACGTCCACCCGAATGGCAACTAACACGTGAAATGCTGGAAAAGGCTCTCAGCAGCAGGACCCGAGCCATCTTGATCAGCACACCCTCCAATCCTTCCGGAAAAGTCTTTTCATTAAAGGAGCTTGAACTGCTTCGTGATGTTTGTGTAGAACACGATCTGGTTTTATTTTCTGACGAGATCTACGAACATTTTATATATGATGACCATGAGCATATTCCTCCTGCTACGCTCCCTGAAATGCGTGAACGCACGGTGACACTATCTGGTTTTTCAAAGATTTTCAGTGTCACTGGCTGGCGCCTTGGATATGCAATGGCCGCAGCCCATGTAATTGAAGCGGCTGCCCAATTCAATGATCTGGTCTATGTCTGTGCACCTGCACCGTTACAACTTGGAATCGCCGCAGGATTGGCTGAACTCCCCATGGAATTTTATACAAAAATTGCGGATGAGCACCAGGAGAAACGGAATCTTTTTTGTGGTGTACTGGAAAGAATCGGTTTAAAACCGGCTGTTCCAGAAGGATCCTACTATGTTATGGCCGATGTCTCTCGTATTCCTGGAAATGATGACCGAGAGAAAGCAGGGTATATTCTTGAAAAAACCGGGGTTGCAAGCGTCCCTGGCCGCGCTTTTTACCATGATGAGAGTGGCAGGAATCTTGTCCGATTCTGCTTTGCCAAAGAGTTTGATGTTCTTGAAGATGCTTGTCAGAAGTTAGAGAGATTAGCTCTTTTTTAAAAATTGATGGACTCGTAAAAAGGTTAAAAACAAGATCAACTTAGAGTTACCAAAACAGAAACACACAATTAATGGGGAGTCACAAATGAGCACCACCGAAATCATCATAACACGTCCTGATGATTGGCATTTACACTTACGTGATGGCTCCATGTTGAAAGCTGTGGCCCCCTCCTCCAGTGCTGACTTTGGAAGGGCAATCATCATGCCCAATCTCGTTCCGCCCATAACAACACCTGAACAGGCAGTCTTATACCGCCAGAGAATTATGGACGCAATCCCGGAAAACCATGATTTTGAGCCCTTGATGACACTTTATCTTACTGAATCAACAAATCCTGATGACGTTTCCCGTGGTGCATCCTCTGGGCTTATTAAAGCTGTAAAATTGTACCCCGCAGGAGCAACAACGAACTCAGATAGTGGTGTTCGCAATATGGACGTTGTCATGCCTGTTTTGGAAAAGATGGCAAAAATAGGCCTGCCCCTGCTGGTGCATGGAGAAGTAACCGATGAAGATGTTGATATTTTTGACCGCGAAGCTGTATTTATCGATACGGTTCTGGAACCCCTACGCTCTCACCTGCCAGAACTGCGAATAGTTATGGAACATGTGACTACCGTAACTGGCGTTGAATATGTAATGGCTTCCGACAATAACCTTGCTGCAACAATTACAACACACCATTTGATAATTAATCGAAATACCATTTTGGCGGGAGGAATCAAACCACATTATTACTGTCTTCCTGTTGCTAAACGTGAAAAACATCGCTTAGCCTTGAGAACAGCTGCGACTTCCGGAAATTCGCGTTTTTTTCTTGGGACAGATTCTGCCCCGCATTGCGATGGTACGAAATTAAGTACTTGTGGTTGTGCCGGTATATTCACATCCCCCAATACGCTTGGCTGTTTGACGACGGTTTTTGAACAAGAGAATGCACTCGGAAATCTGGAGGCATTTGTGTCATTAAATGGTCCAGAATTTTACCGATTCCCCCCAAACTCCAGTAAAATACGCCTCTTCAAAACCAAAGTCCCCGTTCTGTTTCCTGACAAAATCAACACGCAAGAGGGGCCTGTCACTGTGTTTGATCCAATGTTTCCGATCCATTGGCAGGTAACTCCTCATACGGAGGATTGATTTATACGTTTAATGATCATTTTTAAAGAGACAGAGATCAGCAATAACCCCACATTCCAGACCAAAGGAGAGATAGCCGGCATATCCGAGAAGCGGCATTTCAAAGATATGGAGTGATTGCACAAACGGGATCGAATAAATCCATTTTGCATAGCTGAAATAATTCCACATTTCCCAGAAAAAACCACAAATTAAAGCAGAAACAGCCAATAGAAAAATCCGCTTCCAATTGCCCTGCTTAAGAGGTGTAAATAGGGTCTCCATGCCAGCAAATACCTGTATACCGATTATGATAAACAGCGGTGAAATCCACAGCAGCGGATAAAGATAATTCGGGTAGATCCCTATTCCAAATAATCCTGCTGTGGCAAGCATAAAAAACATCAGGGCCGTAGCTTTAGGGAACCTGATATCAATCGTTTTATATTCATGCAGACCGGAATAGAGAAACGGAAAAGTTTCAAGAAGTTCACAGGTGCCAAGTACAGCTGGAAGTACGGTGGAGAAAGACAAGGTCGCAAACAGTACGTATTTTCCAGGTGATAGATCTTCAATTCCAACGTAATACCAGTTCTGTACAAATCTGTTCAAGTATTCAAAACTCCACCAAAAGAGTGCACTCACCATGAATAGCCTGATCAAATATTTCGGTCTGTTAAGCAACATGCACCTGCCCGACCGCGTAAAAGTGAAGGCATTTACGATTCCAATATAGGCAAACCATAACGGACTGAAGGTAAATATCTGATAATCACTAAACCAATCAAATCTTGTCCATGCCAGTACCCAGGAGACAAGACATAACATAATTGACACCCAGCCCCAGAAAGGAAATGGATATCTCGGCTTACCTTTCTGGGGTGCACTGCTCAAAACTACTCTTACCAAAAATGGTGTAAAGACAGCAACAACACATAAGGCAATGACGATAAAAACAAACCATGAGAAACCAGCATGTTCAACGTACCGGGTTACTGGAGGAAATTCGAGAAAAGCCCAGGGGTCTTTTCCAGCAATCCATATCCCGCATAACGGTAGCAGCAACATCATCAAGACTATTCCAAACGACTGCCATACACTAAGAAAAGGCTTACTGTCCATTTTTCCTTTCCCCTCCATACTGAGCCACTGTAAATTGATGAATGTTTCCACCTGAATTTGATATATTCCAACAAAAGAGGTAGACATAAGTTATGCTTGGATAGATTGGGGACGTCTTCTCTTTGATGACAATAATCACTGAGGCCATATTAACCTTATTCTATCTCCCTTGCATTTCGACAAACTATGCAGTTCGCTATCCAAGTTAAGTTTGTATTGTGATCATGAAACCTGCAAATATCACTAAAAAAAGCTATTATCCTGTTTCCATTTCCTCTTGCTTTAAAACGATCATTCGCTTTTAGTTTCTCAAACATGAGACATTCTGGAAATTCTTTGTTTTCTTCAAAAAATGACTTTTGTGCCTTGCCATATTGAAATGAGCTAGGAGCTTGTCCGAGAATAGGCATTTGGGTCAAAATCGAAGAATTTTTGAGAAATAAGCACATCCATCTATGTGATATTGCGAGAATTGTTTTTTAACAATTCTGAAGAGTTTAGGCAGGTAGCGAGGAACGAGACTCCGAAAGGACATTCTCGGACAAGCTCCCAGGCAAGTTATTGGAGATTTTCAGTTCCAAACCTTCAAGATGTTCTTTGAAATTTATGAACGATTCGCAACCACGAAAAATCACCTGCCATTCAAAAAGCTCACCGTCAAAAGTATCTGGAAAATCTTTAACATTTGTATTCTCATCAATCTTCTTGAGAGCCATTCCTCCGTTAAAGAAAAAATTTAAGACCATGAAATAGAGAAAATGCTTATTGTATCCGCGCAGTTCAATTTCTGATGCTAAGCATATGGCTAATAATAATATTTTTTCTTTTGATTTTTATCTGGTACTGTCTCAATTATTTTACTCTTTAAATTTTCCCAATAGCTATTTCCAATTTCATTTAATAATGACTTAGCAGAGAAAAACAATTCGTCAGGATGTTTAACGGAAGCCTTAATTTTAGCGTGATATTCTAAACATAGATCCTTTTGATCCTCTATAGCAGGATCAGTTTTGATTCTATTTTCAAGCTCTTCTAAAACAGGCTTTAATACCCCTGCTTTTACTTTATTTCTGAAAACTTCAGCAGACAAAAACTGCAATTCAAATATATTAAGATGCGTATTTAAAGCTGGTGATTTGAAGGAATCTAGCGTGTGATGAAATAATAATTCCTCAAGGAATTGAGCAAAGAAAAGAAAAGAAGACCTTCTGTCTTTTCTGTTAAATTCCATTTATACAAACGAGGATTTTTCATATTTATTTAACTCATGTTTATTCTTGAACGCTTGAGATAACCTGCCCGCCGTGAAGCTACTGGTTAACTTTTTTTAACGGCTATAAAGTTAACTCTACACGAAAATTCGCCGACGGGTTGCGGGGCAAGCTAATTGATCCGCTCGATGCTTTTCTCTTTTATTTCAAACAGTTAACTAGACTCCATTTACAACCTGCTCCTGATATTTTTCAAGCACGGATTGCTATTTTTTTTCTGCTCTCCGACCAACTACCTTTGCATTAACCCGATTTTTCTCTCGTGCTATTTTAAGCATGACTCCAACCTTGAATTCTCGATATCCTGATTACTGATTTTCTGAAAATTCCAGGCCTGTTAATTTTCATCTGGCGATATATTTTTGAAGATCACTCTTTATTTTTCGTTAAATTTTGGGATAATCTACCCGTTTGCATGTAAAAGTTGTGATGGGAATGGTTTAATTAATTGCCATTCTTTAGAAACATGCTCGGCCTGCCAAAGCTCATAATTTTTTTGTAAATTCAGCCAAAAGAGAGGTGTTGTATCAAAAGCTCTTGATAACCTTAGAGCCATGTCAGGAGTAATAGAACCTCTTTCATTAATAATTTTCGACATTGTTTTTCTTGATACACCAATAGTTGACGATAACTCAGTAATTGTTAGAGATAATGGCTTTAAGTAATCTTCTTTTATGATTACCCCAGGGTGAGTTGGTTTTCTGTTCATTCTCTTCATAATGTCACCTCGTTAATGATAATCGTCATAGTCAACGATGTACGCGTCCCCGTCAATGAACTCGAAAAATATTCTCCAGTTTCCAGATACGTTTACCGCATATTGTCCTTTTTTATCACCCGTTAGCGGGTGCAGATTTGAGCCGGGATAATTCATATCTTTTATGTCGTTTGCCGCATTCAGGCGATCCAATATCCTTTCAAGCCTATTGGCTTGCTCTGGTCTAATTCCTTTTTTCTTGCCAGTATAGAAAAAGACCTCAAGTCCCTTATGCTTGAAAGATTTAATCATGTTTATGATTGTAACCAGGTCGGTTACGTTTGTCAACTTGATAGGTAATTTTTACAGCGAACGATCTGCATAAGGGCTTGCGGGATTTACAACACAATACTTAGGGTACTATAGAGTTTATCTACAAGACTGAACTTCGGAAAACCGGTCACGGTAGGAATGCCAGTCACCCGCCCCCCCGCACAGATCCCGGCGTGCGGAATTACCGCACCGGGCTCCTCTTAAAATACTTGATGCCAACCAGAGGAACAACCTGGTCGATTTTACTCTTCGCAACCGGGGGGATCTGTGACCATAAGCGAATGCCTGCATACCTTCTTCACTTATTATCTGCCTAAAATTAAGGGAGGAAGCGCTCATACCGCAGAAGTTTATAAAAAATCCTTTGAATTGTTTCTGCCTATTGCCGCAAAGCAAAAATCATGCACGGTTCAAGAGTTGCATCTGGAGAATCATTCCATTGAGCTTGTCATTGATTTCCTTGAGTACCTGGAAAGAGAGCGTGAGAATACGGTTCGAACCAGAAACCTGAGACTTGCCTCCCTCAAGGCTTTAGCAAAAATGATCAGGCTGCCCTATCCAGAATATCAGAAATATGCTAATTGCCTGTTGTCTATTCCGCAAAAAAGAGCCCAGAAGAAACTGGTCGGCTTTCTGTATCAGGATGAAATCTTAAAAGTACTGGCAACTGTGAACCTGCAACGTAAAGAGGGAATGCGGGACTATACAATTCTCAACCTGCTTTTTGATTCAGGGGCCAGAGCAGCTGAAGTAGCCAATCTGAACCTTGATTATTTCGATTACCAGAATAAACCCCTTGCTATTCTCGGCAAGGGAAACCGTTTCCGGATGATAACGCTTTGGCCGAAAACTGTGGACTTGCTACGACTTTATATTGAAAAACATCAGGCTTCGGCAAAGTTTTATTGTAAACATTACCTCTTTATCAATCAACGGGGTGGGCAGTTTACCAGGCATGGTATTTATCGAATTCGCAGAAAATATCTTACCCTCGCACTCCCTCGGAAACGACTCGATGGCTTAAATCCTGTTCACAGTTTCCGACACTCCTGTGCCATGAATATGCTGGCTGACGGGGCTGCGATTACTGATATCAAAAACAGGCTTGGGCATGAAAATATTCAGTCTACAATGGGTTACTTAAAGCTTTCGATGCACCAGAAACGGGAAGTACAGCAAAAGTTTATCCAACACACCCACTCGATTCTTGGAAATGATTCCAAAATTGAGGATCTTGCCGATTGGGAAAACAAAAACGAAATTTTAACCTGGCTGGACAGTCTTTAACAGGGGTAGAAGATCCTCCCGGCCATGGGGAACTCTGTTTCAGGGGTGATTATTATGCTGTGGGTTTTTTTCGGTTTGTTGGGAAAGTAGTTAGTGTACTGATTTTAAAGGGAATTTTTAGACGCCTAGTATTTGCAAATAGTGCTATTATTTCGGATAGACGGGAGGTCTCACAACATAACAGTCAGTGTGTAAACTTTTGTTATCTTTTTTATTATTTTTTGTGTTACACCATTAAAGTTTCAATACCAATCTTATTCCATTATCAATTTGTTCCATAACTTTGTTGGATAAAGTATGAACCTTTTCTGTAAGAAATGATTTGTTAATGGTGATTAATTGGGAAATGTTAATCACACTCTTTTTCGGTAATTTTGATTTCTTAGCCGGAAGCAAGATATTACCAGGTGCTGCTGCCAAATGTAAATTGGTTGTGATGACTGCCGCAATTATGGTGTTAATATTACTGTTGTTGAATTCATTTGATTGAATAATGACTAACGGTCTCTTGTAACCTGGCTCTGACCCAACAGGTTCTGGTAGTTCTGCCCACCATATCTCACCACGTTTTATTACCATTTTTCTTTCTCAATAGAATTAAATTGCATGGTTGAAAGATTTCTGTTTAATTTCGAAGATTCAGGAGGATAGACTTCGTTAAGTTTTTTGGTAATATGGTCAGCAGGGTGTTGCTCAAGAAATTGAGCAACAGCTTTTGCGTAGAGATTGCTACGAGAAAAGCCATGACTTTTGGCATATTGATCAGCAGCAAGAAATAATTGGTCAGGAATTGAAATTGCAGTTTTCATAAGAATATTATTGTTTCTATTATGTGTGTTTTTTGAATAAACTATTTCCCTTTTTTATTTCTTTGTAATATTTGTTTTGCATCACAAAGATAATGTTACACACATAAAAGTATAACTAGGGTGATATTTTTTGTCAATTTGATTTTTCTTGAAGATAACGGCCGGTATCACTGGAAACGAGCGATATTACCGACCAAGATGATACGCAGTGACTAGTTTGAATAACCCATGAAGGTCATTTGAAAAACCGCTCTGCTCGTTTTCCAGTGAATACCATTGTTAAGTGATTTTTTTATGTTTTCTATGGTTTATATCAATTTGAAATTTTACTTTTAATAAATTCAAATCTTTTGTTTCGCATTGCCAAACAACTATTATTTTCCATCCGAGTTTTCTGATTGCTTCAAGGTTGCGTTTGTCTCGTGCAATTGTTTTGTTGAATTTTTCAACCCAAAATGCAGTATTAGTTTTTGGAGTTGTGGTATCTGAACAGCCAGCATGGCGATGCCAATAACAACCACGAACCTCTATAACCGTATTGAATTTGGGTAAAACGATATCGGGTGTACCCGGTAAATCTTTTCTGTGAAGCCGGAATCTGTATCCCATTTTATGAAGCAGTTTACGGACGATTATTTCTGGAGAAGTATTTACTGATTTAACCCTACCCATGTTCTAGCTTCTATGCTTGGGGGGTAGCTTATCCATAAATCAATAAATTGTTTCGATAGAATAATACCTATAAACATCCTCTTGTTGCAGATTAAGAATATCCAGAACTGTTGGGCGTTTAATTAAAAGTGTATGGATGATATTTCTCGCAAGATTATTTTCTGCGTGGTGAATTGCACGATGACAAAATGGGCATAAGGAAAAAATATTATCTAAAACATCCAGTGATTTATTGTGTTCTTTTTGGAGAGATATTGGTAGCAAGTGGTGTGCTTCTAAATATGGCTTTTGCGAATATCGAGAGATGAACAGGTTATGCTGTGAATCAAATTCACATTTGTATTTAGATAGTTGCATTCGATGTAAAGCGAGTTTTCTATTTCTTAAAAAGACATCTCTTTCCCTTAACTGTTGGATTTTAATATCATTTGTTTCATGGATAACCTCTTGATACACAAATTCACTGATATCGTTTCGATAAACAGAATTTTCTGAACGCCATACTTTCTCAGGCATTGCACCAATCCAAAGCTCATTCGTTTTTTCGAACATAAACCATACATGGCCAGCTTGTGGTTTAAACCCTGCCATTTTTGATAGATAAAGTCTTAATTCTGATTTCTCTGGTTTTGGAAAAACCAAGTTCAAAAATATCTCTTCGCCTGAAGGGTATAGTCTGAATTTTTTTCTAGCCAAATCAGGATTGCTTTTCTTTGGGCCTATATGGATGTTCTCTTTTTTGAAATGGTGTTGAAGGATCTCAGATTCGGAATCTGTTGCTGTAATCTGTGAATCGTAAAACTCACGATCAGTGACAATTGAATAAGCACCTGTAGATGTTTGGAATTTTTCTATTTGGACTTTGCCGAATTGCATATGCTAATACTCTGCTTTTTTAGCTAAACATTCACTTTTCAGAGTTAGAAAGATTTGTTTGCCTATTTTCTCGACTACAGGAAGAGCAACAGAATTACCGAATTGCCTATATGCCTGTGTTTTAGCAACGGGAATGATGAAGTCCTCAGGAAAACCTTGCAACCGTGCGCATTCTCTTGGTGTTAACATTCTTGGGTTTTTATTTTGCTGTGGAATAAGACATTCTTTACCATCTTTTCCATAACGGGCGACAAGTGTATGTGATGGTTTGTTAATATCTGCACAAAAAGCAGTAAATCCTGTACCTCTGGCAAGGTTTCTTGCTGTTCTTCTTTGATGACCTGCCCAGAGGCGATCAGATATCGTATACTTATCGTTTACTTTATTGTCCAGAATAGTTTTTAATGGTATTTCTTTTCCACTGATTTCAGGAAAAGTAAATTGATCTTTGCCCCCCCTTAAACAAACCATATAACAACGGATTCTTTTTTGTGGAACTAACGAGGAAGCATCTACAAGTGTGTGTGAAAAGGAATAGCCCAATTCCAGCATAGTATGCTTTATGATTTTGAATGTTTGTCCTTTGTCATGGCCGATTAAGTTTCTGACATTTTCAAGAAAAACGACCGAAGGTTGTTTTTCTGCTACAATTCTAGCAATATCGAAAAATAGAGTGCCTTGGGTTTTACAAGAAAAACCGTGGGCGGTTTTTCTTGACTTCCTTGCAGAAACACCTGCCAAGCTAAAGGGTTGGCAGGGGAAACCAGCACACAACACATCGTGTGACGGGATACTTTTTTCATCAATGTCCCGTATATCCCCAAATGGCATTTCTCCAAAATTTGCTTTATAGGTTCTTTTTGCATGGTTATCCCATTCGCTTGAGAATACACATTTACCGCCATGTCTTTGCATGGCAAGCCTGAAACCACCTATGCCAGCAAATAGATCTATAAAAGTAAACTTTGAAGTTTTCGGTGAAGGAAATGGGATATTTTTTAATATAAAATCAAATGATAGCTGATATCTTTTTTGTTCTTCACGTAGAGATATTTGAAAAGTATCAGTTGAATCTTTAAATCCATAGTACGCCCTACAATCATCGTAAAATGCCTGTGGCATTAACGGTGGACGTATGCTTGGAGTGTGAATCCAATGGCTTACCACCGCTTCAAATTCAGGATTAGCAATAAAAGGGAGATGTTTATTAGTTATTTCAAGAGGTATATTGAGATTTTCTGTCATTTCTTACCGGCAATATGAAGTTGTTAATTTATGATTTTTCTCAATATAACCTAAAATACTTATTTTTTGAATTGCTATCTTAGTTGCGTACACTTAACGTCCTGCATAAGGGGCTTGCGGGATTTACAGCAACCAAATTTGGGTTACCTGTGGGTTTGGCAATAAGATTGAACTTCGGAAAACCGGTCACGGTAGGAATGCCAGTCACCCGACACCCCCCGCACAGATCCCGGCGTGCGGAATTACCGCCCCAGACTCCTCAGTTGAGCTTGCTTCGCGTAACAAGAAAACTAATGG
>CAMZLK010000157.1 GCA_947311475.1 uncultured Desulfocapsa sp.
GAGCTTGTCCGAGAATAGACATTTTGTTCAAAATCGAAGAATTTTCAGAAAATAAGCGCAGCCATATGACTGATATTGCGAGCATTATTTTTTGACAATTCTGAAGAGTTTGGGCAAAAGGGCATTCTCGGACAGGCTCCTAGTACGCCGAAAAAATAAGAAATTTCCGTACCTCGAATATGAAAGTTTTTACGACGCCATCAAGATGCAATATTTCTACAGTTTGCTCCCGTGTCTTGGCTTTTTGTTCCATTCCCTTTTTCTTTTCACTCCGCCCTGTTTTATGGTCGTCAAATTTCATCATATTTTCAAAAATTTTGGACCGGTCAAAGCCCTGACTGACGTGAGCCTCACTGCGCATTCGGGAAGCATACATGGACTCATCGGGGAAAATGGTGCCGGAAAATCAACATTGATGAAAATACTCACCGGCTACCAGACAAAATCCAGTGGTACCATACTTATTGATGAACAGGAGATAAAACTGGACAATCCCAGGCAGTCGTCCCTCCACGGAATTGGCATGCTCTACCAGGAACCAATGGATTTCACACCACTCACGGTTCTCGAAAATTTTTCTTTGGGAAGCCCTTACCAAAACTGTCATACATCACGTTTAACACTTAGAAACCTGTGTAGTCGTTTTGGATTCCACCTTGACCCTGATCGTACAGTTGAGCAGTTGACTGTTGGAGAAAGACAACAAATTGAACTTTTGCGGTTGATTCACATCAAAACCCGCATTCTCATCCTCGATGAGCCAACTACCGGTATATCACCTGCCCAGAAAGAAGTTTTGTTTCCAGCCTTAAAACAACTTGCTGCTGATGGCATGATCATCCTGCTGGTCTCCCACAAGCTGGAAGAAGTGGCTACTCTTTGCAATGAAGTTACGGTGTTACGACAGGGAAGTGTCACCCACCATGCCATGGCTCCCTTTACCTTTCCGGAGCTGCTCACCGCCATGTTTGGTTCTGTTCCTGAACGAAAAGACAAAGAAGCTCCCAGAGAAAGAGGGGAACAGATTTTCACTTTCCAAAACATTATAGCTGCTGGAGAACGCCAGGGACTAAGTCAATGCAATATCAGTGTTGCTGAAGGAGAAGTTATTGGCCTTGCAGGACTCGATGGTGCCGGGCAATCTACATTTTTACGCCTTGCCGCAGGTCTAACAATACCCGAAAAAGGCAAGGTGCGTCTTTTCACTGATACCCTGCCTAAAAGTTCCCACGCCTGCCGCATGGCCCAGGAGCTGAAAACCGCATTTATTCCAGCTGACCGCCTTGAAGAAGCACTATTTTCTGACATCTCTTTAAGTGATCATTTCAGTTTACAAAGTAAAGAAACTTCTTTTTGGCAATCAAAAGAGAAGTCAAAAATGCTGGCTGCAAAAGCCATCGCCGAATTTTATATAAAAGGGCAGGCAGACGACACGGCAAACGACCTGTCTGGCGGGAATCAACAGCGGCTTCTCCTTGCACTTCTTGACCCCCAGGCTCGTCTATTGCTCCTTGAAGACCCCACAAGAGGTTTGGACATCCGTTCGGGGCAATGGGTTTGGCAATATCTTAAGCATGGATTCAGCCCCAAAACCACCATCGTTTTTTCGTCTCCTGAACTTGATGAAATTCTCCATTACAGTGACCGTATTATTGTCTTTTATGATGGCGAGATTGTGATGGATAAGGCTGTAAATAATACTAATCACGATGCCATCGCTGCCGCCATGACAGGGATAAAGGAGGCTGCTTAATGAAAAAACTCAGCATCGATATACTTTCAGGAAGTCTCCTGGTCTTTGGCTTCACTGCACTGGTATTGCTGATTTCAGGAGCGCCGGTTCTAGCTGCCTTCAAACATATCTGGCTGGGTGCCTTCGCAAACACCACGAAATTCAGCCAGGTACTTTCAGTCTGGATACCTCTTTGCCTTTGTTCATGTGGATTACTCTATACTTTCAGAGTAAATCTCTGGAATATTGGAATTGAAGGCCAGGTGACAATGGGGGCAATCGGGGCCATGGCAGCGTTACGTATCTCCGGAATAGAAAATCCTGCAATCAGTGTAACGATGGCGTTTTTAGCATCCATGTTAGCTGGTGGAACATGGGGACTTCTTGCTGGGATTCTCAAAACACGGGGTGGTGTCCATGAAATCTTTGGTGGCCTCGGACTCAACTTTGTGGCCCAGGGCTTTATTCTCTGGCTCATATTTGGCCCCTGGAAACGACCGGGCATTGCCTCCATGAGCGGCACTGAACTTCTCCCTCGTAAACTCTGGCTGATAACTCCTCCGGGTTGGCGAGTTGCTACTGCTGGACTCTGTATTGCAATTGCTGTACTTCTGCTTACGTGGCTATTGATTGAGAAAAGTAAACTTGGCCTGAAACTAAACGCAATAGGTCAAAACCCGAAAGCCGCACGGCTTTACGGTATCTCTCCAGAAGGTTATTATCTCCAGTCAATCATCATTGCTGGCGCCTGTGCTGGTCTTGCCGGGTTTCTTCAGGTGACAGCTGTTTACCATCGCCTTATTCCGTCAATTTCCAGCGGCTATGGATATCTCGCGCTCCTGCTCGTCATGCTTGCAGGGTACAGAATCGTACTGATCCCTTTTCTGGCACTTTTTTTTGCGGGCCTGAATGTGGGGGCCATCCAGCTTCCCATTGTTCTGCAGCTTGATTCTGCCCTGTCCGGCGTTATTCAAGGCTGCTGTGTATTAAGTGCTTTATTTATAATAGGACTGAGACAAAAGAGGAAGCAATCATGACAGGTGATCTTTCCTTTCCCATGCTTGTTGCTTCCGTACTGGCGGCAAGTGCGCCACTCATCATCATTGCACTTGGCGAAACGCTCACCGAAAAAAGTGGTGTAATAAATCTCTCTTTAGATGGTGTGGTACTCTTCTCTGCCATGACAGCCTTTGTGGTTGCCAAAGAAAGTAACTCCCTGTTCCTCGGTTTTTTGGCAGGGGGCTGTGCCGGAATGCTTACTGGTATAATTGTTGGCTATTTCAGTATCTATCTCCACCTTTCACAGGTGGCAGTGGGCTTTGCCCTGTCACTTCTCTGCCGCGATCTTGCCTATTTCCTTGGAAATCCTTACAGCAGAGTGCAAGGGCCCACACTCCTTTCACAAAAGCTGCCCTTTTATGATTCATTGCCCTCTTCTTTGCAGATTATCCTAACTCAACCACTCACTGTCTGGTTTGCCCTCCTGCTTGTTTTTGCGATCTTCTATTTCTTCACATTCAGTAAATCCGGCCTGTGCCTTCGCTCCGTAGGAGAAAACCCGGCAGCATCTTTTGCACGCGGACTTGATCCCAGCCGGATTCAAATGGCAGCAGTTCTTGCCGGAGCCTTTCTGGTGGGGCTTGGCGGGGCTGCTTATTCGCTTTCCTTAAAACCTGGGTGGGGACGACCGCAAGGAGCAGAAGGCATTGGATGGATTGGTCTTGCGTTGGTCATCTTTGGGGGCTGGCATCCGATCCGCGTGGCAATCGGGGCAATGCTTTTTGCCTTTCTTCAGGTGAGCGGCATTGGTTTACAGGATCTCTTTCCAGGAGTTCCGGCACAAGTGTTTCAAACTGCACCATTCCCTCTTATGATATTCACACTGATCTTCATGCACTATTCAACGGGAAAAAATAGGAAGCGTGGCTACTCTCAAAACAAATTCCAGCAACTCATTGGAAAAGTTTTTATGTCTCGTGCTCCTAAAGCCATCGGACAGAGTTACAAACAGGAATAAACCTTTTACGGTTTATTTTAAAAATACTCGTAATATCAATCATATGGCTGCGCTTATTTTTCAAAAATTCTTCGATTTTGACCAAAATGCCTATTCTCGGACA
>CAMZLK010000158.1 GCA_947311475.1 uncultured Desulfocapsa sp.
AAGAAAATCACAAGTGTAAAATAACAGGTTGTTTTCGTGTGACTTGTTGCTGGTCTATAGCTCAAGAACTAAGTGGTCTAAGTAAGGAGTTCTGAAATTTGGTTTTTAGAAAAATACAAATCAACATAACTGCTTGATTTTACGTGAAGTCAAGTTGGGTCTTACAGTTTTTTCGAGCTATATTACTGTAATCGTACATTTATTTGCTTTTTTCTTTTAAACTCCTGACAGAGGTTAGTGGTGCGGCTGACCGGGTGTGGTTTTTCACCGGAGGCGGGAGAAGGGGCATAAGCAGATTGGCCACTTCCTGCCTTTATACGACAGTGCGTTTGGTTTCGGGGGAAACTGGGCGGTAAGCCGGAGGAATGCCCTTCGTTTGCCGCTGGGACGGGAAAAGAGGGACGGAAAATAAATCCGTCCCCTTTTTGTCCCAGTTATGCGATTGTTATGGCTGGATGCAAAGATCTATATACTGTCCCCGGAACTCGACCGGAACTCGAACCGTACGCACGGTTTGATGAGGGAGCATTGAGGAAGTAGGTGCTTGGGGCACGTAGTAGCCGCGTGCGGCGAGGCGTCAACTTAAAAGAACCAGAGAGAAATCTACTGAATCAGTGCTCTATTCTACCCTTTTTTCAAAAAGAACAGGCAATTTTTATTAATCGTTCGTCACGGATTAAGGATTACGTCTAAGGAGATATAGATTTGTGTTTATCGATGACTTTGTTGTTTAAAATAACAACTGTATAGGTTTTGGGTATAGGCCAAATGTAATAACTCCAGTCCTGTGCTTGCGGAATTTTATAATTTTCTGAAATGCTCTTTGGCATTCCCAATTTGGCAATTACAGATTCAATATTTTCCCCTGCTTTAATATTCTCAAATTCATTACTATTTGGCTGTGAAAACCATATATAACAAAAATATATAGCAATGGCTGTGATGCATATTATTCCAATGAATTTCATTAAAATTTCTCAAACTTTTCTAATTCACTTATTAAAACCAGATTTTCTGCTTCCAATAGAGACTTAACCTTATCTATTTTATATCTTTTCCCTCCTAAAACATCCATAAATCCAACTGCTCTGCTCTCAACGGATATTGGTAATATACCATTATCACCGACTATTAGTTTTTGCCAAAAAGTCAAATCATTATATAGTACATCTAGTGCCCTACCAATACGCGTTGCACAATTATCTATATAGCCTGACTGACTTGTTTGCTTGTTCAAGACATTTATAATTTTTAAATCTTGTTCAGGTGACGTTTTTATTAATGTTAATCGCGTATACCTTCTAGTAGCCTCTCTGCGAACATATTCGATCAAGCTACCGCCAGTGATATTATTATTTGTATTAGGAAGCAAATCTCCTGCATTACCGGGACTAAATACTCCATAGCCTTCAACTGCCATAGCAGTATGTCCAAAAGGATTTCCGTTTGTGGCACCATTATGAATAACGAGGATATCCAACCCCCACGGATCCACCAGATTCACCGGGTTTCCGGCCACATATACGCAAAAAAAATTAAACCCCTGCAAAAGGGTTGAATGATCAAATATACAATGACATAATCAACTGCAAATCCGTCTTGCAGTCCAAAAATGTTTTTTCCAATATGTTTCCCTCAGGCTTGATATGACAACTCCTTTGCTTGTGGAGGCGTGAAGAAATTTGGAGTCGCCAAGATAAATACCAACGTGTCTGACGAATAAACCGGTTTTAAAGAACACAAGGTCTCCGGCATGTAGATTGTAACGGGAAACTTTTTTACCGGTTTTGGCTTGTAATCTTGTTGTTCTTGGAAGAGTACAACCAAGTTTTGAGCGGAAGGTGACATATGTAAAGCCTGAACAATCTATGCCGTGTTTGCTTAAACCTCCACTCTTATATGGTGTTCCGCGCCATTCTTCATATTGTTTCAATATTTTTGATTGAACTGTACTGCTATCATGGGAATCGATAGAGCTGGAAGTTCTGGTAGCAGCAACGTTTTTGGATGTGTCCTGCTGTACTGAGGAACAGGCAGCCATCGCTGATAAAATGATAAGAAGAAAAATAAACTTCATATGCAGCTTATAGCATTCCATCAGTGTTAAACAGGCTGGTTAGCTGCGACGTATTCAATCATTTGATCCGGTGTCACAATGGGCCCAATGGTTGCCTTTAAGGCGGCAAGATCTCTGCGCCAGGTGTCAAGTACATGGAAGAAGTCATCAGTCATGCCCTTTTCTTTGGCAAACTCGACAATTGACATATCAACGCGATTGATAAGGTTCTCGGTATAAAGAGAAAATTGTTTATAGTAGAGTTCTTTTTCGTAATCTTTATCAATTACTTCCTTAAACAATTTTTTCAGGTCTGGATACTTGGGAATACGTCCAATCGGTGTCCAGATTGTCTCTACTTTTGCTTGATGCATTAATGCCATGATACGCATCCATACCTTGGTATCCCGTTTTTCTCCAATGAGGCCATCAGCTTCTCCTGGTGAGAGGATGCCGCGACCACTTTTATGCAGCCAGTAGTTGACCTGGAATCCAGAGGGTAAGTTCTCTTCAGCAATATCGGGGTTCTCACCAAAAGCCTTATAGTGGTTGATATATTGGGCTAAAGGGCCTGGGAAAAAAGCTTCATTGGCAAAAGGACTTCTCTTTTCAGAACCATCTGCACCAATCTCTGTGGCAGTGGTGGCAGAGCGGATAATGGCACCATGTACCACGGTGTTCATCCAGTTGTGGGCCATTACAATGGTGGGCATGGTTGTGTAGTCGCGACCACCAAAGAGAAGACCGCTCAATTTTACTCCTTCCGGTTTTTCTGTGGCTGGATCGTAGTTTGCCAGCATATCAAGCGATATTGTGAAACGGGCATTTTTATGAGAAGGAGTTTTGCCGGATTGTGCTGTCCAGTCTCCTTCATAATTACGGCCCTTTTCAGGAAGTGCTTCCCCCATCCCGGTCCAGTATGGTTTCCCATCGGCTATCAGAAGGTTGGAGAAGATGACTTCATTGCTTTCACCTGTGAGAATAGCCATGGTTTCAGGATCATCATCTTTATTTACTCCATCAATAATGCCAAACATTCCTTTTTCCGGGTTCACTGCTCGAACTTCACCGCTTTTTGTATCAATAAAAATTTTGGCAAGGTCGTCACCAATCAGATGGGTCCCCGTCATGGCCGTGCCGGTTTTACCACACCCGGAAGGGTAGGCACCGCCGAAATAGACAATTTCATCTTCCATTTCAAAACCTGCGATAAACATGTGTTCATCGAGGCGTTCACCGAAGTAGTTGCGGATATTGTTCATATTGGCAAAGCGGTGATTAATCTTTTTCGGGGCAATGGAGTTTCCAGCATACTGATTATTGCTGCTGTAAGAACGAAACCGCTCCACATCCATATAGATCCGTCTTTCACCCAGGTTGGCTGAAACATTTGTTTTGGTGAGTTTACCGGCACTATGGAAATTGATAAACATATACCCCTTTGCGGCAGCATCTTTTGAAAAATCCTCCGGGCCCATCATCCTGTACAGCAGGAATTCGCTATGTGTCACGTAGTAGGAGTCTGTGATTTGCAGGGTGGGGTCAGATACAGGACTTCCCAATGGGCCACGCGAGATGAAGGAGATGACCATCTCTTTATTTTTCATGATGTCTGTAATAATTGTACGGGCTTCAATCACTCCCATACGGTGTTCTTCTTTTTTCTGTAAAGAGCTGATCTCAGTATCGGTATATGCCAGATATTTGGTATTGGCTGTATCCCTTCCCTGGTCGTCGGGTCCATCAAAATGGCAGGTATGATTCTCCTTTGTTAAAGACAATTCTTCCTTTTTCTCCATTGCTTTTTGACGGACATAGGCCATATCCGAAGGAGAGCCTGTGTTGATAAAGATCGTTGTCGGATTCATACGGGTGGAACCATTATAAATTGGTTCTATCGCTTCCGGGCTTAACTTCGCAAGTTTCTGGCAATTGTCCTCATCCATCAAACTGACGAGGTAGGTTTTCATCATTTCAAGACGTGAAATATCCAGATCCTGGCTATGGCTGGTACGTGTGACTGTTTTCATGAATGGTCCTGTTGTAAAATTGATGGCGTCGTAAAAACTCTTCATCTGCTTCGTTGCTACATTTTTTATTTAATTTCAACGTATCTTAGTACGCTGAAATTAGATAAAAAATGTGCACCTCGCATATGAAGCTTTTTACTTAGCCATCGTTCAATTGACCTTTTTACGAGCTTATCAAAATTGACGCTTACATATTTCCAAGCAAATGTTGCATTATGGAAACCGCTGCAATATTCGCGGTTTCTGCCTTTAATATGCGCGGCCCGAGACTTAATATCTGGAACCCTTTTTTTTGGGCTGTATCTATTTCCTGCAGAGGAAAACCACCCTCCGGGCCAAAAACAATTTGCAGACCAGCGTCTGTTTTTTGCAGAGAACTGGAGTGCAGGGAAATGTCGTTTCCCTGTTCTTCCCAAAAGAGGATCTTTTGCACGGCCCCGGTCTGTTCCGTGAGCATTTTCTCAAAAGGAAGCACTGGGTTCAAGTGCATCATATGGGGATTGTTGCATTGTTTGCAGGCTTCTTCGATAATACGCTGCCAACGGGTATATTTTTGGGATATTTTTGAAAGCTCTGTTTTCTTCAGTTGACAGCGTTCACTGTAAAAGGGGGTAAATTCAGCAACTCCGAGCTCTGTGCATTTCTGCATCAAAAGCTCCATTTTCTGTCCTTTGAGTATACTTTGACATACACGCAGTGGTACTGCATCACCTTTTACATGGATGGAGGAGGTGATCCGTAACAAAACACGTTTGTCAGTTGCAAGAATCTGTGCATCATGGATATTACCCTTCCCGTCAAGGAGTTGCAGTGACGTACCAACACTTAATCGCAATACCTTAACAATATGATGGGATTCATTCTCTGATAATTGAATTTCATCATCAATGGTGGTATCAGGGTGAATAAAAAATCGACGACGCATGGAGCTCTGTGTCCTTTCTTGTGATTTTGGGTTTTCAATAGAAAATCAATTTTTATCCATCTTTCCATAAAAACCAATCCAGCGCAAAAGAAAAGCAACAGATAAATCATGAAAAAAGTTGCCTTCTAATAATTAAAACGATAACATTACACCAAATAACAAGACATGCTTATAAAAAAGCAATGTATTTCATGGGAAGGTGGCTTCTTAGCCATTGCGATTTCAACCGGATGGAATCCGTAATAGCTTAGAGAGTGATGATGATATTTCTGGAAGAATACTCTCGACTGGTTCTTCCGGTGAAATTAATACGTTCTTGATGAAAATCAAAGCTGATATAAATTAAGAAAAGACTTATCTGAAGGGGGAGAAATGCAAGGAGAGGAACGCAGGTTACACGAACGCTTTTCCATACAAATTCAGGCGAAAATGACAGCAGAAACCTTGTCTGGGAAAACTCCCATGATGGAGTTTCTCACAGCCGACATCAGTGCTGGCGGTGCTTTTATTAAAACTGAGCATCCGTTGCCGCTGGCAAGTAAGGTTCGTCTGGAGTTTTTACTTTCCTTGGAGGATTTACAGACTTTGAAGTTTGTACTGGCACTTGAAACCTTAAAAGCCTGGAAAGGGAAGCGTATCTGGGTTAGTGCTTCAGGAATCGTCACAAGAAGTGCAGAGGATGGTATGGGGATCATGTTTGATGAAAATTACCAGATTAGTCCCATGGATTCATCTGAAGTTGCAGGTTGATGAAATTAATGGGTTTTGGTAAAGTGGAGAGTTGCCCATTCCTCCAGCAGCTTTTTTCTAATAAATGTAAAACCGGAATCTGTAAATACACGAATAATATTTTCCTCCTGTTCACCACGGAGTATACCTGACAGAATAAGATTTCCCTTTTGAGCCAGGAGTGTATTGAAATCCTGTGCCATGGTCAGAAGTACATCGTGGATGATATTGGCCACAATAAGGTCAAATTGATCATCCATCTGTTGTAGTGGGGTCTGCGATATCTCCATTATTGAATTCAGCCTGTTCAGGCGAACATTTTCAATGGCAACACGTACCGCTTCAGGGTCATTGTCAATCCCAACAACACGTGTAGCTCCAAACAGTGCTGCTCCCATTCCAAGAATAGCAGTACCTGTTCCCACATCAAGCACACTTTGATCTTTATGAGCAGTAATTATTTGTTTGATCAAATCCAGGCTGAGACTTGTGGTGGCATGGTGGCCAGTACCAAATGCCATTCCCGGATCCATGACAATTACCTGTTCATTGCTTGTTGCGGTATATTCTTCCCAGGTGGGGGCAATTACCAGCCCTTTGGTAATTGTAAATGGTTTGAAATGGACTTTCCAGTTGCTTGACCAATCCTGATCTTCAATATGTTCCCATGACAGTTCTGGTTGCTTAACATGAAAAATTACTGCAAGTTCCTCAAGGTGGGTTGCAAGTTTACTCTGCAATGTTTCCTGTGTTTCCGGGTCCGGGTCTTTTTCCTTTAGATATACATTGAGGCACAGGTTCGAGGAATTGTCAGTATCCACAGAGTGTTCCACACTGGCACCTAATACCCCGACAAGGTAATCGATAAGCGCATCTTCCAGAATTGGGTCTATTTCAATACATGCTTTTAACCAGAAACGCTTATTTTGCTGATTTCCCATAATTTTTTAATATCGTGTTGAAGGAATTTAGAGCCCATCAATTTTGTTTATATATATTATAAGCAATACTTCTTGACATGGTGCCACATCCTGTTATTTTTATTTTGACGAAAAAGCACTTGAATTTTGATAAGCGAGATAATCAATGAAACATAACATACATTTTTTGCCAGACGACGTCCACGTCACAGTTGATGATGGAGAAAACCTTCTCACCGCGGCAGCAACAGCCGGTGTTTATATTCATGCTTTCTGTGGTGGGGACGGTGTTTGCGGAAAATGTAAAGTTACATTGGAAAGTGGAGAGGTGGAGGCGGATAGTGCTGCTTCCCTGAAACAGGCCGAATATGATAAAGGAGTGCGCCTGGCATGTAAGGCAAAAGTTGTTTCAGATATCACTGTTCGCATTCCAGATATGGTGAAATCTGATGGTAAGGCCTTAAAACGAGCACCTAAAACCACAAGATCCATTTCGGCCAGATCACTGGAATCACTCATTGGAACATGGGACGTTGATCCTCCGGTTGGCAAGGTTTTTCTGAAAATCCCCCCCCCAACCCTGGAAGATAATATCTCGGATATGCAGCGTTTGATGCGGGCTCTCAAAAATGTTAATCCCGATACCCCCGAGCCAAGCTATGACCACCCCGAACTCATCAATGGGCTATCTCTGGTACTCCGTGAGGCAAACTGGGACGTAACTGTGATTCTTCTTCACGGTAAAGGAGAAACTGAGCCAGACCGAATCATTGCAGTGGAACCAGGAGATACCACCGATCGCTTGTATGGCCTTGCCGTGGATATTGGTACCACCACATGTGGCGGAGTTTTGATTGATCTTAACAGCGGCAAAATCATCGCAGAAGGATCCGGATATAATGCACAGATTGGTTATGGTGAGGATGTAATCTCCCGTATGATTTATTCCCAGCGGCCCGGAGGCTTGAAGGGCTTACAGGAAAAAGTGATTTACACCATCAATAATATTATTGAAGAGGTGTGCAAGAAAGTTATCATCAGTCCCAGTGATATCAGCTATATCATGACAGCCGGAAATACCGTTATGGCCCATCTGATGCTGGCCATCAATCCAAAATTTCTGCGGGAAGCACCCTATGTCCCAAGTGTCAGCCAGTTTCCGCTGACTAAAGCCGCAGGGCTGGGCATTATGGCTCACCCGTCTGTCAGAATGTTTCTCTATCCCTGTATTTCCTCCTATGTGGGCGGTGATATCGTGGCTGGTGTGCATGCCTGTCAAATGCAGAAGAGCGATGAGGTCTCACTCTTTATCGATATTGGTACCAATGGTGAAATTGTTGTTGGCAATAGGGACTGGATGGTTTGCGCAGCCTGTTCTGCAGGCCCTGCTTTTGAGGGGGGCGGCATTAAATTTGGAATGCGGGCCAGCCAGGGAGCCATTGAAAACTTTCAAATCCATCCCGAAACCTATGACCCGATGATTGTAACCATTGGTCAGACAAAACCCAGAGGGATCTGTGGTTCCGGCCTGATTTCCATTGTTTCAGAGCTGCTGGAATCCGGAGTCCTTGATCCGCAGGGAAAGTTTCATCAGACTTTGGATCACCCCAGAATTCGGGAAGGCGAAGATCGCTGGGAGTATGTTCTTGCCTGGGACCGTGATTCCATGATAGGCGAAGATATCGTTATTACGGAAGTTGATCTTGATAATCTGATTCGGGCAAAAGGTGCCATGTACGCAGGCTACCAGACACTGCTTGAATCTGTGGGCTTGACCTTCAATGACCTTGACCGGGTAATTCTTGCAGGTAATTTTGGCTCATATATTGATCTTGAACGAGCCATTACCATTGGGTTGTTGCCTGATATTGATCGGGAGCGATTCTTCTATATCGGAAATGCGTCCATGCTAGGCTGTCAGATAAGTCTCACAGATCATAGGCGTTTTCGGGAAAGAGTCGCCGTGCGTACTCTAATGACCAATATGGAACTGTCTGAGAATCCCGATTTTATGAATCATTACATGGCTGCACTCTTTCTTCCGCATACAGATATGGGTTTATTTCCATCAGCAAAGAAGTAACCTGACAGGTGCACTGACATCCCAGAAGGGGTATGGGGAGCTTATGAGAATAGTATCTTTGAAAAAAACAAGAAAATGTTCTGTAAGGTACTAACGCAGGTAAACTGCAGGTAAGTCCCTTGTTGCTATTCGTAACATTTTGATATTGTCTCACTCTCATATATTCTAGTTTTTTATTGCTGGAATTATGGAGTAAGCACTAAAATGAACCGGAATTGACAGAAGCAAAAATAAAGAGTAAATTAACGTCCTTGTTTAGACAAACCAGGATGGACAGAAAAAACAATAATCTAGAGAGTTAAGGAGAGTACAATGGGCCAAACCGTTAAAGCAATTGCAGAAAGTATCAATATCATGGGAACTCGTAGTGGTGGCGCTATGAAAGACCGTGTTCAGGGCCCTGTTCAGGAGATGGCCAAAGAAGAGACTGATGCCGGTGCATCGTACCTTGATTTGAATATCGGACCGGCACGAAAGGATGGTACCGAACTTCTCCCATGGGTTGTTGAGACTGTTGAAGCGGTTACGGATCTTCCTCTCTGTCTTGATACCACTAACATGGACGCGATGGCTGCCGGGTTTAAGGCTGTAAAAAACAAGGAACATGCCTTGATGAACTCCATTTCTGCGCAACCCGAGCGTATGGAGCAGATGATTCCTGTGGCTGCTGAGATGAAATGTGACGTTATTGCCCTTCTCTGGGGAGCCGATGGAATGCCTCGCGACTCAGCTGAGCGTGCGGCAATGTCAGTTGATCTGATGATGGCAATGAATGAAGGTGGAATTCCCAACGAAAAGATTCTTTTTGATCCAATCGGAACCCCTATTACCCTTGGTGCAGACCAGATTAATGCTGGCCTGGAATTTATGATGATGTTGCAGGATATTGCTCCTGGTGCAGGTTCTACCGTTGGACTTTCCAATGTTTCCAATGGTGTTGCTGATCATCTTCGTAAGCATCTTGATCGTACCTATCTCATTATGCTCATGAAGTATGGTATTTCCACAGCTATTGTGAACTCTTATGATACTGAACTGATGGCCATTTGTAAGGGGGAGCGTCAGGAACATGTGGATATGGTTCATGCGATGATGGATGGAGATGATCCAGGTGAATCAGGTCTTTCTGGCGTTGCTCTTGAGCATTACAAGACATATAAAGCACTCTCCGGTCAGACTGTATTCTCCGAATCCTGGCTGGAACTATAGAATTTATGAGGAAGTAGTGTGAATGCCCTTCCTTGAAAAAGGCGGGGCATTTGTGTTTCAGGAAGGAGTTGACATGAGTGATGCCCCAACTCACCACTTTGTTTATGGCACTTTGAAAGATTTTATCACCGGTGAAGAACTCACTGATACCGATGATGAACGAATTCGCCAGGATCTTGCAAAGATGATGGTTGAAAAGCTGGGTTACGAAAAGGAAGATCTGGAGCCTAGATGTTCCATAGAAACTCTTTTCAGCACCCAGTTTGTACGCTCAAATATTGAGCTTGCTGTCAGTTTGAAAGAATTGGGGAAGAAGTTTCTTATTATCCGTTATGGTGCTGGTTCGCTGGTGAGTCGTGAGCGATCAGCCATTGCAGCAGCAAGGATTCTTGAAAAAGAGTATCAGATTCCCTTAGCCGTTGTCACTAATGGGCGGGATGCAGAGTTGCTTGATACTGCAACCGGGGAAGTACTGGGAACAGGAATGGATGCCATTCCATCCCGTAGTTGTGCTGAGGAGATGGTCGCCACACTTGAATTTCGGCCTCCTGCGGAAGGGAAAAAGAGAGAAGGTGAAATGCGGATTTTGAATGCATTTGATGTGGAAATCTGCTGCCGTAGTTTTTAACAATTTCATTTTGCATGGGTAAGTCCTGCGAGATGATCATTACTATTTGAGAGAAAGAGTATGGGAACATCAGAGAATAAATGGACTAAAACAAGCTGGCAGAACTTCACAGCCCTTCAACAGCCCAAATGGCCCGATATGGCGGAACATGATGCCGTGATTGAAAGGCTTGCCACTCTACCGCCCCTTGTTTTTGCCGGAGAAATCAGAGACCTTAAGGCATTGTTGGCCAAGGCCGCAACTGGTGAGGCTTTTCTTGTTCAGGGGGGTGACTGTTCAGAATCCTTTTCCCAGGTTACAGCACCGAGCATTCGTGAAAAATTGAAAGTTCTTTTGCAAATGGCAGTTGTGTTGACTTATGCCGGAGGAAAGCCGGTTATCAAACTTGGCCGTATCGCCGGGCAGTTTGCTAAACCCCGCTCCTCAGATACTGAAATGGTGGATGGCGTTGAGCTTATGTCCTATCGAGGTGACATGGTTAACAGTTCTGAGCCTATTGCAGAGGCACGTGTTCCCGACCCTAATCGGATGCTTGAGGGATACTATATGGCGGCTTCAACCCTGAATCTGCTTCGTGCCTTTACTCGCGGTGGTTTCGCAGCACTCCACAGGGTATCAGCCTGGAACCAGGAATTTGTGAAGCAATCTCCCATGGGACGAAGCTATGAACGCTTGGGGAAGCAAATTCATCAGGCTTTGCAGTTCATGGAGACCATTGGTATTAATTCGGACAGTCCGGAAATGAAACAGGCGCAATTTTTCACTTCCCATGAAGCATTACTACTGGGATATGAGATGGCCCTTACCCGTGAAGATTCAACCGCTGGTGGCTGGTATGATTGCTCGGCCCATATGCTCTGGATTGGTGAGAGAACACGGCAGGTAGATGGAGCGCATGTAGAGTTTTTACGTGGTGTGAATAATCCAATTGGCGTGAAAATCGGGCCTGATTACGATCTTGATAATGTGAAACAGCTCATCGAGGCTTTAAATCCTGAGAATGAGGCTGGACGCCTGACCCTTATAACCAGACACGGTATGAAGAATATTGAAAAAGTCCTGCCACCTCTTCTCCGGGAAGCTAAGCGAGAGGGCTATAATATTGTCTGGAATTGTGATCCAATGCATGCCAATACCTATACTGCGAAAAGTGGTCATAAAACCAGAAACTTTAACGATATTCTTTCTGAAATCACCTGTTTTTTTGAAATCCACTGGGCGGAAGGAACCATCCCAGGTGGTATTCATCTGGAGATGACCGGTGATAATGTTACGGAGTGTACAGGTGGTGCTAGAAACATTGTTGATGAGGAGTTGATGAATAACTATCTTACTACCTGTGATCCGCGTCTCAATGCAGAACAGAGCCTTGAGGTGGCTTTCCAGATAGCAGAAATGATACGAAGCTAGGAGCCACAGGCAACACTTGTGACCAATTACTGGATTTTTCTTGGTGATGTATTATTTACCATGAGACAAAGCACGTTTTAATCGGATGAACCATAAAAACAGATGTTATTGCTAACAAAATTTTAGTAAATGGATTAAATTTCTTGTGTGGCGGTGCATTGGATCGAAAAGAATGTATGTTGATTAAGACAAACTCGTAAAAAGGTCGAAAACAAGATGGACTTGGAAAAACCTTCATATTCGAGGCACGGAAATTTCTTATCTTTTCGGCGTACTAGGGTACGTTGAAAAGATAAGAAATTTGCAGTAACGAAGCAGATGAAGAGTTTTTACGAGTCCATCCCTATGTTTTCTGGAGGTATTGTTTTAAAACAAGCAGCATCTCTCGGATCTCTGTTTTTGTGACAATTAAAGGTGGCATTAAGCGTATGGACATCTTCTTTGGAGAGTTGATTAAGAGACCTTTCTTAAGGCAATTGTTTACCAGATCGACTCCTTCTGTTTCCAGGAGGTCGAAAGCAATAAGGAGACCTTCTCCACGAATATTGCTAATCTCATAGTGTTCTGAAAGTTCTGCAAGCTGACTCTTGATAAACTTGCCCATCTTCTGACTCTGTTCGACCAGGTTTTTGTCGAGAATTTCCTCAAGTACTGCTATGCCAGCAGCCATCGAAAGAGGCTGGCCGGTGTATGTTCCTCCCTGGTCACCAGGGTCAAAGATGTTTAATCTTTCCTTGGTAAGCAATGCAGAAAGAGGGAAGCCTCCGCCAATACCTTTACCAAGGGTCATTATATCTGGTTCGATATCATAGTGTTCATAGCAAAATAGTTTCCCGGTTCTCCCCATACCTGTCTGGATTTCATCAAAAATGAGAAGGATATTTTCTTTGTTGCATAATTCCCGGGTTTTTGTAACGAATTCTTTTGTCGCTACATTCACTCCGCCTTCGCCCTGAATGGGCTCAAACATAATGGCACAGGTTTTTTCCGTGAGTAACTTTTTGATTGATTCAAAATCATTAAAAATTGCTTTTTGAAAACCTTTTGGTTTGGGTTCGAACAACGTTTCCCATTGTTTTTTTCCGGTAGCAGACATTGTGGCAAGTGTCCTGCCATGAAAACCCAATTGAGTGGTGATAATGTCGGAAGCACCGCCTTTATGAAGAGTACCAAATTTTCGTGCTAATTTTATTGCACCTTCATTGGCTTCTGCACCAGTTGAAGTAAAAAAGACTCTTTCAAAGCAGCAATGACTTGTTAATAAATCAGCATATTCCAGCATTGGTAAATTAAAAAAGGAAGGGCTTGAATTGACAAGAATAGATGATTGTTTAGCAAGGGTGCTGGAAATAACACCTGGAGAATGTCCGAGAGAGTTAACCGCCCAGCCACCTATGAAATCCAAATACTTGTTACCTTCAATATCAAAGAGATACATCCCCTTGCCGCTGGACATTATAATCTCAGGTCTATTTGTAACTTTGAGTAGTTTATTGTTTGCAATTGTAAGTAATTCTTTTAATTCCATTGAAATCCCTGTGTGAAAATGGGCCCGCATCCTTATGGTGTGACAATTGACCTGCTTCAGCTTTAGTGCCGTAAAAACAAGAAAATCGAAGTGTTTCAAACTCAAATTATCAGCATAAGCAACAAGGCACTTACTTGCAGTTTACCTGCGTTAATTTATTTTGCTACGGTGTACGCTTTGTACCTGCGGAGTGCCCCGTTGAGATAATCTGATCTCTTTTATCATATTGTTTTCAGCAAATGAGAATGATAGACGTTTGGCTGTTTGTGCTTTTTGCAGCTTTTCACGGCTGATGTTGAAGTTGGCTGCCAGTTCGTCCATGTCTGTTGTCATTGTTTGATTTCTGCGATGATAGGATCCATATCGTTTGAGATTGTAAAAACTCCAGAGAATCAGGGTGCCGCAAAGCAGGACAATTCCGGAAAGAAATACATTGAGAAATTTGATAAAACCACTGAAACCACCCAGCTCCACCATGTGTCTGTAGAAAAAACTGAAACCAAGCCACCAGGCTACCATGCTGATAATCGGCAGCCAGAGATAAAACCAGACACCCCAGAAGAGTATGGTGAGCACGCCCTCACCCAAAAGCAGTGGCATATTTTTCAGATTCGGTTTGTTGATTATCAGACAATCTGGATATGGTTGTCCATTTTTATCACAAATGTCATCAGTCGTTTTTTTCAAGTCTGTTTTTATAGCCATATTTTTATCTGAAAGTTAATTCCTCATGGGGTGATTGCCTGCCTTGTTTTTCCAAGTCCGTCCTGTTTTTGACCTTTTTACGAGGTCATCATATTTGATAAGCTCGTAAAAAGGTCAATTGAAAGATGGCTAAGTAAAAAGCTTCATATGCGAGGCGCACATTTTTTATTTAATTTCAGCGTACTAGGGTACGTTGAAATTAAATAAAAAATGTGCGCCTCGCATATGAAGCTTTTTACTTAGCCATCTTTCAATTGACCTTTTTACGAGCTTATCAAATATGATGACCTCGTAAAAAGGTCAAAAACAGGACGGACT
>CAMZLK010000159.1 GCA_947311475.1 uncultured Desulfocapsa sp.
CAAAAAAAATCACCACAAGAAGAGACTTGTGGTCATTGAGGAACTTCCAGAAAAGTCAATGTTGATGGGCTCGTAAAAACTCTTCATCTTCGAGGCACGGAAATTTCTTATCTTTTCGGCGTACTAGGGTACGTTGAAAAGAAAAGAAATATGCAGTAACGAAGAAGATGAAGAGTTTTTACGAGCCCATCAACATTGACTTTTCTGGAAGTTCCTCAATCACCACAAGTCTCTTCTTGTGGTGATTTTTTTTGTTTCTTGACTTTCCCCTATCTTCTTGTAAAATTTTAGTTGCAATCCAATTATTTGTGGCTCCATTCGCCTCACCTTTTCTTTTTTTGTTTTCTTTTCAGGAGGTCTTCAATGAAACAACGTCTTTTGATTATGTTTGCACTTCTTTTTTTCTTCTGTACTTCCTCAGCTCAAGCAACGGATAGCGTCAAGATCGGAGTTCTAACCAAAAATGGCCCCGCAAAAGTGATGAAAAAATGGACAGCAACCGGAAAATATCTTTCCGCAAAACTTGGGAAAAATGTGGAGATTGTGCCCCTTGATTTTGATAAAGTCAATCCTGCCATTAAGGAAAACAAGGTCGACTTTTTCCTGGTTAACTCATCCATGTTTGTCACGGCAAAAGTAAAACTTGGTGCCACAGCGATTGCAACAATGATCAATTCTCGTCAAGGACAGGCACTTAAATCATTTGGTGGTGTTATTTTAACATCTGCCTATAATGACAGCATTAATACACTAGCGGATTTGAAAGGGAAAACATTTATTTCGGTTAAAAAATCATCTTTTGGCGGTTGGCAAATGGCCTATAAAACCCTCAAGGATGCTGGTATTGATCCTTTCAAGGATTTTGCAAAAGTGGTATTTGCCGGAAAACATGATAATGTGATTTTTGCCATTCAAAATGGACAGGCAGATGCGGGAACTGTTCGTACAGACACTTTGGAACGAATGCTTGCAGGTGGCTCAATTAGCATGGAAGACTTCAAAATTATCAACGAACAGAACTCCACTTTTCCATTTGTGTATTCTACCACTCTCTATCCGGAATGGCCTCTTGCCAAGACTGCAAAGACTTCCGAGGCACTGGCTCAAGAAGTCGTGGATGCACTGAAACAGATCAAAAAAGATAACCCGGCAGCCAGAAAAGCCAGGATAGTTGGTTGGAGTGATCCACTCGATTATAGTAAGGTCGAAGAACTGCAAAAAGCTCTTGGTATTGGAGCATATAAATAGTCTTTTTCCTCTATCCGGACAGGCAGTAATTTATTGCCTGTCTGGCTTGTTTTTCCACTTCACATCTTCCTCTCACTCATCCTGAGACTGTAAAAAACCAATAATTAACTGTTCAAGCTGGCCTTGAGCTGATAAAAGTACGCCGGTCTTTTGTTCCAGTAACCGTAACTCCGTCTCATTTGATCCTTCCTGAATATGACTACAGAGATAATTCAGACAAAAGATTGGTTTGAAAAGTAAGATACAACCAGTCTCTGCAAGAAAGCAGCATTCGATCTCATCCTCACGAACAATGCGGACATCCACACCTGTTAAGATATTCATAAGCAGCAAAAGAGCATCATTGTTTTCATGCCCCATGTAAGCACTACAGCAGCCACCACCAGGCCTTGCAGCACAAGCCGTGCAAGTCTTCCCCATACCCATTGCTGTCATATGCGTATCGAGCAAGGACACTGCGGCTCGTGCAACCGCTAATTGCTCTTTTATCCTGGCTTCACCTGACAACAGGTCGCCATAGCTTTTCAGAAGACTTCTTGCCTTATCAAGTTTGTCTGCACCGTTACCACAATAGCATGTGGAGATAATTTTTTTATAATCCATGCTCCCCTGTCAAAGTTTTCCTGAACCACTCATAAAATCACGCCAAATAGGAGCTGCGACAACACCGCCACTTTTTCCTTTTCCCAGGCTCTTGTTGTCATCATTACCCAACCATACCCCACCAATTCGTTTTCCGGAGAATCCGACAAACCAGGCATCCCGATTTTCATTTGTAGTGCCCGTTTTCCCGCCTGCCACCCCAGGTAAACCTTTAGCCCGCTTTCCAGTACCCCTTTCAATTACTTCAGCAAGGAGATTTTTCATGGTACTTGCAACCGGTGCACGAAGAACCTGCTTCGCCACGGGTTTGGCACGAAATATTCTACGCCCTTCGTTGGAATCAATTGCACTGATCAGAGTTGGAGAATAATATTTCCCCTTGCAGACAAAAGGTGAGTAAGCAGCTGTTATTTCAAGAAGTGAAACACCTGTGGCACCAAGAGCTAGAGAAAGATCTGAGGTGATGGGAGGCCGAATGCCCGATTTTTCCGCAAGAACCTGGACTTGTTTTATGCCAACATGCTGAAGCAACTTTACAGCTATGATATTTCGAGACTTAACCAATGCTTCGCGAAGCGATGTTTCCCCATAATATTTACCTGTAAAATTCTTCGGTTTCCAGCTTTTTCCATCATGTCCCCTGATAGAAAGTGGTGCATCAATTAACGTGGATTCAGGAGAATAACCTTTCTCAAAAGCTGCAGCATACAACAGTGGTTTAAAGAGAGAACCTGCCGAACGTCTTGCTTGAGTGCTGCGATCAAAGGCACTTTTGTTAAAATCTCGCCCGCCAACCAACGCTCTGACATTTCCATTACAGGCATCAATCGATATAATGGCTCCCTGAACCTTCTTATTTCCTGGAAATGACTTTTTAATACCTTTTCTAAGAGCCACGGAAGCCTGCCTTTGCTGGGCTGGATCCATGGTGGTTCGAATCCTGACACCTGCCCTGTTGAGTGACCTGCCAAGAATTTTTTCCGCCTGTTTTCTGACAAGTTGCACAAAATATCCGTTGACGGCTCTTCTCTGAATACTGGCTCGTGCAATTTTCACAGGGCGATCATAGGCAACTCGTGCGACTTTATCAGTCACAAAATTCTCTGCAACCATACGATTTAGTACATACCTTTGTCTTGCTCGTGCAGCACTCATATTACGATTTGGAGCATAGCGGCTTGGAGCCTGTGGCAAACCGGCAAGTATTGCAGCCTCTCCAAGGCTCAGATTCCTGGCACGTTTTCCAAAATAGACTTGTGCCGCTGCCTCCACGCCATGGGCGCCATTACCCAGATATATCTGGTTAAGATAAATGTGGAGGATATCATTCTTACTGAGAAGGGTATCGATCCGCCAGGCAAGGATGGCTTCTTTAAACTTACGAAGATAAGTTTTCTCAGGGGTAAGTAATAATGAACGCGCCACCTGCTGGGTAATGGTTGAGCCCCCCTGCCCTCGTTTTCCACTACGTATATTATTGATAGCTGCACGAATAACCGACCACAAGTCAAGGCCCGGGTGCGAATAAAACCTGCTATCTTCTGCGGCTACAAAGGC
Organism: uncultured Desulfocapsa sp.; assembly: GCA_947311475.1. Taxonomy (GTDB): domain Bacteria; phylum Desulfobacterota; class Desulfobulbia; order Desulfobulbales; family Desulfocapsaceae; genus Desulfocapsa. The sequence continues at coordinate 3,409 of CAMZLK010000159.1, forward strand.
TTGGGGGAGATAGGGAGGCATTGCAGACAAAGGTACAACAGTACGGTTCTCACTGAAAATTCGCTCAATCACATTGCCATTTCGATCGAGAATTTCCGAGGCCTGAGGGGGGTGGTACTCCGCAATAGTCCTGATATCCGGAACTTTTAACAATGCAAGGACGAGCAGGAGACTACCAAGAAAAAGAGTTAAACTGAGACTTATTGTAAACAGAAACCCTATAATATGTTTTTCATTATAGGGTTTTTTATAGACACGTTTTGGCTTTACCGCTGGTCGAGATGATTTTTTTTTCTTAGATGGTGGCATAATCGCTAAGCAGAAGAATAAAAACGCCCAGCACCTCACTCAATAACGGGAGGTACTGGTTTACCTTTTTGTTCAACCGAAAACACCTTTCAAGAAGAAAAAGAATACCATTGCCATAACAGCTCCGGCAGGAAGTGTCACAATCCATGAAATAACAATGTTTAAGACAACACGAAGATCAAGAGCACCAATGCCTCGTGCCAACCCAACGCCCAGAACTGATCCTACAAGAATGTGGGTAGTTGATACCGGAAGCCCTGTTCTTGAGGCAAGCACCACCGTGCTGGCAGCAGCAAGTTCCGCACAAAATCCGCGCGATGGCGTCAGTTCTGTGATCTTTGTACCAACAGTGAGCATAACTTTATACCCAAGGGTTACAAGACCAAGAATAATGCCACCACCACCAACAAACAAAATCCATACAGGCATGGCAGATTTCTGCATTACTTCACCACCGGATGAGACAATACTTATTACAGCAGCAAGTGGTCCAATACCGTTTGCGACATCATTGGAGCCATGCGCAAAGGCCATCGCGCAGGCAGTAAAAAGCATCATGGGAGTAAACACTTTTTCCACACTTGCAAAATGAAAATCCCTGTCTGCATCAACATCTTCCTTGATTTTGCTGACAAAATAATAGCCAACACCACTGGTCATCAGGCCTATTACAATCGCCACGCCAAAACTCTGCCCTCCGGTAAGTTCAATATGAAGATGTTTTAAGCCTTTAAAAAGTGTCACCAGAGAAATGACAAAACCCACGAGAAAAATATACATCGGGGCATATCTTTTGGCCATTTTCAACGGGTTCTTCGTATTGAAAATAAGCTTTCTTGTGGATAAAACCAGAAGAAAGGCAATGGTTCCACCAATTGCTGGAGAGATAACCCAACTAGCCACAATCTTACCAACCTTTCCCCAGTTCACAGCATCAGGCCCGATACCAACAACGGCAAAACCAATCAAGGCACCAACAATGGAGTGAGTTGTGGAGACAGGCCACCCCCGGCTTGAAGCAATCATCAACCAGACAGCAGCTGCGAGCAGTGCAGCAAGCATTCCAAAAACCAGAATTTCCGGTGTTGAAATAATGGCGGTTGGATCAATGATCCCTTTTCGAATTGTTTTGGTAACATTTCCACCAGCAATTACAGCACCGGCAAACTCAAAGACGATGGCAATACCAATGGCCTGCTTAACTGTTACAGCACCAGCCCCCACAGAGGTTCCCATGGCATTTGCCAGGTCATTTGCTCCAATCCCCCAGGTCATATAAAGACCAAAGATCACAGCGAGCGCAATCAGAATAGTTCCATACGCAGCAATAACTTCCATTTCTTCTCTCTTCCCTGTTTTTATTCTATATAAAAATAAAATTAAATGTTCTTATTAAGGTATGATGACCTCGTAAAAAGGTCGAAAACAGGATGGACTTGGAAAACCCTTTTTATTCGAGGCACGGAGATTTATTATCTTTTCGGCGTACTAAAGTACGTTGAAAAGATAATAAATTTGCAGTAACGAAAAAGATGCAGAGTTTTTACGAGTCCATCAAGGCGTCATCTACTTAGATAAAAACAACAATAAGCGGTCTGCCATATTTTCAGCATGATCCGACAGCGCCCCAACCTCCTCTATTATCCGGTACCAAAACATTACGGATACAGGATCGAGCTCTTTTTCAACTGTGAATAAAGTCCGGTTCACTTTCTTCAGAACTTGATCAATATTGTGCTCTGACTTCCGCACACCCGCGATCATTTTAGTGACCACATCGTGCTCCCTGCCGCTAAAACCGACATGTACCAATTCGTCAAGTTCTTCTATCATGTTCCTGGCCTGAGTACTGATCTCCATTGTGCCTTCGAGCAATTCATCAAGCCCTTCTTTAATTGCTTCCGGAACAATCATGTCTCGATTACTCATGATCTGGCTAATCGTTTCAACACCATCAGCAAAAGCATCCTGTTCATGTATAAGGCTGAGAAGGTCTTCACGATCCACAGAGAGTAATAAGGATTTCGGCATATTGTGGCGATAGGTGGATTTTATCCTGTCTGCCTCAGTTTCCAGACTCCCTATCTGTTCAGCCAGTTCTGCGACTTCCTTCTGATCCTTCCTGTAGAGCGCATCAAATAGATCCGGAAGCAGCATAACGCAGGAAAAAACGACCCGCATGTGCTCCTGAATCGGCTTAAACGGTGACTTACGGAGTAAGCCAGCTAATGGGTTTGTTGACATTGCTACCATACTATTTTCTCCCTCTCGTGAGAACTAATGCAGATAAACTGCAAGTAAATGCCTTGTTGTTATTCATAACTACTTGATATTATTATTGGACTCGTAAAAACTCTTCAACCTGCTTCGTTGCAACATTTTTTGTTTAATTTCAACGTAGCAAAGTGGCGGAGAGTTTTTACTAGGAGCCTGTCCATCTTATTTCATTTCGTTAATTATCTTGGTTAAAGGCTCAGCCGGGTAACTCAGGGGAATCATTTTTTTTCCTATCTGCAAAAACACACTCGGCCCATCTTCACGGCCACTATATATAATATGATGTCCCTTGATATTACCAGCATTTTTCCAAAAACTGTTGAATGGGTCAAGGGGAGTATGCCCTACCACAAATGGCGATCGTTTGGGAAGTCCCAGACTGTTCCGAAACTGTTTCACATCGCTTTTTTCATACCCGGCAAGATAGTGGGATCGTTTCAGTCGGTTTGTTAAAATTGAATGGCATATTTTGGGGTGTTTACGAAGGTTGATCAACTTTTTGCGGGAGATTTTTTTCCTGGGTGGAGCAGCATGGCAGGCTGCACAGGAACCATTCTTCATAACGATTGCCAGTGCATCGTAAAATTTCAGCATCTCATCCACATACTCCTCCCCCCGTAATTCGAGTAAGCGTTTACGCATTAAAACTCCCTGCAAGATTCCAGCCTTGCCAATCGATGGGTCAAAACTATCGTGATTTCCAAGGAGGTAAAAGAAATTTTCCGGAAAATGGCATTTCATCTTAAAGATCAGATCCATCAAAAGTATGGAGCTATCCATATTTTCCATATCTTTTGCAAGTTCAGAGTGCACAGCATCTCCAAGTATGACAAGAGATGCCCTGTTGGACTCCATATGGGTCAGCAGACAATCTTCATCAAGGATCTTTAGAAAATTATCAACCTGGGCATGAAGATCCCCGACAATAAGCAATCTCGATTCGTCAGGTAGTTCAAGAAGCGCTCCTGGAGCACCGGATTCCGCCTTGGGCCTGTATGCCTCATCTGTGAGGATTGCATTGACCTTTTTTATGGTACCGAGAGCCTCATCGGGTGCCAGGATAGTGATGGTTCCGCCATAAATCTCACGAATATCAAGAATCGCATTATATAAATTTGTTCCGATCCGTTCCCGAATATCCTGATCACCGCTTCGTACAATCTGAATCGGAGTTTTACCATCAAGAAGAGTGATCATTAAATCACCCATTTTATTAGTCACCATCAAGTGTCTTTTGGATACACTCTTTGTAAACTGGAATATTTCATTGTACTGAGAATTATCTCTGCCGATGAGCACCCGATCACCGACCTTAATCCTGGCAAAACCATCAATGGTGTCAGCAGTACACGCTTTTGTGGGAGAAATCAGCCAGTTCTTCTGGATATTCTTTTTCTTTACACCCAGTGGGATTTCCGGATGAAAAACGAGTTTCTGATCACCAATAATCATTTCAAAACTCTTGCCGTCATGGGGAATACGACAATCCTTATCAAGAACCTGCAGTTCATCTGTAACGGTAAACCATTCAATGGAATTTTTTCTAAGAAGAAATGACTTCCAGCCGGAAAAACTCTTTAAATCACGTTTGTTTTCAGATTCTTTCCGAGCCCATTTGGGGACATTCACATCACCCTTCTCTGCAATACGCATGGGGGGCTTGCTTATTTCTTCTCGAACATAAACCTGCATCTGTGCCTTGTGCATATAAAGAGCGACTTCACGGTAAATATCGAGCTGTCGCACAACCATTTCAAGTGTCAGGTTCTTGTCCACCGGGAAATATCCCTCTTTGTGCCGTTCCGTGCGCCGTTTGAAAATGGTTTTGGGGGCGGGTAGCAAAAATTCAAAAATATAGCGGGTTCTCCAGTTCGTCTGAAAAATATTACCACCGGCAGGAGGTATCTGAATTCTTTTAAGCTCAAGGTACAGTGGTTCTTTGGCTTCGAGCCACTCCTTATCAAACACGGTTAACGCCTCAGAAAAGCCCTTGAAGGGAAAACCAAGATGAACCTCACGAGGGCGGTAGGTAAGGGTTTGGTCCCGCCACCATCCCTTGCGGGTAAGATCCACATATCCCTCATTGGGCCACCCATGCACCTTGTTGATATAATAGGTTTTTCCCGCGCCAGGTGGGCCAGTAACCACGAGCTGCACAAAGCTCAGCCTGACTGGAAGCTGTACCCCTTTGATATCCTGGAGATGTTCTATGGGAACAAGCTTTTTTTTCAGAGGATCAATCATTTTAAACTCGAAAAAAGGTCAATTGAGATGGCTAAGTAAAAAACTTCAGATGCGAGGCGCGTATTTTTTGTTTGATTTCGGCGTACCAGGGTACGTCGTAATTAAACAAAAAATGCAGCAACAAAGCAGGTGAAGAGTTTTTACGACGCCATCAATCATTTTAAACTCGAAAAAAATAAGGTAAACGTTTAAAAGCTGGTATATTAAAAGCGTTCATCATAGAACCTGTATTTGTGCAACGTACCATGAAGCTCCAACCCGGGTAAACCGGATTTTGTAAATACTTAGCCAATGGCTGCAATATGTCAATAATTCGCGTCCTTCCAGAACAACTTGCCAACCGAATCGCTGCCGGTGAAGTTGTGGAGCGCCCCGCCTCTGTTGTGAAAGAACTGATCGAGAACAGTCTTGATGCTGGTGCCAGCAGAGTTGAGATTGAGATTGAAGGCGGCGGCACGCGGCTTATCCGAATCATTGATAATGGTGAGGGAATGGATGAAGATGATGTCCTCCTTTGCCTGGAGCGTCATGGAACCTCCAAGATACTACATGACCAGGATCTTGAATCCATACGTTCTTTGGGGTTTCGCGGGGAAGCCATTCCTTCGATTTCCTCGGTGTCGCGAATGACTATCACCTCACGTCATAAATCTTCGGATCTTGGCACCACTGCCATTCTCAACTATGGCAAACTCTATAAAATCCATGAATCCGGATGTGCGCAAGGTACTATAATTGAGATAAGAAATCTGTTTGGCAATACCCCGGCGCGAAGAAAATTTCTTAGAACCAGACGTACGGAGATGGGGCATATTGATGAAGTGGTAAAAAATTACAGCCTGGCTGTACCGGAAGTAAGCTTCTCCCTTCGTGTTGATGGCAGACAGACACTTATCCTTGATTCCCATCAGGATCTCGCCCAGCGTCTCGCTGGTATTTTACATTATTCTGGTTCCTTTATTGAGATTGATCATTCTCAAAAAGGAAGTTTCCTGCTACATCTTAAAGGTTTGCTGGTTCCTCCTGATGAACATGTCAGAGGTTCTTCACGTATCAAAATTCTGGTTAATGGCAGATCTGTTAAAGATCGGATGCTGACCCACGGAGTAGCTGAAGGACTACGTGGATTTCTTATGAAACACCACAATCCTGCCGGTCTTCTCCATTTACATATTGATCCTGCAGAAGTTGATGTAAATGTTCACCCCACCAAGCAGGAAATTCGCTTCAGGCAGAGTCGTACTATTCATCAGTTTATTGTACAGGCCATCCAGCAGGGAATGCAGGGATACCAACAGACATTAAAAAGTTCTTTTCTTGCACCCTCATCAGCTGTTCCCGGAAGCACTCATTCTGCTGAAAAGACGCACAAAACTGTACCCCCAGCCCCCTCAACACCATCACCAGTCAAAAAAGATCCCGGGCTGACACAAACCTCGGAACCAGTTGCTGTGCCCGCTTCTGTTACACCGCCTTCTCGTTCGCCAAAACAACCTGAACCAGCTACTCCATTGCCTGTCTTTACAGAAAGCCAGAGCAAAGGGCACGGCCTGAAAATTATCGGTCAATACGATAATCTCTACATTTTCTGCCAGTCCAGTGATGGTTTGCTTGTGATAGACCAGCATGCAGCACATGAACGCCTGCTCTTTGAAAAACTCAAAAAACAATTTTTACTCGGTACAATTGCCAAACAGACCCTTCTCTTCCCGGAAACCGTCGAACTCTCCGTGAATGATTTGCAAAAGGTCGAGCAATATGCTGAGGAAATCGAAAAAATGGGTTTCAGTATCCGTGAATTTGGGGGATCTTCTTACGTGATTTCTGCGATCCCTGCACTCGGCAGGCATATGGCGGCTTCCGAGCTCTTCCTCGATATCCTTGAACAGTTTGGTGCTTCATCAAGTAACAAGCGGGAAGGCTCAATGCTTGAAGATGTTTTGGCTTCCATGGCTTGTAAAGCTGCAGTAAAAGCTGGAGACAGGCTATCGACAGAAGAAATAGAAGCCCTGCTCACCAACATGATGAAAGCGGATCTTTTTTCCCACTGTCCCCATGGAAGGCCGGTTTTAAAGAATTTCTCAGCAAACGATATCAAAAAATGGTTTCACCGATCCTGATGCAGAAAGACAAAAGAGTCACACAACTCCTGCTGTTTTCTTCTCTTCTTTTTTGTTTCCTTTGCAGCAGTTGTTCCAAACCACCACTGAGACGTACCATGGAAACCACAGCATATTGCGGATGCTCTACATGCTGTTCCTGGGAACGTGGAAGCTGGAGTTATTTGAAGCTTGATTTCTGGAACCGCTACATAAGTGCCGGGAAAAATGCAGGGAAAAAGTATACTGGACAAACCGCCAACGGCGCCTATCCAGAAGAACCAGAAGAGGGCTTCTTTTCCATGGATTCCATAGAAAGACCATGGATGATTCCCACACGACTTATACTGTTCCCCTGGTATTTTCTACCAGAAGATGGCACCATTGCAGCCGACACCAGATATTATCCCTTTGGAACAAGGATGTACATTCCAGGATGGGGATGGGGAGTGGTTGAAGATCGGGGTGGAGCCATCAAGGGACCAGACAGAATTGACCTCTACTTCGGTTCCCATTCGGATGCACTGCAATGGGGGCGTCGTAAGCTTCCTGTAATAATAGAAAAACCATAACTCATATAATTTCATGACAACACAACATATAAGAATCATCGGAGCTGGGCTTGCCGGCTGTGAAGCTGCATGGCAGGCAGCAGAACTAGGTGTTTCCGTTCACCTTTATGAAATGAAACCTCATAAATTCAGTCCGGCGCACAGCTCTCCTGCACTTGCTGAACTGGTCTGCAGTAATTCCCTTCGTTC
>CAMZLK010000160.1 GCA_947311475.1 uncultured Desulfocapsa sp.
GGCATGGTCATATTTGGGATTCAGGTGGGAGATGCTGTTTGGCCCAATGGCTCGACCAAGAGCGGAGTGCTTGGGGTTGGTTTCATCCTGCAGCAAAATAAATTCATTGTGATGAAAATCAAAACCTTCTGTTTCAAGTATTTTATCATTGTAAAATTTATCAATAACTTCACTGGGAACTGAAGCTTCGCGCCAGCCTATATAGAGTTCATCTGCGTTGCATTTCTGTTTCTCAAAATCCATAACAGCAATACCTAAAGCATCTGCTTTCAGCCTGGCATTGATATCTTTTGACACAAAGATAACTTCTTTGCCTTCTTCGTGAAGGCTGTTGGCAACGGCCAGAATGCGATTATCAGCAATGTTCATATCAAGCAGAGCACCGGGCATATCTCTTCGTTCAACGGTAATTCGCAGGACGCCACCATTTTCCATGGTAACACCATCCTTTAACGTACCCTGATTCCGAAGTTTATCCAGTTGGCGGATAACGTGCCTCGCATTGCGGCCGAGTTCGTCGTTATTACGTTTAAATTTGTCAAGTTCTTCAATGACGGTCATTGGAAGAATAACGGAGTTATCCGCAAAAGAGGTCAGTGAGTCCGGATTATGCAGAAGTACGTTGGTGTCGAGGACAAAATATTTATGTTTGCTCATGGTTGTGTATTGAAAAGGATTAATAATTTATAACCGGTGTCAGATATCAAGCCAGGTAGTATCCTGATTTAAAACTTCACAGTCATCTTTGCGCACAACGACCATGTTTTCAAGGCGTATTCCACCCCAGCCAGGCAGGTAGATTCCGGGTTCGACAGTAACAACCATTCCAGCTCGCAGGAATTTACGATTACGGCTGGAGAGTCGAGGTTCTTCGTGGACAGCAAGGCCTACTCCGTGACCGAGAGCATGACCGAAATGTTTTCCGTAACCACCATCAGTAATGATATCCCGGGCAATTTTGTCTATTGCCGCTGCACTGATTCCAGCGCGGATGGCTTTGGTGGCTGCAAGTTGGGCTTTGCGGACGAGGCGGTGAATTTTGAGATACTTCTTGCTTGCCTTTTTAGGCACAAAAGTCCTCGTCATATCCGAGCAGTACCCGTCAAGGATGAGCCCCATATCTATCATTAATGGCTTGTTTTTCTTGATTCTTACAAGACCTGGAACAGCATGGGGAAGGGCGCTTCTCTTGCCTGTGGCTGTTATGGTGTCAAAGCTTGGGGATTCAGCCCCTTTTTTGCGCATGGTGGCTTCTACTGCCAGAGCAATATCAATTTCTGTCTGTCCGGGAGTTATTGTGGTATAAATCTCCTGAAAAACTTCTTCGTTCAGGAGGACTGAGCGTCGAATTTTGTCGATCTCTGTTCCATCTTTAATGACGCGCATCTTTTCCACCAGGCCATCCATGGGCGCAAGGGTGATGGAAAATTTTTCAGCCATTGTCTGCATCTTTTCAAATACAGAATGTAAGGTGTAATGACTTTCAAAAGCCAGAGTGCTGACTTCAAGCTCAGGGAGCAGTTGTTGCAGCAGTGGCAGTAAGCCTTTTGTGTAGAGCATGACTTCCAGGCCATCCACTTCACTTTCGGCCTGGATCTTAAAACGGAAATCAGTAAATAACAGCGGAGAGCGACGTGCAGGAATCAGCAAGGCTCCTGAACTTTCACCTATATCGTGATCGGGAGCAGAGTAACCGCTTAAATAACGGCGATTGTGAGGTTCGGTTATAAGGATTGCATCAATCTTTTTTCTACGCAGGCCGGCCTGGATTTTTTCGATGCGTTTTGAAATACTCATCAGGAAAATCGTTGTAGAAGGATTTCTTTTCGTTCATCAAACGCCTGGGTGTATTGGTCATTCAGGTTTGTTTGAGCTTGAGTCCACTCTTTCTGGTACTGGGGGTGCAGTGTCGGGTCGATTGTGGCGAGATCAGGTGCTTCCCCCATCTGCTCCTGGAGCTGCTGGGCCAACTGTGCTTTGATGGCATCTTCAAGCTGCTGCTTTGTCTGTTCCTTATGCTGTGCGTACTGTTGCAGCAGTTGTGTCAACTCGGAACAGACAGACTCGACTTCGCCGCCTGGTTCTCCTGCAAGCTCAATGAGGCCGGTAATAGCAGTGGCACTGCTGTTCATGAGCATATCGTCTCGGGGAATGACCACATTTCGAATCAGTGCTTTCGCCATGCCTCGGCGGAAAGCCATCTGCTCGGCAGGATCTTCCTGATCGAGAAGTTCTTTGAGTCCCGATTGTTTTCCACTGAGAAAGTCAGCAATGAGGCGCATTCCCTTCTGCTCAGTTTCTTGTTCTGCAGGGATGTCTTCTGCACGTGCAGCCATTCGTGCTGCCCGTTCCATAACCATATCCAGTGTGCTTCGTATTTCAGCCATGGTGTCCTTTGTGTTGTTAAAGAAGGAGATGAAGGTTTTTACAAGTCCATCCCATTTTGTTTTTTTACGATGCCATAAAGAGTAAAAAATCTACATGCATTTGTACCACAGCAGATATTTATCTTCATTGAAAATAATGATAGAGGAGTTTTTGTCGTGCATTAAAACGGGCCACTGTTGTAAAAGTGTTTTTTAATGCTATTACACATTCACAGAGTAATTCAAATGTGAAAAAAAGAGATCACTTTTATAGAGGCTTATTGCGTAATATTGCACTGAAAAAGCCATCAATTTCTGCCTGGGGAAGGGGTGAGAAATATCCATTTGTAATATGATAATGTGCTGTTGTGGGCAAGGCTGATGAACTGTCTTCCAATGTGAATTCGGGGTGGAGGGCGAGGAACTGTTCAATAACCTGTTCGTTTTCTTCTGCCTCAAGTGAACAGGTTGCATATACCAGAATACCTCCGGGAAGAAGAAGAGTTGCTGCCGATTGCAAAAGGTCCAGTTGCGTTTCCTGGTAATGCTTGAAATCCTGAACCCTTCTGTTCCAGCGAATATCAGGATGACGGCGAATGACACCAGTGCCTGAACAGGGAGCATCAAGCAGAATACCATGAAAACGCTTACTGCTTGAAATTGAATAATCCTGCAAGCGGCCCGGGAAAATGGGGACATTCAGCAATGGATGCAAACGTATCATGTTTTCTTTGAATTTTTCAAGCCGCGATTTTTCGGGTTCCACAGCTGAAACCTTGGCCTGAACGCGCTGTGCAAGCTGAATAAGAGTACTTGTTTTTCCTCCAATCCCCGCACAGGCATCAAGATATTCCCCATTTTGTATCAAGGGGCTAAGGATATGTGCCAGTAGCCGGGCTCCCTGATCCTGTACCTGAAACAGGCCTTCGCTGAATCCGGGAAGGCTGCTTATATCACCGTGAAAATCGTCTAGGATAAGAGTGGTATCACAGAAGGTTCCGTTGTGAGCACTTATTCCGTTTTTATGGAGGGTTTTACTGTATGATTCTCGGTCAGTGGAGCATGTGTTAACCTGTAGACTGATAACTGCCTGTTCGTTGTTTTGTTGACAGATACGTGCTGTTTCTTTTTCTCCGTATTGTTTGACCCAGCGTTCAATAAGCCAAGGGGGATGGTTAAGAATTGGCAGGGCAGGATTTTCGATGAGCTCCAGTAACTCTTTTTGTTTACGGATACTATTACGCAGCACCCCATTTACAAATCCATGGAGTCTTTTGGGGAGTCGCGCTGCTTTGACAGCTTTTACTGATTCATTCACTGCCGCAGATTCCGGTATGCGGTCAAGAAACATAATCTGGTACAAGCCAACCCGCAGTGCCTGGCGGATAAAAGGTTTTAGTTTGCTCAGTGGTTGAGAACAAAGATGTTGCAGCATGACATCAAGAGATTCCCGGTTACGCAGCAGGCCATAAATAATTTTTGAAGCCAGTTGTCGATCGTTACCTGGCAGTGGATTTTCCACAAGCTGAGCAGTAAAGATTTTTTTTATCGGTTCTCTGCTCTTGTCGAGCTCACAAAGGGTTTTGATCGCAACAAAGCGAGCAGATTTGTTTTGTCTTGGCGGCAAGGGAAAGGGACAACTTATGAAGTGCTAAGAGTATCAATGGCAGCAATGAGCTCTTCTATTGGAGAACCCTTGGAAATAAGAGGTGGTGTGTCGTCACCTTTGCCCATATCATGTGCTTCGGCCGGGTTCACCATCCCCGAAAGGTAGAGAATGGGAATTTTTGAAGTTGCAGCATTGTCGGCAAGGCTTGAAGCAATAGTTACCCCATGGGTACCCGGAATATTGATATCAAGGATGGCGATATCGGGAAGCTCCTGGCTGATGACCGCCAGAGCTTCATCACCATTGGTGCTATAGTTGACACTCATGCGACCGGTATTTTCGAGCTGCATTTTGAGCAATTCGCATGCATCCTGATCATCATCGATGAGTATAATACGGGTTTGCTGGACCATGGGGAACCTCCTGGGAAATCTTTAATTTACCTTATTCTATCAGTATTTATCCTTAATAAGCTCGTAAAAAGGTCAATTGAAAGATGGCTAAGTAAAAAGCTTCATATGCGAGGCGCACATTTTTTATTTAATTTCAGCGTACTAAGGTACGTTGAAATTAAATAAAAAATGTGCGCCTCGCATATGAAGCTTTTTACTTAGCCATCTTTCAATTGACCTTTTTACGAGCTTATTAAGGATAAATACTGATAGAATAAGGTAAATTAAAGA
>CAMZLK010000161.1 GCA_947311475.1 uncultured Desulfocapsa sp.
CATGGGAATCATGCAGTCGGCAGAATAAAAAAATTATGAAGTCGAGACTTCGAGAAATTATTTTGTAAGCTATAAAATCAACACGTTACGGATAGCAACAGATAACGAACGAAGAGAGACCTTCGAGGTACTTACTTGCAGTTTATCTGCGTTAGTAGCTTACAAAATAATTTCTCGAAGTCTCGACTTCATAATTTTTTTATTCTGCCGACTGCATGATTCCCATGCAGTCGGCACTTTTATTTGACCAATGCCTAGTCCATTTAATAGAAGTCCCATTCAAGCCGGTACCAGCAATTCATTTTCTGCACTGCGCGGCAGCTCAAAAAGTCTTCTTGCAGCTCTTCAAGCCGAGTCCCAGCCCTGTTGCTGTATTGTCCCAGATGAGGACATGGTGCCACAAGTCGAAGAAGATCTGAAACTCTTCTGTGCTGTTCCGGTTTTTACATATCCGGGATACGAAATCCCCCCCTACACGCCACTGTCACCCGATCCACTCACCACTGCTGCCAGACTTTCAACCCTGTACAGGCTTCACGAAACAAGTTCTTCTTTTGTACTTGTGGTCTCTGCAGAAGCTCTGATGCGACGGACTCTGCCTGGAAAAGTACTCTTTGATCATGCAGAACTTCTTTTATCCGGTGAGGAGTGTGACCGAGATGATTTGTTAAGCAAACTTGATGACCTTGGCTATGAGCAGGTCAATCTGGTACAGAGTGTTGGCGACTATTCGGTTCGAGGTGGCATCTTAGATATTTATCCGCCCTCTTTTCTCACTGGGAAAAAACTTCACAACACTCCATTACGGCTTGATTTCTTTGGTGATACCATTGAATCATTAAGAGGCTTTAACCCCATAAGTCAACGCTCCATAACTGATATTAATGAAGCCATAATTCTCCCGGCCAGTGATATCTGTTACCCTGAAATTGCAGGAAAAGAAATGTCGGCGCTGCTGAAAAGCTTTGATACAGCTGCCGCAAAATACAGTTGGGATAAAGATGAAAGCCTGACGCTTCGAGAACAGATAGCTGCAGCCCAGCGATTTGCCGGCATGGAGTTCTTTCTCCCCATTTTTTATCCACAGAAAGACCAAATCAGTAGCCTCTATGACTTTCTCCCGAAAAACACTTGCCTGATACATTTTGCACCGGAAATGGAAGAACAGGCCCGTGAAATGGTGCAGGAACGGATCATTTCAAATTTCGAGGAAGCCCGGGATACTGCAACTCCAGCACTTGAGCCAAAGCAGATTTTTCTGCCTTCTGTTGAAACACAGAAACGCATGGCAGCTTTTGCACAAATTTCCTGCACAGCATTCACAGAGACCAAACAGCTCCATCCCCTTGCTGCCACAAACCATCAGGTTTTAAAGCAGGAGATCAGCCTGCAACGAAAAGAACGTGGACTTATCCCACCTCTCTCTGACCAAATACACATCTGGCAGGATTTGGGTGAACCTGTCATTCTCTGCTGCAGATCCCTGCGGCAAACAAAAACCCTGGCTGAGTTACTGGAAAACCATCAGCATGAAATCGAAATTCTTGAAAGCCCCATACATCTCGACTCATTCCCGAAGTCGTTTAATTCAGACATACTTTATCTCTGTGACCAGTCACTCAGTAAAGGCTTCTCTCTTGGCAGTCCTGCGGTTCATTTTCTTTCCGAAAGTGAGCTCTTCGGGGAAATGCGCATTGGAAACCATAAAAGGACAGAAGAAAAACGCGGCGAGCCCATCCGCTTCTCCGAGCTCCATGATGGTGACATTGTCGTTCACCGCGACCACGGACTTGGACGCTACCTTGGAATTGTAACACTTACCATGCAGGAGGTAATCAATGATTATATGCTCCTCGAATATCGGGATGGAGACAAACTCTACCTGCCGGTTGATCGTCTTAACCTGATCAGTCGTTACGAAGGACTCTCAGACAGAGAACCACGTGTTGATAAACTAGGGTCCGGATCATGGCGGGCCGCCAAAGCAAAAGTTAAGGAAGAAGTCTGGAAGGTCGCAGAAGAGCTCCTTGAAATCTATGCCAGACGTGAACTGCGTGAGGGAAGAAAATTTTCAGCACCCGGCGAACTCTACCATGAACTTGAAGAATCCTTTCCTTATGATGAAACCATTGGACAGAACAAAGCCATCACCGATGTGATCCAGGATCTCACATCGGATAAACCCATGGATCGGCTGGTTTGTGGAGATGTTGGTTATGGGAAAACAGAAGTTGCAATACGGGGAGCCTTTAAGGTTGTTGAAGATGGTTTTCAGGTGGCAATCCTCGTCCCCACCACGGTTCTTGCTGAACAACACTTAAAAACATTTAAAGAGAGAATGGAGGGCTTTCCGGTAACTGTCGAATGTATTAACCGCTTTCGCAGTGCTTCCCAGCAAAAACAGATCATCAGTGACCTCAGTACCGGAAAAATTGATATCATCATCGGCACCCATAGGTTACTCTCAAAAGACATCAAGTATCGGGAACTTGGCCTACTCATCATTGATGAAGAACATCGCTTTGGAGTGAGCCATAAAGAAAAGATCAAAAAGATCAAGGCCGAGGTGGATATTCTCACCCTCACAGCGACACCCATCCCGAGAACCCTGCAAATGTCACTGCTCTCCATTCGTGACCTCTCTGTTATCTCAAGCCCTCCTGAACATAGAAGACCGGTGAAAACCTTTGTGGCACGTTACGATGAGCTTGTAATAAAAGAAGCCATATTAAAAGAAATGCGTCGCAGCGGACAGATATTTTTTGTCCATAATCGGGTTAAATCCATCTACAAAATGGCTGCAACTGTCCAGAAACTCACTCCCGAAGCAAGGATTGCAGTGGCCCATGGACAGATGAGCGGCAAAGAACTTGAAGGGATCATGGTTCGTTTTGTAAATCGGGAAATCGATGTACTTATCTCCACCACCATTATTGAATCAGGGCTTGACATCCCCACTGCCAACACCATGATCATTAACCGCGCCGATGCCCTTGGACTTGCAGGAATTTACCAGTTACGCGGTCGTGTTGGCAGATCCTCCGCACAGGCATTTGCATACCTGCTTGTACCGTCACTCGACAGGTTGAGTAAAGATTCCAAAGACCGTCTGCGTGCACTTATGGAATGTAATGAACTGGGCGGCGGCTTTAAACTTGCCATGAGTGATTTACAAATCCGTGGTGGTGGCAATCTCCTTGGTGTTTCCCAATCCGGTCATATTGCAGCCATCGGTTATGACCTGTATCTTGATCTCCTGCAAAAAACCGTGGCCGACATGAAGGCACGAGTGGCTGCTGGCATTGGTGAAACCGCCCCGATAGAGCTCCCTGAAACTGAAATTAACCTTCAGGTCTCAGCCTATATTCCTGAATATTATATCCCGGATGTGAGCCAGCGTTATGTCGCTTATCGCAGGATTTCCGCACTCTCAACCGCCACTCCCGAAATCTATGATGATCTGCTCGATGAGCTTGGCGATCGCTATGGAACACTCCCTGAAGAAACACATAATCTGTTTAAGATCGTTGCATTCAAAAAAGAACTGGCACAACTTGGTGTCAGTAAGCTTGAGAAAGGTAAGGATTCTTTTGTGTTCTCATTCACCGACCACACACCACTTGACCCTGCCCTCCTCCTTGGCTATCTGCAAAAAGGCAGTAAAAAGAGAAAGACTCCACCAAAACGTCTCACTCCCGATGGAAGGCTTATTGTCCCGGCCCGTATTGATTCACCAGATCGGCTCTTTTCTGAACTGCAGAAAACATTAACCGAACTCGGCAACTTAACATACTAATATAACGTTAATAAACTCGTGAAAAGTTTAAAATCCCGATGACACATAAACAAATACAACCCGACTTTTCCTGGTCCCAGATTGATACCATCCTGCTCGATATGGATGGCACCCTCTTGGACAAATATTTTGACGACCACTTCTGGGAAGAGTATGTGCCGAAGATTTTTGCAGAAACCAATAAACTCTCTGAAGAAGAAGCACGTAAAGTACTCCTGCAACGCTACCAGAAAGTAGAAGACACTCTGCAATGGTGCGACCTTGATTATTGGACAAAACAGCTCGGACTTGATATCCCGGAACTGAAGTGTAAAGTTGACCACCTGATCAAGGTACACCCCTATGCTACTGATTTCTTAAAGTATGCAAAGAGTATTAACAAAGAAGTTCACCTGGTCACCAATGCCCATTCCAAAACATTGGAAATCAAAATGCGAAAGACCGCACTGGGTTCCTATTTTGATCGTATTGTATGTGCCGAAGAGATCGGATACGCCAAAGAGCAACCTGAATTCTGGACAAAACTTGAAACACATCTTGGCTTTGAAAAACACCGGACCCTTCTTGCTGACGACACTGCAAAAGTACTCAACTCTGCCAGACAATACGGAATGGGGTTTCTTGTATTTGTGGCTCGTCCAAGCTCACGTATCCCAGTAAAATTCTCCCCTGATTATCCATCCATCACCTATTTTAATGAACTGATCTCCTGAAAAATCAATTTAATCGCCCTGCTTTTCTTGTCGAATCAGAATCTCTGTGATAGACTTTTTATTATCATATAGTTAAACGCTATTCCTTTATGCTTTTAAATACCTCAACTTAGGGAGTTCTAATGACATTATCATCTTATGAAGCAAAAGATCTTTTTCAATGGCTAACAAATAAAGAAGATATTCTGGTTCTCGACGTACGAAATCAAAAAGATTTCTCACGGTTTCAAGTGGAATCCCCTTATCCGTTCAACATGCAAAACGTCTCCTACTATGACTTTATGGAGATTGAGGATGAGAGTGTCGCCAAAGTTCCGCGAGACAAACCGGTACGTATTGTCTGCGCAAAAGAAGGCTCAGCAAAATATGTGGGAGAAATTCTTGTTGAACACGGTTTTGAGGATGTTCGCTATTTGACAGGGGGCATAAAGACATGGGGTAACCTTCTTGTTCCCAAAACAATTCATGATGGAGATAATTACAGTCTTTTCCAGTTTATCCGCCCCGGAAAAGCATCCTGTAGTTATGGCCTCTGTTCAGGTGGAGAAATAATGTTTTTTGATCCAAGCCGAAATGTTGACTTTTACCTGGACTTTGCAAAATCCAAAGGCTGCAAAGTCATCAAGACATTTGAGACTCACCTGCAAGCAGATTATATTGCCGGTTCGCGCCAGATTGCAGAACAGACTGGAGCTGATTTTTTCGGGGGAGTAGATTTCGAAGGTACAAAAGCCGGACATAAATCGGTTACCGATAATGAAATACACACCTTCAGCCAAGGTGGATCTGATGTAAAAGTACTCTTTACTCCAGGCCACACCCCAGGTTCGCTTACCTTCATAGTTGATGACACCTACATGATTTCAGGAGACACGGTTTTAATTCAATCCATTGGCCGTCCTGATCTTGGTGGTCAGGTTGATCAATGGGCCGTACTGCTCTTTAATACCATCCGTAAAGTAGCGCAATTGGACGACTCCCTGCTAGTCCTGCCAGGACACTACTCAAGTTGGAGCGAGGCAGACAAAGATCTCCACTTCTGCCTTCCCTTTAATCAAGTGAAAGAACGAAACAAAGAAGTCTTTTCCATTAGAGACGAAAAAGATTTTATTCAATATATCAAAGATAATATGCGTGCTCAGCCTGAAGAGTACGCACTTATTCGTCTGGCAAACGGCAATATGGAGCAGTACGACCTAGAAAAGCAGGAAGAACTTGATCTTGGTAAAAATGAATGTGCAGCAACTGCATATGCCAAAGCACAGGCTGCAAAAGAGAATTGATACCACAAAAAATAAGCCCTGTAACCTTCGTATCTGGAAATACATGTTATATTTCCAGATACGCCTTCAGGAGACACATCTGTATAATAAACTCCCCATAACTATCCCTGATTAATCAGTTCCCTGAAAACAGAAATCATCTGATACGCTAGTAATCACGACTCCCCATTGCCGCCTCCTTCTCATTTCGACATTCTTGTCGAGCTGATCCCTGATATGTCGAACCACGAACATATCAAAAAACGAAAAACAAGCCCCATCTCATTGTTTCAGCAAACTAAATCACATTATCATATTCTGGCATGTTTGTTGAAACATCTATCGCAAACCGCAACTGTCGGATGATACGAAAGTCATTTTTCGCCATACGGCTAAGACATATTTAATAAAAAGGAGTCGCTATGAAACTTAGTAAAACAACCACCTTCGCAACCGGATTGGCACTCATACTTGGAATGATGATGGCCCCTGTGGATAGCAATGCCAGAGGAAGAAGGATGGGAAATGGAGCCTGTCAACAGAATGGTCTTTCTACAATAGTCTCAAACATGCCCATGCAGGACCTCAGCAGCCTTGAAGAAATTGGACTCACCAAAATGCGTGAAGAAGAAAAGCTGGCCCGGGATGTCTACCAGGCACTGCACGAAAAATGGGGCCATCAGGTATTTTCAAACATTGCTCAAAGTGAACAGCAGCATATGAACGCAGTACATGCCTTACTGGAAAAATACTCAATGGAAGATCCAGCCGAAAATACTCCTGCCGGGATTTTCAACGATCAGGAATTACAGGAACTTTACGATTCACTTGTTCGACAGGGGGAACAGTCCCTGGTGGAAGCGTTCAAAGTTGGCTCCACCATAGAAGACCTTGACATCAAGGATCTCTATGATTTTCTTGAGCAAACAGATAATACAGATATCAAAACCGTATACCAAAACCTGGTAAAAGGCTCCCGAAATCATCTTCGATCTTTTTGCTATCAGCTTTCACTGAATGGCGTGAATTATGAGGCTCAGTTTTTGACCGCAGCCCAAATAGATGACATTATCAGCTCACCTAAAGAACGTGGCAGAGTTGATGAAAATGGCGAGCAAGTAACTGGTAACAGAAATTTTAGTCAACAGAATGGTCGCCGTGCGTGGAAAGCACGCTGGTAACACATTATAAATACAACAATCTTAAAGGAGATTTACAATGAAACATTCAACAACTATTATCAAAACAATTGTTTTTGCCGCAGCTATCACCATGGCAGCTATTCCAGCGATGGCAGGTAATGGAAACGGGGCTGGAAACGGCAATGGAGGCCAGCGCGTTGGCGATGGCACAGGAAATGGTCCTGGAACTGGTGACTGCAGAAGTGCTGTTATCTTTCACAGGGATGACAATCTGCTTGCCCGAGGTGGGAATGGTAACGGAGGCAATGGTTCCGGCGATGGAAGTGGAAATGACGGTGACGGCCCTCAGGATGGTTCAGGAAATGAATCGCAGACTGGTGATTGCGTAAACGTATAGCACTCATGTCAAAGAATGGGGAAAATAGTATTCTCCCCATTCTTTTTGCCCTCACGTAAAAGCATTAATGTTGGGCGGGAAAGTAAACAAACATGTTCATTCTAAGAATCATTTCAAGCATAATACTCATCTTTGGGATCACGCTGACTGAAAGTGCTGCTGAAGATTTCAAATGCAGTCTATGCCTTCATGGCGACGCAACCTACCAAAGCCCTAAAACACGTTTTTCCCCCTATGATCCAATTTACCTTCAAACTGTTTGTCAGAATTTGCAGCCAGATACCTATGAGATGAGTGCAGTATGGTATAATCCGTCGCAACAGATCCAGCGTCAAGATACCCACACTTTTCACTTACAAAATAAAACGAACTACACTGCATTTTTCTGGATGAAATTACACAAAAAATCATCAATTCGCGAAGCCTTGTCTAACAGATCATTTTCTACAAAGCAGTATGGCAACTGGAACATCAAGCTGTACCTGAACAACCAGAAAATCGGTACAAAAAGCTTCAGTATTCAATAATACAAATCCATTTTCATTATCATCTTTACTATCGAGGCTCATCATGACATCTTTCCGAGTACCAGCGAAACATCTTCTCATACTCCTGGCCATTCTACTCTTTTCAATAGTAGGATGCAGTAATAGCGACGATGATGAAGGCACAGCTGGTGGGAGTAGCGGCACACCAACATTTGAAACATCAGCGGACCTCAATGGATATTTGACTGCAGCAATCTACGATGAATACAAGGCAAGGGATACTTACAGAGTAGTCATTGCTAAATTTGGAGAAGTTCGACCATTTACCAGAATTATGCCATCTGAAGAACAGCATATCAGCCAACTGGCAACATTGTTCAACACATATGGATTATCTGTACCTTCAGATACCGTGGGTGGGTTACCGGCACCTGCATCATTAAGTGAAGCCTGTAGCGTTGGAGTACAAGCAGAAATTGACAATGCCCAGATGTACGACAGCCTTCTATACGGAACCGGCAACTATCCTGATGTCCAGGCAGTATTCAGGGGATTACAGGCAGCATCCCTTGAGCAGCACCTTCCTGCTTTCAGGCGGTGTGCAAACTAATGCTTACATAACAGAATAAATCGTACGGAGTTATCAGTTTCACTAGCTTGTCCGAGAATAGGCATTTTGGTCAAAATCGAAGAATTTTCAGAAAATAAGCGCAGCCATATTATTGATATTGCGAGCATTATTTTTTGACAATTCTGAAGAGTTTGGGCAAAAGGGCATTCTCGGACAGGCTCCTAGCTCTGCCTGTTACCCACATCTTGCAAAGGAAGGTCTACATATACTTAACTAACTGTTTTTACGATATCTGAAAATTGAACATCTCGCAAAAGTGATATTTATAC
>CAMZLK010000162.1 GCA_947311475.1 uncultured Desulfocapsa sp.
AAAGAAAGAATTATATCCTCAATTCAGTACTGCCGAACCAGATTGGTATATTGGAATTACACGTGATTTCATAAAAAGCATAAGTAAAATAGACAAAAAAATTCAAGGTCGCATTTTAGAAGCTATCGCAAAAATAACAGCAGACCCAATAACACCAAATGGAAATACTATTAAACCTCTTTCTGGGGAGAAGAGTGCTATGTGGCGATATCGTATCGGTGATTTCCGAATCATCTATCACCCCGATAAAACCAGTAAACACATATTGCTTTTGACATTCTCACCTCGTGGTAGTGCGTACGATTGAAAGGTCAATATAACAAGACGCTAAACGCAGCGAGAACAACTCCGCTACTGGTTAGCTCAATGTTATCACACAATATCGAGAGTAAACATGCCAGAAGGTAGCCAAGTTGAATTGTTAAAATGGGGTATTTCGATTTTAGTCCCGGCCATTTCTGGGCTCTCTGGTGTTGCTGTTGGCGCCTTTCTTACAACACGTAGAGAAACCGTAAATCGCAAATACAAATTCATTGAAAGGCAGCTGACTGATTTTTATGCTCCTTTACTTACAATAAGAATGAATTTAAAAGCAAGTGGTGAGTTAAGATGGCGAATTAGCAATACAGCTGATAGCGAATGGCGAAAATTATGTGCAAGATTTGAAGGGCAGCCTGATGGATTAAGAAAACTTTCTGAAACACGGGGAGAACAGTTCAGCAAGATAATTGATTACAACAATAAAAAACTTAGGAATGAGGACATTCCTGCGCACCATAAGATGCTTGAAATCATACAGAATAATATGTTGCTGGCTGAAAAGAGCACGTTAAAACATTTTCCAAAGCTAATTGAATTTGTTGACTTATGGGATCGGTTTTTAAAAGATACTCTGCCGGGTAAAGTTGTGCGGGCACTAGGCCATTCAGAAAAGTCGCTTTATCCATTGTATGAGGACTTGCAGCAACGGCATGACGAACTTAGAGCAAAACTATCTGAAGGAAAGATATAATAGTATAAGTACTAACCCTTTGCTGGTAAGGTCGCGCAAAACGACAACGCGCCGTAGAACAATCGGGGACAGACCAGGATTAAAAAGAAAAGAAACGGCAAAAAACGCCGAACAAAAGCATAAAGAGGGACTTGCGGGCAGCGCGATTTTCCGGAGTTCAGTCTTGCAAGCAAGCTCTATAGTAATCCAAGTTTGGTTGCTGTGTATTCCGTAAGTCCCTTATGCAGACCGTTCGCTGCCAGAAAATACTATTTACCATCATAATTTGACATCCCAAACGATAGAGTTTACACTTTGAAATACAAACAATACTGATAGGGGTGCATCATGAAAGCAACAGCCAAAGATTTAAGATTTCATTCTAAAGAACTAATAGAGACAGTAAGTAGGGGAGAGGAAGTCATAATCACTTTCCGTGGGAAACCTTGCGCCAAGTTGGTCCCTTTTGAGAAAAAAAAACAAAAAATTTCACATCATAAATTATTTGGCATGTGGAAAGATCATGATCAATCTCAAAACGTAGATGAATATGTCAGAAATTTAAGAAAAGAACGATTCTAATGTTAATGGTCGATACTGACGTACTCATCTGGTATTTGCGAGGAAATGAAAAGGCATTTAAAACCATAGAGAATTATGAGAGTTTTTCTATTTCTGTTATCACCTATATGGAGCTTGTGCAAGGGATGAGGAATAAAAAGGAACTAAACAATCTACGTCAATCTCTTCACGCCTGGAATTCTAAGATTTTGTATCTTACAGAAGAAATATCTGCTAAGGCAATGTTTGCAGTTGAGCAGCATTTTTTGAGCCACTCAATACAACTTGCCGATGCCCTTGTTGGTTCCACTGCGATTACTCACGGACTCGCTTTGTTAACTGGTAATGATAAACACTACAGAATAATGAAGAGTATCCAGATCAAGAGATTTCGTCCGTAACAAAATGAAACAACAAGAAAACAGCGAACAATCGCATTAAAAGGCAAGGACTCGGCGGTTTTTCAAAGTTCATCTTCCGCTCATAGTTCATTGGTTCACTAACGCGGATAAACCGCAAGTAAGTGCCTCGAAGGTCTCTCTTCGTTCGCTATCTGTTGCTATTCATAACGGTTTGATATTATTTTACTCTCACATATTCTTGATGTATCGGAAAATTAAAGTTTCTGCGGGAATCGTTCCTACCTAAATGATGAATATTGAACAAGGAATTTCGAATGATGAAGTAAAAAAACTTCTATATTCGAAATTCTAAATTCCTTGTTCGACATTCGTTTATATTTTTCTGCTCGCAGGGCACCATGTTCTTTTTTATTGCAGGAATTATGGAGTAAGTAAGGCTCTAAAATTTTCCAAATCCTCCCCCACCGGGAGTAAGAATACGTATCAAATCGCCTGCTCCAGCTCGAATTTCATTTTTCCCGCCAAGGTTTAAGCGATGCCCGCCTTGTCGGATAAAAATGTTTTCACCTCTCTTGCCAGGCTCTCCACCTGCCAATCCATAAGGAGGGAAAACCCTTCGTTCAGAGAGTATGGCAACATTAAGGGGTTCCAGGAATTTCACTTCACGAACCAATCCATCCCCCCCACAAAACTTCCCCTTACCTCCCGAGTCCTTACGAATGGAGAATTCATTCAGCATGACGGGATAACGTCGCTCAAATATTTCTGGATCTGTTATCCGGGTGTTAGTCATATGGGTATGAACACCAGATTGGCCATGCCAGTCAGGGCCTGCACCTGCCCCGCCTCCAATTGTTTCATAGTAGCCAAACTTTTCATTTCCAAAGGTGAAATTATTCATGCAGCCCTGGGATCCTGCTGCCACACCAAAAGCTTTAAGTACCACGTCCACTACTCGCTGAGAGGTAAGTACATTGCCACCAACCACCGCGGCCTCAGGAGACGGATCAAGCAGGCAGCCTTCAGGAATAATCAGCTCAATGGGTATCAGACAACCATGGTTAAGGGGGATATCTTTTTCCACAAGACAGCGAAGGCTATAGAGGATTGCCGATTGGGTAACAGCTCTTGGGGCATTGAGATTAGCCCATAATTCTGTTCCCGTTCCCGTGAAATCAAAAACAGCACTTCCATCACTGCGGTCGATGGTGAGTTTCAGGTTGATCGGGCTGCCATCATCCAGGTACTCGGTGGCTGATATTGTATCTTTTTCAGCAAGCCTCTGTAATCGTGAAACTTCGCATAAGCTTGTTCTGACAGCCTCTTCAGCTGTTTCCTGTACATGTTGCATATAAGCCTGTACAACATCCAGACCATTGTGTTCCACCATTTCAAGGATAAGATCAATGCCCTTTTGATTGGCAGCCACCTGAGCTTTTAAGTCCGATAGATTATCACTCAGCAGTCGTGTTCCACGAATCGCCGGGCGTCCCTGCTCAGACGCTATATTCTCAGGAGCCAGCAACAAATCAGAAACGCCCTGCTCCTGAAATATATTATTCCGAACCAGTTTAAAGGAGAGGATGGCCGCGCCTTCCTCTATCAGCTGCCTGGAATCCGGTGGCATGGATCCCGGAGAAATACCACCAATGTCAGCATGGTGACCACGGCTGGCCACCCAGAAAATAATCGTATTATCCTGAAAAACCGGTGTCATTACCGTGATATCAGGTAAATGACTGCCCCCCGCTGCGGGGTGATTGGCAACCAAAACATCGCCAGGCCTGATATCCTTTACCCTCCGAATCTGCTCTTTAACTGCCTCACTCATTGCACCAAGATGAACAGGCACATGGGGAGCATTGGCCACAAGATTTCCGCTTTGTCCAAAAAGTGCACAGGAAAAATCAAGCCGTTCTTTGATATTGGTGGAAATTGCTGTTTTTTGCAGCATCCTGCCCATCTGTTCTGCGATGGACATAAACAGGTTACTGAAAATGGAAAGTTGCACCGGATCCACTGCGGTATCAATCTTCTGACGGTTCCTGCTGCCGGTTTTAATCTCCACATCACCATAGTTGGTAAGTACTGCTGTGCAACCCGGTTCAAGGAGTATGGTACTGGTATCCTGTATCAGAATCGCAGGCCCCTGGATAGTATGCCCGGCTTTTAAAGCGTCCATATTATAGAGACTGGTATCTTGCCAGCCACCTTCAAAATAGCAGGGAACCGTATCCAGCTTCTTCGCTGGACTGCTTGCCTGGCCTACGGGAAATGACTGCAATGTTGAAGCCTTACCAATGGAACGTACCCGAATATCATCAACCAGAATATCCCTGCCACTGAGTTTAAAACCAAATTCACGAAGATAATGGTCTTTAAATGCTCTGGCAAAATCTTCATCAGCTGGTTTTTCAATCATCATTGGCGTATCTGTTCCCTGATAACGCAGATTGAGATAATACAGGCTCTCTATGGCATTGGATGGAATCCCCTGGCTGCTCAGATCTTGCACGGTTTCCTGGCGCAAGGCGGTAAGTTTTTTCTTCAGACCAGGCATTCCTTTTTCTGTAAGTACTTCTGCTGCAGGCTGCTGTTTCTCTGCTACCGTGTCGGCAAGACCAATACCATACGCTGAAAGAATGCCCGCAAAGCGGTGGATAAAAATGGAAGAAATCCCAAGACTCCGGGCAACGGCACATGCATGCTGCCCTCCTGCACCGCCAAAAGTCGCCAGAACATGATCCTTGATATCAAAACCCCGCATGACAGAGACTTCGCGAATGGGACGAACCATTACCTCATTTGCAACTTCGAGAAATCCAAGCGCTGTCTCCTCCACCGAGAGTGGCGGGCGATTTCGTGCTTTATAAAAACTATTAATTGTGTCGGTCAATTTTGACATCTGACGGTAACTTTCATCAAAATCAAGGGGCTGATTTTCAGCTGCTCCAAAAATTTTCGGGAAATATTCCGGCTGTAAGCGACCCAGCACCAAATTGGCATCGGTCACTGTCAGATAGCCGTTTTTCCGGTAACAGACAGGCCCGGGATGGGCACCGGACGACTCGGGGCCAACCACAAACATGCCGTTATCAAAAAAGAGACGAGAGCCACCACCTGCTGCAACAGTCCTGATATCAAGTTGCGGCGCCTGAATACGGACACCTGCAGTTCTTGTTTCAAAAGTCAGATCGTATTTACCGCCATAACGGGAAACATCCGTTGAGGTGCCTCCCATGTCAAAACCAATTACCGGTTTTTTTGTTTCCCGGTTGTAGGTGGTCATGGCATAGCCGACAACTCCACCTGCCGGCCCTGAAAGGATGGCACGACTTCCAGTGAAATCTTCGGCAGGAGCCAAGCCTCCATCTGATTGCATAAACTGCAATTGGGTATCTTCAAGATTATCTGCAAAGCCCTTTTTAAAACTTTGCAGATAAGTACGAATATGCGGGGTCAGGTAGGAATCCACCATGGTGGTGTCGCCACGGGAAACCAGTTTGACCATGGGAATCACCTGTGAGGAGAGCGATACTTGATCAAATCCCATTGAAACTGCAAGCTTTCCCACAGCCTGCTCATGTTGCGGACAGGCGTAAGCGTGGAGAAAAACCACGGCAAGACTGCTTATTCCGCGCTCCAGTAATTTCTCCAATTGGGGTTTCAACTCTCCAAGATCGGGTTTTGCAAGAACCGCAAACTCCTCGCCGGTTACCCCTGTCAGTATTTCATGGCCTGATTTTTCATTGGGGCGCAGAAGCCGTATTCGCTCCCTGACCTCAATCACTTCCCTATAAAGCAGTTCCGGTTTTATAATCTTCAGATCAAAAAGATTGGGTCTATCCTGATTGCCAATCTGTAAAATGTCCCCGAAACCTTTGGTGATAAGAAGAGCACTGGGGGCGCCTTTTCGCTCAAGCAGTGCATTTGTTGCTACTGTGGTGCCCATTCGTATCCATTCAATTTGGGAGGCATCGATGGCACCGTTATCATCAGCCAGCGAATATTCTGCTAAAATCCGCCTGATTCCTTCACGGGGGGCATCATCATAGTTGGCCGGATCTTCGGACAGGAGTTTTACAACCTTGAATCCCGGGGTTCCCGGCACTTCGGCATAAACATCAGTAAAAGTTCCACCACGATCTATGGAAAAACGGAATGCGCGCCTTTTTGTATCAGCCATGATTATTGAGCCGCCATTAAGTTAGGGAGAAACAGGGCAATCTGCGGAAAAACAGTTATTATCGCTGTGGTAAAAAGCATGAGAAAGAAAAACGGCAGCGCATATCTGGCGATGTTAATAATCGGCTCCCCGGTAAGGCCCTGAATCACAAAGAGATTAAAACCAACCGGAGGCGTAATCTGGCTCAGTTCAACCATCAAAATAAGATAAATACCAAACCAGATGGGATCAAAGCCAGCGGCAGTAACCATGGGCAGAGCAATGGGCAATGTCATCAAAACAATGGAGAAGCCATCAAGCATACAACCAAGTACAATATAGACGCAACCAAGCAGTATCATAAGTAAATATGGGGACAGGTTTAATTCGATGATGGCAAGGGTGAGTTCCGCCGGTATTCCCAGGAACCCCATAACACGGGAAAGAAACCCGGCACCAACCACAATCAGCATAATCATGGCATTGGTTTTCACTGCACTGATGAGGCATTCCAGAAGAATTTTATGATTCATACGCCGATTGATAAAAGCAAAAACGGTTGCCCCGAACACCCCAAGGGCAGCAGCTTCCGTTGGTGTGGCAATACCTGCATAAATGGAGCCAAGCACCAGCAGAATAAGGCTGAATGCAGGTGCCAGATCTTTAATTGATACAAAGCGTTCTTTCCAGCTGTAACTCTCCTGTAATCTTGGTGCAATCTCTGGTGTTACAATACCGCGATAAATGATATAGGCAGCATAAACCAATGCCAGCAACAGCCCTGGCAGGACTCCTGCCATGAACATCTTGCCCATGGAAACTTCAGCAAGAATTGCATACACAATCATAATCAGTGAAGGAGGGATCAAAAATCCCAACGTTCCAGCGCCTGCCAGCGATCCCATGGAAATGCGTTTATCGTAGCCGAGCTTATCAAGCTCTGAAAGGGTTATACGGCCAACGGTGGCAGTTGTTGCAGCACTTGATCCGGAAACAGCGGCAAAGAGGGTGCAGGATATGATGTTCATCAACAGCAATCCACCCGGCAGTCGGTAAAGCCAGGGGACGAGTGCTTTAAAGAGTTTTTCTGAAATACCTGACCTGTAAAGTATTTCCCCCATAAGTATAAACATGGGCAGGGCAACGTACTCCCATTTACCAACTGTTGCCCAGACAGAAGAAGCCATATTGTATCCGGCAGGCAGGGTTCCAAACATTTCAAGCCCGGCATAGCCAACCGTAAACAGGGCAAAACCAATCCAGACACCACTTCCAAGCAACAAAAAGAGCAGACCAAAAACCACAAGGGTCATCACAGCAACGGACACATCCATCTTAGAGAACCTTTTCCTTAGTGGATATTGCCTGAAATGTGGCAAGGCTTGTGGCTGTCAGCTGCAATAGAAAACAGGCTGCACCAACAAGCATGACCAACTGCGGGATCCATAAGGGAGTATTGGTCAACGTCCCGGATGTTGAACTGTAACGAATACTTGAGCGTACCATCAAGTAAAGATAATACCAGAGGTATCCCATGAATAGTGTGGTAAGGATTGTGGCAAAACAACTTATAATTCGGGTGAGTTTTTCAGGGAGAAGACCCAGCACCAGTGTAATGCGAATGTGCCCCTTTTCTTTTAAACAATGTCCGGCACCGAGAAAGATGATGGCGGCAAGGCCGTAAGCGCTATATTCGTCCGCAATTAGTGTTGTTTTCTCAAAGGTGTTCCAGAGAAATATCTCCACAAGAATTAAGACAGCCATAAGGCCAAGGATAATGGCTGAGAATACTGCCATCACATCACTCATCTTATTAATAAAACGTATATATAAGTTCACAACCTCTACCAGATAATGCTGTTGGGAAAAACAGACGTACTCTTACTCTGCTTATCCCCAACAGAATAGTGGAATGGATGGTGTTGTAAAAAAGTTCATATCCAATGCACAGAAAAACACCTTGATTCCAGCGTACTTAAATACGTTGAAATTAAGGCGTTTTTCCAGCAACGAAGAAGAAGACGAAGAATTTTTTACAATTCCATCATTATTTGCGACCAGTTGCTCTGTAGTACTCATCAAGTACTTTCTGGGCTCCTGCCCCCGCTTTTTGCGCCCAGTCATTACGGAGTTCATCACCAACTTTATCTAACTCCGCACGAAATGCGTCACTGACTGTGGGAATATTAATGCCTTTTTCTTTCAAGATAGCACGACTTTTAATATCGCTCTCTTGAGCGATATTCCACATCTCATCTTCCATTTCAGCAGCGATCTTCAGCACGATATCCTGGATTTTTTTTGGAAGTTTATCCCAGGCTTTCTGATTAACATTCACCATGTTTACAGGGCCAACGATGTTAATGGGGGTGAATTCTTTCAATACTTCCCAAGCCTTGGCATCAACACCTGAAACGGATGAGGTGTACATGGAATCGAGCAGACCAGCCTTCATTGCAGGATACACTTCAGAAAAAGGCATTTTACGGGCGGCGATACCTGTGGCCTTGCCAAAAGCAAGTCCTGTACCATCATAGACGCGCATTTTCAGACCCTTCAGGTCAGCGACTGAGCTGATTGGGCGCTGAGTATAGATCCCTGAAAAAGGCCACACTGAGGTATACAAAGTAAACTGCCCGAATTTCTTTAACTCTTTGGCATACGTTGGTTTTGCCATTTGATAGAGCATTCTCTGCTCTTTGGCATTACTGGAGATAAAAGGCTGTGCAGTGAGTGCCAGAATTGGCGCATCACCTTCCACCATACCAGTGGGAACTTCTGCGATCACCAGCTGACCTTCAGCAACAGCGCGCAGCAATTCCGGCCCTTTAAATCCAAGAGAGGCACCGGGATGAAGCACGATTTCAAGCTCACCATTGGTGGCCTTTTTTATCCTATCAGCAAAGCGTTGAGCACCCTGAGAATGGAAGTTTCCAGCACCATAGTTAAGATGCATATCCCATTTTGTCCCAGCCAGAGTTTCAGATGCCGCCGCAAAAGCAAAAATGAGGCTGAGGGCCAGGATGGTAATTTTTTTCATTGGTGTTCCTCCATTGAGTTAATGGTTTTACTTGATGGCGTCGTAAAAACTCTTCATCTGCTTCGTTGCTACATTTTTTGTTTAATTTCAACGTACCTTAGTACACCGAAATTAAACAAAAATTGTGCGCCTCGCATATGAAGCTTTTTACTTAGCCATCGAGATTTTAACCTTTTTACGAGTTTATCATATGTGATGGCGTTGTAAAAACCGTTCATCTCCTTTGTTACTGCAAATTTACAATCTCTTCAACGTACTTTATCAGTGCCTTACTCCTGAAAAGCTGTAATAAAAAACAAGAAAATCGAAGTGTTTCAAACTCAAATTATTAGCATAAGCAACAA
>CAMZLK010000163.1 GCA_947311475.1 uncultured Desulfocapsa sp.
CCATTCCGAACACGGAAGTTAAGCTCTTTTGCGCCGATGGTACTGCATGGGTGACTATGTGGGAGAGTAGGTCACTGCCGATTTCTTCTTTCTCTTTATTGAGATAAAAAAAGCCCCAATCAGATCTGATCTGATTGGGGCTTTTTTTGTTTGTTATTTCTATTTCTCCCCCCTGCCCTGCTACTTGACAGTTATCTATTTTCAGACTACTACTTTTTCTTCTTGTATTCTAACTTTTCTCTCCACACAAAAGGTCTAAAATGTCTGACAATTCACCTCTCTATCTTGTAATCCTTGCTGCAGGAAAGGGCACCAGAATGAAATCCAACAGGGCTAAAGTATTACATGAAGTTTTTTATGCTCCGATGGTGCACCATGTGCTCAATGCCACCACCCTTTTGCATGCCCATAAAACAATTGTTGTGGTTGGACATCAAAGAAACACCGTTAAGAAAAGTCTGGCCGAATTTTCTGTCGAAACTGTAATTCAGGACGAGCAGCTCGGAACCGGCCATGCTGTTCTTTGTGCAGAACCTTCCGTTGACCAAATGGATGGATGTGTCATGATCCTTTGTGGTGACACACCTCTTATTCGTCCTGAAACTCTGCAATCTATGGTTAATCAACACAAATCACAAAATTCAACACTCACTGTTATGACAACAATACTTGATAACCCGACCCATTATGGCCGGATTATCACAGAAGGTACCGGAAATATCCATTCCATTGTTGAAGAAAAAGACGCTGATACTAAACAGAGAAAAATCAAGGAAATCAATGCAGGAATATATTGCATTGATACAAATTTTCTTTTTTCACATCTAAAAAAAATTGGGACTGACAACAGCCAGGGTGAGGTTTATCTAACAGATATTGTTACCCTTGCTGTGGCTGAAAAACTTCCCGTTCATAAATTTGTAAACCCTGACGCTCAGGATGTTCTAGGGGTTAATTCACGCCTTGAACTTTCTCAGGCACACCATGAGCTTCAAATGAGAAGAAATCATGCCCTTATGGCTGAAGGTGTCAGTATGATACAACCTGTGACCATTCAAATTTCCCCAGAATCTTCTTTGGCCAAAGATGTCAGCCTTCATCCAGGTGTGGAAATCACAGGTAGCTCTTCCATTGCTTCTGGCTGTACTCTTCATGCTGGTGCACTTTTACATAATGTCTCCGTTGGTCAAGGGGCAACCATAGGTGCCTATAGCTGCCTCAAAGATTGTGATATACCAGAAAATTCAACACTCCTTCCTCACAGTCAATCCTGCTAAAGTTCCCTGCTCAGGTTCCATGATTTCTATAAATGAAAAAGAACTTTCTTATATGAAAGGATTAACCATTGGAGACCTTGCTACAAGCCAGAATCCTGATGCGGATGTCTTCATATTGAACGGTTGTCCTGTCTCAGCCAACACGCTTGTTCAAGATGGTGACAACTGTGCTATCATTCAAAAAGGTGCTATTCCCACTCCTGCTGAAATGGATTATCTTTTAAGTTCCAGACATTCCCCAGGCGTTCACAAAATCATTAAGAAATCCACAGTTGCAATCCTTGGACTTGGTGGATTAGGCTCAGCAGTAGCTGGTGCAATGGCAAAAATCGGTATTGGCAAGATGCTCCTATCCGATTATGATGTGGTGGAACCAAGCAACCTGAACAGGCAACACTATTTTGTTGATCAGATAGGGATGCAAAAGACCAGGGCTTTGAAGGATAACCTCCTCCGTATGAACCCTTCACTTTCTTTGGAACTCATCGACAAACAACTGACAGAGGAAATACTACCGCATTTGTTCCGCAATGTTGATGTACTTATTGAATGTTTTGACAATCCTGTTATGAAAGCGGCAACTTTCCGTTCGGCTCTTACTAAAATGGAGAATGTATCCTATATTGGTTCTTCAGGAATGGCAGGATTTGGCGACAATAACATAATCACCACCAGAATGTTGCGCCAGGGAATGTATATTGTTGGTGATGATACATCCGCTGCTCGTCCTGGAATGGGCCTCATGGCTCCCAGGGTTGGAATTGCTGCACACCATCAGGCTAATCAGGCACTTCGACTGCTTCTTGGGGTTGATAAGGGGCGACAGCATAAATAGTCAATTAGGCTTTCTAACGTAGTTACAATAATTGCTTTAAAACAATGAATATCACATTAAACGGCAAAGACAAATCTCTTCACAAAGCAATGAGTGTCACAGACCTTCTTACCGGTCTTGAACTTACTCCTGAGACCGTTGTTGTCGAAATAAATACTACAATTCTCCAACCTGATTCATATCAGTCTACAATATTAGCTGAAGGAGATCAGGTGGAAATAATACGATTTGTTGGAGGCGGCTGATATGCTGACCATCGCTGGGACTGAATTTAGTTCCCGACTTTTTCTTGGAACAGGTAAATTTTCATCTTCATCTGTGATGGCAGAAGCCATTGCTGCATCAGGCTGTCAAATGGTCACGGTGGCCTTGCGCCGCATTGATCTTGATAATCCTGAGGATGATATTATGAAGGCCCTAGGCCAGCGGCCATATACTTTTCTTCCAAACACATCCGGGGCAAGAAATGCTGAAGAAGCCATACGACTTGCCCATATTGCTCGCGCAGCTTCTGGTTCTCCATGGCTCAAACTTGAGGTCACACCTGACCCAAGAACCCTTTTACCGGATCCCGTTGAAACATTAATTGCCACTGAAAAGCTTGCCAAAGATGGGTTTATCGTTCTTCCTTATATAAATGCAGACCCTATCCTCGCTTTAAAACTACAAGATGTGGGAGCTGCGGCAGTTATGCCCCTTGGCTCCCCCATTGGAACAAATCAGGGAGTGCTCAGTGATTCCATGGTTGAAATTATTATCGAACAGGCCCGTGTTCCAGTTGTTGTTGACGCAGGCATAGGAGCACCATCCCATGCTGCTTATGCCATGGAGATGGGTGCTGATGCTGTACTCGTGAATACTGCTATTTCCATTGCCGGTGACCCTGTTGCCATGGCTGCTGCATTTGCAAAAGCCGTTGAGGCTGGAAGAACTGCCTATGTTGCCGGAATGGGACAGAGGAGTAAACAGGCAAGCGCTTCTTCTCCTGAAAAGGGAACGCTTTCCTCAGATCTTGGATTTTTGACCTGATATGTTTCAAGCACCCGATTTTAACACACTCATCAAGCAGATCAACAGTTCCACCGATACTGATGTGGAAAAGGCACTTCGCACGTCCCGCTTATCCCTTGATGATCTTGCCGCACTGATATCCCCTGCCGCCGAGCCTTTCCTTCAACAAATGGCTACCAGATCTTCGGAAATCACACTGGCCCGATTTGGAAAAACAACACAGTTATACGCCCCTATCTATCTTTCCAATTACTGCACTAATCGCTGTGCGTATTGCGGCTTTTCTGCCGACAATCGCATTAAACGCAAATGTTTAACCATTGATGAAGCGGAAAAAGAGGCCATGATTCTTCATGAACGTGGATTTCAACATATCCTGCTTGTATCAGGAGAGGCGGAGAATGCAGTAGACGTTGAATACATGGAGGCAATTTCGCTCAGGTTACGAGACAAATTTGCTGCCGTCTCCATTGAAATCCAACCGATGTCAACTGAACACTATCATCGTTTATTTCTTGCTGGTATCACCGCAGTTGCAGTATATCAGGAGACCTATGACAGAGATATGTATAAACAAGTCCATCTTTCTGGCAAGAAAAGAGACTACGACTATCGTCTGGAAACTCCAGCAAGAGTAGCAAAAGCCGGGATGCGCGAAGTTGGTATTGGAGCGCTTCTTGGCCTATCCGACTGGCGTGCCGAAGGTCTTTCCATTGCTTATCATCTTCAATGGCTTCGCAAAAAATTCTGGTCAACTGCATTCACTGTTTCTTTTCCACGCATGCGACCTGCAACCGGAGAATTTGACCCCCTGGAAATAGTAACCGAGAGCAATCTCAGCCAATTGATTTTTGCCTTGCGCCTCTTTGATCAGGATGTCGGGCTTATTGTTTCTACAAGAGAGGAAGCGCGGTATCGTGACGGAATGCTGGGTCTTGGGCCCACACGTTACTCAGCAGGCTCCTGTACAGCACCTGGTGGTTATGGCAATTCCGATTCTGAGGCCGAACAGTTCAGCGTGGGAGACCATCGAACTTTTACGGAAGTGAGTGAAATGATCAAACAAAAAGGTTTTGATCCCATATGCAAAGACTGGGATTGTGGATTCCAGATCGATAAATCAACAGATCCTGCTTTATAAACCTTTCAACTTAAATGGAGTGATTGATTATGAGCGATATTAAAAAGATGTATAGTACCATCCTGGGGGACAGCTTTCCTCTTGATATGACAATATCCTTTGGCGACCAGAAACTTGTATACCGCAAGCGTACCTGGGGAATCAAAATGGAAGATGGGTCAGTTGATGAACGTGGTATCCGATATGGTGAAAACCCTGATCAGGAAGCTGCCCTCTACGAACTTGTTAATGGTAATCTTACCCTTGGTGATTGTAAATTTATCGAACCCGGTAATGGTCTTGTTTCTGCAATCTCCGTTGAAGACATGCTGCAAGTGGGAAAACATCCCGGTAAAATTAATCTTACGGATGTGGACAATGGGCTGAATATTATAAAATACATAACCGACAAACCGGCTGCTGTAATCCTCAAACATAACAATCCCTGTGGTGCTGCCATTGGTGATACTCTCGCTGATGCATATACCAAAGCAAATCGCTGTGATCGTATTGCGGCGTTTGGTGGTGCTGTCATCATGAGCCGTACAGTGGATAAGGACACAGCACGGATGATGGCAGAAAACTATCTCGAAGTAGTCTGCGCTCCAGATTTTGAGGAAGGAAGTCTTGCGATCCTTGCCGCCAGAAAAAATCTTCGCGTGATCAGGATGGGTGCCATTGATCGCCTCGCCGACTTTGAAAATTTTCGTTTTGTTGACTTCAAAAGTCTTATCGATGGCGGTATCATAGCCCAGCAGTCTGCTGTAAACTCCATCCGCTCAATTAATGACCTGAAACCAGCGACTGCAACCAGAAAAGGTATAGACTACAAATGTGAAAGGGAACCCACCCAGCGTGAAATCGACGATATGATTTTTGGCTGGGCTGTTGAGCATGGTGTAACTTCAAACTCAGTTCTCTATATTAAAGATGGCTGTACCGTTGGAATCGGAACCGGTGAGCAGGATAGAGTCGGAGTGGCTGAGATTGCAGTCCACAAAGCATATATCAAATATGCTGATATCCTCTGTTTTGATGATCATAAAATCCCCTATGCCGATCTTTGCCTGGAAATAACACAAGGTAAACGTGGCTTGGCCCAAAAAGATGAAATTGACGCCAAAGTCCTGCAAGATCGAGCTAATCTCCCAGGTTCTGTTATGATCTCCGATGCTTTTTTCCCATTCAGAGATGGTGCAGATGTTGGAATAGACCAGGGTATTACTGCCATCCTGCAGGCTGGTGGTTCCATGCGCGATTCTGATACCATTGACGCCTGTAATGAAGCTGATCCCAAAGTTGCCATGATGTTTACCGGCCAACGCTCATTCAAGCACTGATATAAAGCTTTAATAGCGAGCAGACAAAATTTCTTCCTGTCTGCTCGTTTTCTTTCCCCCTGTTCTTCCTCTCTCTTGTTTTACTTTTCCTGTTGTTGCTAATTCAATATTTGTGGTTTGCGAAAGTAAGTCGCTTACCCCAGGAGTAGTTACACAAACTATTGACAAAGAGTCCGCCATGGTACGGGCTCTTTCACTTCTTGTTCAGCTTTACTATCAACTCCTGAGTGCCCACCAGGCGTACATGATCCAACAAATTTCCACGACAATTATTTAAAGCCGCAAGCGTTGCAGCATTAGGGTGCCCTATTCCAATGGCCCATCCATTTTTTTCTGCACTTTCCACAAGTTTCTGGAGTTGCTCACAGACTTTGTTTTCTGAATGTACATTATCAAGAAAGATATGGCGTCGTGCAGTGGGGACACCGGCAGCAATGGCAGCAGCAAGGCCCTGCGTTTTTGCCGTGGTGAAACTATCCACAAAAAACAATTCTTCAGCACGTATTAATTGCATCAATGTGTCCATGGCTGTACGATCTTCTGTATAAAGCGACCCCATATGGTTATTCACACCTACTGCATGGGGAACAGCCTGAAGATTTTCGTAAAACAATTTCTTTTGTTCTTCTGGCGTCTGTCCTGTAAGTAAGGCACCCGGACCCGGATCCCATTCTTTGCTCTTAGGTTCCATTGGCTGATGTAAGAGTATAACCCGTCCTGTCTGAAAGGCTATTTCCTCAAGTTCTGCGGTATGGGGAGCTGCAGCTAAAAACGAAAACGTCAAATTCATGGGAAGTCCAAGCAACTCAAGCCCAATTTTTTTATGATAGCCCATGTCGTCAATAATGATTGAAACCATTGGTAAACTGGAATCACGAGCAGGCGGGATATCAGACGGTAATTCCGGAAAATTTGTATAAGGTTCCTCAAAAACGATATCAGCTTTGCTTGCCTCCACTGTTGCACCATGGGCTATGGCGGTGCGAAAAAAGATTACATAGCCAGCAGCACCTATTGAGAACAGTAATAACCCAAGAAGAATAAAAAATGAGAATATTCTCATTGGTATCAATGATTTTTTCTTGGTTTTCTTCTTACGGCGTGATGGTACTGTTCTTTTTTTTCTGGTTTTTTTTCTCATAATTTAAACTTCAGCAACACTTTTTATAGTTCTACACGGCTATTCATTTCTTTCTTGCCAACACATACCCGGCCAGAGCTTTTAAGACAGCAAGAGAACTCTTACTCTCTTCGTCTGAGAATATTTCTAACCCGGCAACTGCCTCTGTAACAATGGATTCTGCTTTATTTCGGCTAATTGTAAAACCATCATATTTTTCAATTAAACCGCGTGCCTCATTAAATCCGGCATGACGCTCACTTTCATTTTCAAGAAGATATAGTATTCTCTCTCTATCCTCTAAACTAGCACGACCTAGCGCAATAATTAAAGGAAGAGTCATTTTTCCTTCCTGAAAATCATTCCCGACTGCCTTTCCGGTTTTAGCACTCTCTCCCTGGTAATCGAGCAAATCATCCACAATCTGAAAAGCCGTACCAAGACTTATTCCATACTCTGCAAGGGCCTGCTGTTGGAGCTTCGTTGCCCCTCCAGCCAAAGCGCCAACTTCACAGGTTGCTGCGATAAGCAATGCTGTCTTCCCCTTTACCGCCTCAAAATAATCATCTTCTGAAAGATTATAATTTTGGGCATTCCGAAGCTGCAGAAATTCGCCATCGACCATGGAATTAGTGGCATTGCAAAAAATCTTTAGTGCAGCGGTTCCACCAAGTGTTCCCACAAGAAACATCGACCGTGAATGAAGAAAATCTCCCCCAAGGATTGCTGCAATTGTACCAAACTGTTTATTTACCGATGGTTTCCCCCTCCGCAGATCTGCACGATCAATCACATCATCATGAAACAGAGTGGCACCGTGAAGATACTCAAAAGCAATTGCGAGCTTATAAATACTTTTGTACCTTATTTTCTCTTCTGTCAGCCCACAGATGCGAGCAGCCAAAACAACAAGCAGTGGTCGAAGACGCTTTCCACCATTGAAAACCCCATACTCCAAGACTTCACGCAAAAGAGGATCAGCATCAATGCTTGCTCTATTTAAATCCTGATGCATGGCTTGTTCAATTTTTGCAACTTCCGGTGCAATTGCTGCCATCAGCTGTTCTTTTGGAGTATCCTTTACGCCTTCCTTCATTTTAAAATTTCCTTTTCCATTTCTTCTGCAAAAAACTTTTCAACATCCTTCAACTCTCTCACCACAGGGGATACAGGTAAACTTGAACGAAATATTCGTCCATAACCTTTTGAATACAATCGAATATCCATAATTCCAATAACCCCTCTATCAGTGGTTGATCGCATAAGCCGCCCCACACCCTGCCTGAGAGTAAGGATAGCTCGCGGAATTTGAAATGTGAAAAAGGGTTTGCCGCCTTCTTCTTCAATGACCTTCATTCTTGCCTGGATAACAGGATCACTCGGTACCTCAAATGGCAACTTATCGATCAAGACACAGCTCAGGGAATCACCTGAGACATCAACTCCTTCCCAGAAACTAGCCACAGCAAGTAGTACAGAATCAGTTGTTTTCCGGAACTGGTCAAGCAGTGCATGCCGCGAAGCCGTTCCCTGCACCAGAACCGGATAGCTTAACCTGTTCTCAAGATATTCAGCCACCATATCCATGGCTCTGAAACTTGTAAACAAGACAAGTGCCCTCCCCCTGCTTATTTTTAACAACTCGTATATTCGCTCACAAAGCGCATCGTTATACCCGGGAGCATTTGCCTCAGGGAACCCCTGTTCAGGTACATATAACAGAGTTCTCTCTTTATAGTCAAAGGGCGAATGGAGACATAAGGTTTTGCTGGCCTCATCCAAACCGAGCCTTTCCCGCATATAGTTGAAATCACCACCTGTTGTTAGCGTAGCAGATGTCATAATGCATGACTGAACGGAGTTGTAAAGACAGTTCTCAAGTTCTTCTGCAACCCGTACTGGAGTTGCAGACAAACTGACAGTTCTCTCGCGTCTTTCATACCAGTGGATATAGAAGTCTGCGCCAACTTTTCTCGGTGCTGTGATATGCAGGAGATCCTTTTGCAGTGTGGCTGCACGATCAGCAAAAAGATTCCAGATTTCACCATAATTCCCAAGTTTCAGGCAGCGCTCCGCAAGTTCTCCCAACCCATTAAGCAGATTATTCAGAATTTCCTGCCACCCTTTACTCTTCTCTGAAATGGGCTCCAGGGGATATCGTCCTTTTCTGGCAGGAAAAAGCGTCACAAATTGATCAAGCCTCTGTTTTAGGCCTCGTGCATATCTGAGAATCCTATCACCATCAGATACTGGTAAATCTATTTCAGCCTGTCTTTCAAGATCCCCAATGAGGTCAAGGAGCTGATAATGGCTGAAGTGTTTTCCAAAAAAATTAGTAGCTACATTTTCAATATGGTGCGCCTCATCAAAAACAACTGCCTGATAACGTGGCAGTATTTCTCCATACCCGGCCTGTCGCAGGGCAAGATCCGAGAAAAACAAGTGATGATTCACAATGAGAAGACGCGCCGATCCGGCCTGTTTTCGCAGGCGATTCACAAAACAGAGAGAAAATTCCGGACAATCTCCACCAAGACACTGATTTGATTGAGCAGAAATCTGAGGCCAGAGAGGAGAACGATCAGGCAGCCAGGAAAGCTCCGCACGATCCCCACTTTCTGTTTCTGCCAACCATTGCTGAATTCGTTCTTCGTCATTGCGATCCACAAATGAACTTTGAGGCGAGGAACAATGCTGAAACCATCGATAATTACAGAGATAATTCTGCCTGCCCTTCACACAAAGAGCTGGAATATCCATTTCCAAAACATCTTCCAGAAGCGGAATTTCCTTTTTGAGAATCTGATCCTGAAGATTTATGGTGGCCGTTGAAATCACAACCCGCTGCCCTGAAAGAAGAGCAGGAACGAGATAGGCAAGGGTTTTGCCAATACCTGTCTCTGCCTCTACGAGGAGAAGCTCCGCACGGCCATCAGTTCTTTCACTGCCATTATGTATTGTGCTGGCAACTGCCTCTGCCATCTGCAATTGTCCCACACGAGGCTCAAAACCTTCTAATCTGGAAGAGAGCTTTCCACCTTTTGCAAAAATCTTCTTCACAAGAGTACCTCCATAACAGCCCTTGCAACGTCCAATACCTGAGGGGATTCATCGTTGAACCTTATTTTAATACAACGAACGGATTCCGCACTTCCAATACTCCAAAAAACATATATCATTTCAGCCTTCACACATCTCTCCAGTTTCGGGGAAACACTACCCCTCAAGTCAAAAATCCCCTCCTTTTTTCTATTTCCATGCAAGGATAATAAATAGGATACCTGTATGAGAATAAGTATATTGGCAGGATAATTTCTTTGAAAAACGAAATTTTATTTTTGTAAGCCGCTATATTAATATAATTTATTCGATTTTTCCTTTCATTTTTCAACCAGCCCTGTACAATCTAATTGTGGTGTGATTCTGATGTTTTGTCAATTCTTGGCTCAGCCTAACCAATACAACTCTGCCCATGGTTACTCTACCGGCGACATCAACAGATAGTGAAGAGATTTCTTCGAGTTCATATCTCGATCCAGACGAATCAATTGCAATCGTCGATGACTCCGCCGAAATTCTTCTTATTTTCGAATCCCTTCTCAAAAATAAAGGCTTCACTGTCTTCACTGCATCAACAGGTATGGCCCTCAACCAACTCCTGGAACAAAAAAACATAGCACTTATCCTGCTCGACATTGGCCTTCCCGATGGTGATGGTGTCGAACTTTTACAGGATATCGCCCCAAAGTATCCTGACATCAGTATTATCATGCTAACAGGTACTGCGGATCTCAAAGTCGCCTTAAACTGTCTTCGACAAGGAGCCGATGATTATCTTACAAAACCTGTTTCCATGGAGGAATTCGACCTTGCAATTAGCAGAACTCTGCAGAACCGCAGACTAAGCATCGATAATCGCCGCTACCAGAAACAACTTGAACTGACTAATTTTCGAACCCGGTTCCTCCATCAACTCAATCTCAAAATGAACAGTGCCTACCTCAACAGTATTGAGCTGGACACTGTTTTGCAATCCATCCTTGTCGGTATCACCGCCAAAGAGGGCTTAAAATTTAACAGGGCTTTTCTTCTCCTCTTTAACCAGGACAACAGTGAACTCCAGGGGAAAATGGCCATTGGACCGCCAAACAGGGCTGATGCCAACAGAGTCTGGAAGGAAATACAAGTGAACAATCTTCACCTTACTGATATCCTGCGCAAGATCAAGACATCAAGTATGGATAACAACGAGGAACTTAACACAATTGTTCGCAATCTGAAATTCCCTGCAGATGAACATGACCAGATTCTTATTGAAGCATGCAGCAAACGCGTAAGTATCCATATTCAAAATGGACAATATAGAGGTAAAGTCATATCCAGAGACCTCTTGAACAGTCTCCAGGAAGACAATTTCATAATCACCCCGCTGTTTTCACACGCTAAATCTCTCGGTGTAATCATTGCCGACAACTTTGTTACCGCACGCTGTATTTCAGAAGACGATATCAATTCCCTGGAGATTTTTGCCAGCCAGGCGAGCCTTGCCATAGAACATAGCCATCTGTACATGGATATGCAGAATAAAATCACTGAACTGGAAGATGTGTCACAGGAGCTTGAGAAAAATAAAGATCTGCTTATTGACGCTGAACGCTATTCAGCCCTTGGACATATGGCAGCCCAACTGGTTCATGCAATCCGTAACCCTGTAACCTCAATTGGCGGTATTGCAAGATTGGTGGGAAAAAAATGTTCTGACGAAAAAATCCAAAAGTATCTTGATATGATGATCATGGAATCATTAAAAATTGAATCAACCCTGGATGATTTATTTAGCTTTGTAGGAATTGATAAAACAAAAAAAGTGAAGCAGCCTCTCTACCCTTTGATTCATAAAAGTATCATGCTCTTTTATGGAAGAATGAAGAAACAATCTATCCGTCATCAGTTAAACCTGGCCACTCCTGCTCCCGAGTTGCTTATGGATCACAGATTAATACGACAAATGCTGTTACATTTAATTAGAAATGGAATCGAAGCAATGCATTCCGGTGGTACTTTAACAATTTCCTGCGCTGAAGACGGTTCGAAAGTTGTTATCACCATTGAAGATTCGGGTAGTGGTGTTGCAAATGAAATTTTTGACCACGTCGCTGAGCCCTTTTATACTACAAAAACATATGGTACCGGTATGGGACTTACCCTGGTGGAAAAAATTGTTGCAGAACATTCGGGAGAATTCATACTTACTCGTGGTGAGACTGGTGGAATGATAGCGCAGGTAATACTACCAATGACTCAGGAATGATGGGCTCGTGCAAACTATTTATCTTCTTCGTTATTGTATCCTTTTACTCTTTTCCCCCTTCCCCGGAATGACGAAAGGACCGCCCCTATTCCAGAAAAAACAGCTGTTATTGTAAAAGTAAGCCGTAAAGCATATATAAAATTTTGAACCTGATCCGAACTAAATTGTTGCAGATCAAGCCCACCACTTAAACGTGAAAAGAGTAGTCCGAAGATGAGACCCGCCAACGACACCCCAGTTAGCATCCCTAAGTTTCTTGCAGTAGCTAACATCCCTGCACTCACTCCAGTTTGATCAGATCTGACATTCTCAAGTACTGTTGCACTATTAGGAGAAAGAAAAAGAGCCTGACCGCAACCAAGCACCGCCAGGCGCCATGCAACATCAAAAGGTGAACTGCTTGCTGAGAGAAAACAGAGGAGCAACAAACCAAACGCTGCAATTGACAGACCACTGGTGGTAAGGAATCTGGCTCCGATTGTGTTGTAATAAAGCCCTGATAATGGGGATACAAAAAAAACAGCAATAGGTACTGCCATCATAACAAGACCGATATCCTTAGCAGACAGGCCCAAAATATAATCAAGATAAAATGGCATGAGAATGAGAACCACAAAAAGGACTGCAAATGAAAGGGCCGCGCAAAACATGGCAATGGAATAGGAACGATTACGGAAAAGAGAAAGAGGAAATAATGGATTCTGCTTTCGTAATTCCGTTTTCACTAAAAGCAGAAAAAATGAGAGGCAGGCAATTGATTCGGTAATAAGAATTTTACCAGAAACACCCGAATGGTGGGTTGAAAGCAAGACAGCCATACTGACCAGTCCCGTCCAAAACAGCATTCCTGCCCAGTCGAAACGAAACGAAGAATTGGCAAATACTTTCTTTTCAGATGCAGCTCTTAGATAGAACCATCCCACAATGCTGACAGAAGTACTAACGGGCACTGTGACCAAAAATATTTCTCGCCAGGAATAGTTGTGAATAAGAAATCCTGAAATAACAGGGCCTGCCAGAAGACCCATTGAAGTCGCAATACCTATAAGTCCAAGTGCTTTACCTAATTGGCCGGGTGGAAATACCATTTTTATGATTGCAGGTCCTGTGGACATCATCATGGCAGCCCCCATTCCTTGCAAGAATCTGAACGTAATCAATTGAAAGAGTGTTGCAGAGAGAAAGCAGGCCACAGATCCGATGGAAAAGACAAGCATGCCGGAAAGATAGATATAACGCAGACTAAGCTGATCAGCAACCCGCCCCCAAAACAACAAGGATGCAGTAATCGTCAAAAGGTAAATCAGAACAACCCATTCTGTTTGCGGCAGGCTTGTTCCAAAACTTCGCATGATGGAGGGAAGTGCCACATTGATCATGGAACTGTCCATGGTAGACAGAAAAACTCCCACCGCAACCACAAGAAATACAGCCCATCTCTTTTGTTTTGCTAACACAGACAAACTGCAGGTAAGTGCCTTGTTGCTATTCATAACATTTTGCTATTATTCTACACTCACATATTCTTTTTATTGCAGAAACCATGGAATAAGGCTCTAACGCAGGTAAACTGCAAGTAAGTGCCTCGAAGGTCTCTCTTAGTTCGCTATCTTTTGCTGTTCGTAACGTTTGATATTGTTTGATGGCGTCGTAAAAACTCTTCAGATGCGAGGCGCGTATTTTTTGTTTGCTTTCGGCGTACGAGGGTACGTCGGAATTTAACAAAAAATGCAGCAACGAAGCAGGTGAAGAGTTTTTATGACGTCATCAATATTAACGACCGCTTTTTTTAAATAAAACAGTTTTGATAGTCTGAAAAATGATCATGAGATCCATGAAAATAGAAATGTTTTTCATGTAGTACAGATCGTATTCCAGTTTACGGAGAGCATCTTCAACGGAGGCACCATAAGGATAGCACACCTGGGCCCATCCGGTAATGCCGGGCTTTATATTGTGCCTGATTGCGTAATAAGGGATTTTTTCAGTAAGGTCGTCCACAAATACCGGCCGTTCCGGTCGAGGCCCCACAAAACTCATTTCACCTTTTAATACATTGAATAGTTGGGGGAGTTCGTCAATTCGGACTTTACGAATAAAACCGCCAAAACGTGTTACTCTGGTATCATTCTCCATAGCCCAGACAGCACCATCTTTTTCGGCGTCCTCCCGCATGGAACGAAACTTTATTACTTTAAATGTCATCCCCCTTATACCGACACGTTCCTGAAGATAAAAAACAGGCCCAGGGGATTCAAATTTTATG
Source organism: uncultured Desulfocapsa sp. (assembly GCA_947311475.1). Lineage (GTDB taxonomy): Bacteria > Desulfobacterota > Desulfobulbia > Desulfobulbales > Desulfocapsaceae > Desulfocapsa. The sequence continues at coordinate 14,281 of CAMZLK010000163.1, forward strand.
ATGATGGACGAGAGCAGGGTTATTGGCAGGGAAATGATGAGCCCCAAAATGGCAAGGGAAATATCGAGAACCCTTTTAAAAACAGTGATCCATCTGTCTTGAGTAAAACCGTCGGAAAAGAAAATTCCACTGGGATCCACCCTCTCAACGGGAAATTTACCGGTAATGGTTTCGTAAAAGTCAATTCCCTGTTTAACACTGATTCCTTTGAGTTTACATACCAGAAGCTCTTTAGTGGGGGTCTTTTTCCTTCTGTCATCCAGTGCTAAAATAATTTGGTCAATGTCATGCCGATGACAGTACTCGGCCATCTGAGGGATTTTGCTGGAAACAGGAACGTTGTATGGATTAAATGCAACTTCAGTGTCACCAATGAAGTTGATTATTTTATGGGCGGAATCATGGGTACCTTCAATTTCTTTTGCAATATCAGAGGCAAATGGGCCGGTACCCAGGACAAGGATATTTTGTACAAACATCCGTTTCTTTAAAATAGAATAATATGCCCAACGCCAAAGCATTACAATTCCACATGTGGCAAAGTAGCCCGGCCAGAATACCCGTATGGAAGTTGTTAGTATGGGGAGGGTGTAGTAAATAAGGCCAAGAAGAATACAGCCAAGGCCAAAGGCCTGGGTCATTTTAGTTGCTGTTTCTGCAAGTGTTAAGTCGTAACTAAGATCATATAAATCATAAAAATAAAGACATAACTGGAAGGCAAAGGTAATTAGTGCGGCCTGCCCCAGATGCGTTACAAAAGAGTAAAAATAGATAAAATCACCAAATAGAAAATATTGCACGAGGCTGAAGGTCGAAAAAATCAGCAGACCTTCCCCGGCGCAGAAAGTCAAATTTCTAAGGGGATAGTATTTGTTAAAGAGATATGGCATTTTCAAAAAGGAAAGGTAGAGTGAATGTGTACTCCTTACTATCTAAAATTTAAGCCTTTTTGTAAAGCGATATTTTAAAGATCTACAAATGCCAGCGAGTTCAGCAACGTGCCGGATTATTATTCCACGTAATTCTTAGCCCCTCTAATAGTTGTGCATTGCTATTTTGGAATAATTATGTAAAATTATGATATAATTTGTATAAAGAGGTGTTCGGATCTTTGGTGTACACAAAATAATAATGGGATAATCTAGAAAAGGATTTGTCATGATGAATATCAAGAGAAATAGTTTCGTTCGGTTTCTGTCAGCCTTAAGTTTGCTGGTTTTGTTCACTGGGATAGTAAACTGCTCAGGAGAGGACCCTGAACAATTATTCCAGCAGGGTATTGATGCCATGACAGCAGATAAAACAGATGAGGCCATAATCTGGTTTAAAAAAGCGCTGCAACAAAATCCCGAAATGGCCATTGCCCATTATAAACTTGGTGAAGTCTATCGAAAAAAAGGCGATGGAAGGCTCTCTTATATTGAATTGAGCCAGGCTCTTCAGCAGGATCCAACCTTAAAAGATGCAAGAAAGGAGTTGGCTTTTCTTCTTGTGGAAAATCGTGCACTGGAGCAGGCGGTAAAGGTATGTGAGGAATATCTTGAAAATAACGGGGATGATAAAGATATCTATTTGTTACTTGGAAATGCACTTGCGTATACAAAGCAGGTGGATTCTGCTGTGGAGGTCTTAAGAAAAGGGCAGGCACTCTACCCCGAAAGTACGACTCTTGAAATGAATCTTGCAAAAATATTGCTTGTGAAGGGAGATGTCGAAGAAGGCCGCGCCATTATGGAAAACCTCGCCACAAGAAAATCAGATGATGTAGTGGTGCAGATTGCTTTAGCTCAGTTGTATGAAAAGCTCGAAAGATACGACCTTGCCGTGTTGTCTCTTGAGGCTGCTCAAGAAAAATTTCCCCAAAATCCTCTTCCCTATCTTTCTTTAGCTCAGTTGTTTTTGAAGAAGAATCAACCGGAAAATGCAAAAAAAATAATTGTTGAAGCTGACAAAAAAGGAATTAAGGATTCGCGTCTTTACCGAATGCATGCAATGATATCTCATCGTCAGGGGAATTCCGATGAAGCGTTAGCCTATTTTAAAAAGAGTGTTGATGCATCAACTGACGAAAGTCGTTCCGTTAATAAAATGATCCTGGCTGATTATTATACTTTTTTAAAACAGTATAAAGAGGCTCAAACAATTCTTGAAACAGTTATTGCTGAAGACTCCAGTAAAAAACAGCTGAAATCTAAAGTTGTGGAACTTTTTATGGCTCAGGGGGAGTTTGACCAGGCCAGAACTTCTGTTGACAGCCTGCTGAAAGAGGATTCCAGCGATGCCCGTGGCCATTTTCTTAAAGGTTTGATGTTGATGCAGGATAAAGATGTTGCTAAAGCCAGAAAGCAGTTCTCCAAGGCAAAAGAATTGGCTCCCAATGCTGCTGAAAATCAGTTTTTGTATGGTTTGACTTTTATGGACGAATCTGAGCAGATTTCCATCACTGAAATAAGTGAAGCCTTGAAGAAGAATCCGAAGCTCCTGAAAGCCCGTATGGCGCTTGCTGAGTTATATGCAAAGAAAGGCGATTTGCAGCAAAGCCTTGATGAACTTGATAAAATCATTGCCAGCCAGGGTAAAACCAATACGCTTGATAAAGTTACCGGCAAGCAGGCTGGCAACGTAAAAGTTAGAATCTTGAGGATTGCAGTACTCCTTAAAATGAATAAACCGGATGTCGCTTTGGAAGATGCAAAATTGCTTGTAGAACAGCAGCCGGATGTATCTGCCCATGTCTTCAGACTGGCAGAAATTTATTATTCAATGAAAAAACTTGACGAAGCCCTGCCTCTTTATAAAAAGCTTCAAAAAGAAAAGCCTGACAGTGTTCAGTTATTGAATAGAATTGTCGGTGTGTATATGCTCAAGAAAGAGCATGACCAGGCCATGGAGAAAGTGGATGCTTTTTTAGCAAACAATCCTGATAAAAGTGCTGCAGTATTGGTCAAAGCCAAAATTTATCTTTCTCAGAAATATTTTGATCTTGCTGAGAATGTCCTCATTCCCGAGGCGGATAAGAATAAAGATGTCGCACCAATTGTTATGCTGGCAGAAATATACAGAAACAATAAAGATGACGAAAAAGCAGTTACGTATTACCGAAAGGCATTGGAGTTAGTGCCCGATAACGTTGGCATACGAATGAAACTGGCAGATCTGTATTTGAAGAGTGGCAGGAATGAAGAGGCAATCGAGAGTTATGAAAATGTACTACAGCAAAAGGCTGATTTTCTGCCTGCCATGAACAATCTGGCTTTTTTGTACAGTGAGGAACATGGAAATCTTGATCGTGCGCTGGAACTCGCAAACGAAGTAGCCAGAAAGCTTCCCGGGAATCCTGATGTAGCAGATACTCTTGGTTGGATTTACGTTATTAAAGGGGCATTTTCACAGGCAGATCCCTATTTGCAAATAGCAATTGATGCCAAGCCGGAAAATGCAACAATTATGTATCACATGGGAATGCTTCGTTTCGGTCAAAAACATCTTAAGGAAGCCGAACAGTTACTAACAGGCGCAATTAAAAAAGGTATCAGTGAAAATGACCTCCTGAAAGCTGAAGAAACAATTGCAGCCATGGGGCAATCAAAGGAAAAATATCAGCAAGCAGTTGCTGAAAAACAGAGAGGCAATGCTGCTCAGGCAATCACACTTTTTGAGGAAATCCTTGCAACCGAGGGATTTAGCAGTGATGTTGCTGCTGATCTTGCCATGCTCTATGCTGAACAGGGCAAAGATATCACTGAAGCCCTGGATCTTGCCCAGAAGGCATATGACCTGTATCCTGGAGATCCCCATACAGCAGATGCTTTAGGTTGGGTGTATTTTCACCAGGGGTCACTTCTTATGGCAAAGCAATATGTTGAGCAGGCAATTAAGCAGGATGATACATATGGGCCGGCTTACCTGCATCTTGGTGCAGTGTATCTTAAGAAGGAAAACCCGGAGGAAGCGAAGAAAAAGCTTGAAACTGCTACATCAATGGATCTATCAATTGCTGATCGGAAGCAGGTCAAAAAACTGTTGCTGGAGATTGGCAAGTAAGTAATAAAGAAAAATTACGGAGTGGCGGTTTATGAAAACATAAGCCGCCACTTTCAGATTGATTTTTTAAGGTATATAGATCATATCTCCTGCCTGCAACTGGAAGTCCACATCCGGTTCTTCACCATCCAGTGCTTTGTCATAGTCATAGGGCAAGTTTACCTGCTTTCCATCAACTCGTCGAATGATGATAATATCATTGGTATCGGCAAAGTCATTTACGCCACCTGCCTGGGCAATTGCCTGTAATGGAGTCATTGGCTCGGTAAACGCCTGTAACCCTCTGCCGTTGCTTCCCGGTCCGCTCATGGTGATGGTTTGCGGCGCATTTATTTGAGTTGTCTGGCCGTTTATCATTCCTGTCCGCATTGCCGGTCTCCTGGCAATGTGTATGATATCGCCGTTTTTAATCAGTGGAAAAGAGTTGTTCTGATTGGATTCTGTACTGTCAAGGAGTGCCTGCATATTGAACGATTCTCTAGTGCCATCCGCATGCATGATTTTTATATTGGCAAGATCGGCATCGGCAGTTTCACCCTGAGCAGTAATCAGCAGATCAAGAAAGTTTATCCCTTTGTCGGAAACCGGATAGCTGCCGGGCCTGTTCACAGCGCCAAAGATACGGATTTTTGCTGTATTACTATTTGACCGTGTTCCTGTAAGATTGTTTACAGTCACCTCAAGAGGTACAAAAACAGTATCATCCTGATGGAGTGGGGGCAGAATCCTTGTATTGCCTTTTAAAAGGTAGTTCTGGATATTGGCAAGAATTTTCAGGGGCTTGCCGTTCTTTATTCTGGAAATGCTTACCTTGGAGAGATCAGCTCCTTCAAGAGCACCGCCCGCCTGGCTGAGAATCGCCTGAATGTTAGCGGATTCCGGTATGTTGTACCATCCCGGTGTGGTTACATGACCAAGGATTTGAATATAATGTCTTTTTTCAATGAGGTTGACAGAGGCCCTGTCACTTTTGGACAGGTACTTGGGAAGATTGTTGGTGAGCAGTTCACTTATCTGTTGGGTTGTCATCCCTGCAATCTTAATATTCCCCTGTGTTGGCAGAAAGATAAAGCCATGCCGGTCAACTTCCACCTTTTCTTTAAAATAATTTCTTTCAGTGGGGCTGAATTCACCTGTTACTTCTCTTGGGATGACCACATAGAGAAGATCACCATTGTCAATGGTTACGCTCTTATCTGATTTGGCATGGGCTGAAGCCGATAATACTAAAACAGTGAAAAGGAAAAGTGTGAGAAAAGAAAAGAATGGGGGATTGTCTGTGTGGAAAATATTTTCCATGGCGGGCACCTTATGGTATCAGAATTGTAGCAAGTTTGTTGTTATTGGTAATGAATTCAATGGTACAGTATCTGTTTGTTTTTGTCAGCTATGTTTTGCAGATGGCGCAAAAGCAAAAACCCGCTGTGACTTTAGAATTCACAGCGGGTTGGAAAAGCAACGGAGCTTTTGAAGGTCTGCTTAGGCTTTTTTACTTCTTTTTCGGCCGAAACCTGCTAGACCTACAAGACCTGTTCCGAAGAGGAGCATGGTCGCTGGTTCGGGGACTGGATTGACATTTGCATCAAAAGAGCTAGTTATAGCTTGACCAAACTGGGTATGAGTGATTTCACCTATCAATTCCAAGGTGTAAGGTGTTGAAGTGGGGAGTAAAGAGCTTGATTCGCTGAAAATGTTTAGGCCATCGCTTATGGAACCAGAGTCAGCTATTACATTACCATCCAACAATACTTTGTAATTGAAACTGGCACCACTAAAACCATTTGTAGAAATCCCAGATAGCCATCCTGTTCCAGCAAAAGCAGTATCAAACGTGTCAAGGAATGAAAAAGTCATTGTTCCAGGGGCGAGTAGACTTGTGAGGTTAGCACTCAAATGCATAGCGGGCGATACTCCATCACCATTTGAAGTTCCAGTTGCGACAGAAACATCCCACCCATCAACCATGCCAGCATAACTAATTATACCGTCAATAGTATCGAGATTGTCATTTAAGTCATTGTCGTTAATAGTTACCGATCCGCCATTACTGCCTGTCAGTGTCAGCACAGGTGTGGCCATAGCCCCACCAGCTAACAACCCAATACTCGCAACAGCAAGTAAAGCGCTTTTTAAAATCATTTTCTTCATTTTGTTCTCCTCTTTTTTTATCAGCAACAATTGCTGAAAGTAACGAAGATTGCGTTATTGTATACATGGAAAAAGAAAAATCTTATTTCCTGAATTAACATCTTGAGAATATTCAGGTTCCTGAAAAAAAACATCCGTATAAATACCTAATTTGGGTCTTTTTATGCAAAAAAGTTATTTTAACTAGGAGCTTGTCCGAGAATGCCCTTTCGGAGTCTCGTTCCTCGCTACCTGCCCAAACTCTTCAGAATTGTTAAAAAATAATGCTCGCAATATCACGCATATGGCTGTGCTTATTTTTCAAAATTTCTTCGATTTTGACCAAAATGCCTATTCTCGGACAAGCTCCTAGGGAAAATAAAAAAGTTCTGTAATGTCGGTGACAACGGCAGGGTTTATTTTATATGTTGTTTCAGTCGGGAATTTCCGGTAAAGTAGCATGATTTCAGTGTGTTGCTTGGTTTTGAGGCTTGAAAGTGCGCCGCACGTTGAAATCATTGAAGAAAATGGTGTTTTTCAGGGTTTGGATGCTCTGTTCGGTGCGCGGAGTTTGGGTGCGCCGTAAACACCCTTGTAACTATCCGGTTTTTAATTGGAAAAAACAGCTACTGTTGTGAGGGTGCCCGGTTTGTAAACGGGGTTAAAACATCGGATTTAGCAAGTCTTTCTTCAAGCTTGCCTACGTTGTGAG
>CAMZLK010000164.1 GCA_947311475.1 uncultured Desulfocapsa sp.
AAAAACTGTTTGACGTGTTAAACGAGGCTGAGATTATTTACCCAGGAACTGATATGAAATTGCGATATGAGCTCGGAGCCAAAATGGATAACGGAAGATAAAAAGTGTCAGAGCTGTTTCCTGTAAGTAAGGAGTTCTGAATCTAGAGTTTAATTGGGGTCTGTCCCCTATTTCTGCTATTTCTGTCCCTCCTCTCCTATTTCTGGGCGCAAAAAAAATCCCCCGAATAAAACTCGGGGGATTTTTTGGTAAAGCTCTAGCTGATTATTTTACGGATAACAATATTTATCAGCTCTTCTTATTAAAACGCTTGCGATTGTAACCCATCAAACCAATAAGACCTGTACCAAATAAGAGCATGGTTGCAGGTTCGGGGACAGGAGCACCTGTATTATGATCGGTAAGAGATATTTGCAGGGTATATGTATCCCCATTATCCGGCGTATTGCCCGACCATCCGCCTGCTTGAGCAGAAGAATAGAATTCCGCAATACCAACAAAGTAGGTACCAGCTGTGTTAAAAAGGTAGTTGATCGAAGGATCATACCCATGTACAGTTCCAGGATCATGGCTGCTTTGATAAGATGACCCGTCATCCCGTTCCATTAAAACATTACCCGCAGAATCCCAAAGAGCGATTTCTGTATCTATACTACCTCCTTGGTTCCTTCCATAATCCACATCAAAATAGCCAGTAATGCCTGCAGCGACTGTAAAAGAAAAATAATCGTATGTTCCATCACCAGTTGCATTGATTGATACCCATGGCAGATTCGTATCAGCTCCATAAATATCTACATTTGCACCTACTGAAAACGCACCGTCTACGTTTTGTGCAGTTGCCAGTGTATCATTACCAGAAATTTCATTGATAATGGTTGCATTTGCGCTATTAATCAAAAAAGCACTACCGGCTAATCCAGCTATTATCCCAATCCATAATTTTTTTTTCATTACTCTCTCCTTTAGTTTAAGAAATAAGACGATTCAAGCTTGCCCCAGAACTTGCAATCTCCATGCCACACAGACAAACAATGAAACCCTGAATCAAATCCCAAGTGAACATTAAGGACCGTCCACAATTAAAACACCCTCAACAATACAAAATCACACAAACCTCAACCAACCCTTCCCCACGATAATTATTTCACCTATCCCAAAGCATAACAGCAGCAAGCAAACAAAAAAATCAAACAGAAAAACACAGTGTCGGATTTCTTTACAAATTCACAACAGTCGACAACAATCACCATAACAAACTGTAATAACAATTCATTTACCTATTAAATTCCGATTTCCCCCATCCAAACCCAGAAAAACAAGGAAATATAAGGGGCAAACAGAAAATACCCGGCAAATAGCTGTCGGATTATTTTACATTTTTTTCAAAACCTTCATATAAATCAGGAAAATAGAAACAAGAAACAATAGAGAAAGGTGAATTCAACTTCAAAGTGCACCATATAATAAGAGAATAGGACACCGAAGACAAATCTGGTATTTTGAGGTTTACCATAACTTCAAAAACAGGGGCCTCCGACAAAACCTTGTACATACAAGGCAGAAAAAGCAATGCTGGAAGTTGGTTCTGGAGATTCCATATAAGGAACGTGAACGCAACAACTTCCCCCGTCCCTAAGCAACACAGTTATCACTCGCTCTTAGCTTCAACCTCAAGTCGAACCATGTCTACGTGAACACGCCCCTCATTATCCAGTGAATTTTTTTCAACGTATTTATCTGCAACCCGGGAGATGAATTTTTTCCTAAGGTGAGCAGGAACACAATCCGTATAGGGTATCCAGGTTGTTCGCAGCCAGCCTGCCAAGCCATCTTTGTTCTCATATGACATATCCTTGGGGATGAGTTCAACTCTTTTTGGGTGCAGGCCCGCCTCTTCCAACCACTGTATATATTCTTCAGGTGTATAAAATCCGTATGGAAAGCTAAAGTCAGCAAAAAAGGCGCACCACTCTTTTTCGCCAATGATACCATCCACAAGGGAAGTTATCGCTTCAGCATTTCCTTTTCCTCCCATTTGCAGGAAAATCCTTCCCTCGGCTTTTAAACTTTTTTGAATACCTGACAGCACGGGCTTGTGATCTTTTATCCAATGCAGGGCGGCGTTTGAGAAGACAATATCGAATTGTTTTTTAAAGCACAAATGGCTGGCATCCGCTAATTCGAAGGACAGATTTGGATAACTGTCCCTGGGAAAGTGTTTCCTGGCCAGGGCAATCATGTCCGGTGAACTGTCCACACCAAGTACGTTACCCTCAGGTAATTGTGCGGCTATTTCTGCTGTGATTTTACCGTCTCCGCAGCCAATATCCAATAGTGATTCATTTCCTCTCAACTGGAGTTTAGCGATAAGTTCCCTTGCCCATATCTGTTGAGCAGAAGAATGCTTTGCGTATTCTTCCGCATCCCAACAGTATTGTTTTTCCTGTTTCATTGTACACACCCTTCTGTTGTCATTAATTGTGCATATACAGCGCCAAGTGCTGCCATAAATGCCCCATGCACTTGAGGAGCATCAATTACCTGTTCTCCAAACTGCAGATTTCCCGTTGTGCAGGCATCATGGGCCACCACACATTCAAACCCCAGATCAAAGGCAGCTCTAACCGTTGCATCGACACACATATGACTCATCATACCGCAGAAGATCAAACGCCTGATTCTCTGCCCCACTAAAAAATCTTCCAACTCGGTTTCCCGAAAGCTGTTGGGAAAGTGCTTTGTGATTACTGTTTCTGAGGCCAGGGGTTTCAGTGTTCTATGAATATCGATACCGTTGGTATCTGGTAGCATAAATGTTGCACCAGGTCGGTTCGAAACATGTTGCAGATAGACAACCGGCAGTTCATTATCTCGACAATGAGACAGTAAAAGACTACCATTTTTTACTGCCTGCTCTGCGTTGAACAATTCCATTTTGCCGCCGGGAAAATAATCCATCTGGAAATCAATTAAGATAAGCGCTGTTTTCATCATACCCTCCTTGTGGGATCTGTTTGCCTATATGCAATAACAATTTACCTTCCGTAAATCTCATAGTAATATCAGAGCATCTTCATCAGCTTTTCTGATGAACCATCAGGGAAATGTTATGGAAATCTATCAGCTGCGATCATTTGTTACTGTTGCCCGAGAGAAACATCTTACCCGGGCATCCGAAAAGCTCAATGTCAGCCAACCTGCTGCCAGTGCACACATCAAAGCTCTGGAAGAAGAGTTGGGGCTCTCCCTTTTTCATAGAACACCAACGGGTATGCAGCTGACTGCGGCTGGTACTCCTCTGTACAAAAAGGCAAAAAAAATTTTGCAGCAGACAGACGAGTTCAAACAACTGGGTGAAACCCTGGTGAACCTGCCCACCGGTAGTGTTCGCATCGGGCTTAACCGGGATGCAGGATTTCTCCGAGTCCGTCCTCTTTATCAAATGCTGCACAGCAATTATCCGGATCTTAAAATTCTTCTTCACCAGTCAATTTCGGGCACTATCCTGAAATTAATCAGGAGCGATGAACTTGATTGCGGTTTTGTTATGGGGCGTTGTGACGGGGAAGACATACATTTATTGGAGCTTGTACCGTTCAAACTAAGAGTGGTTGGTCCTGTTGAATTACGTAAAAAGATTGAAGGAAGCGATAAAGCCGGGTTGGCGAATCTGCCATGGATAGGACTTCCGGCTGACTGCCCCTACAGCAAAATAATGGAACGCCATTTTCATGCCTTTGGGTATCACCCGCAAACTGAAGGTGTTGCAGATGGACAGTCGGCCATTACCAGCATGATTGAATCAGGTGCAGGTCTTAATTTTATGGTGGAAGAAGAGGCCTTTCGGGCTGAAAAACAGGGAAAGGTGGCTATCTGGCCTGGAGAGAGCTTTCCCATTGAGCTTTACTTCGCCCATAGAGCAAAAGATGAGCATTCGATACAGCTTGAGGCTGTAAAAACAGCACTTATTGCCATTTGGTTCTGAAGTTTTTACGGTAAAAGTGGTATCACAAAACACCTGCAAACGGATGATGCCATACTATTCAATTACAACTTTTCCATCGCAGCACCCCGCTCCATAAGAGCATCGATTTCTGCAATATCTGCCTGAGCATTCTTCATCTGTTTTTTCAACATTCCAGAAAGCAGATCTTCACTGCCCAACAACCTATCAGACTCACGTAGAATCTCCTTTCCCTGCTGCAAATGTGCTTTCATATCAAGGAGGATCCCTTTCCTCTTTTCATGCCTTTCAAGTTCATCTGCGATGATAGGCAACAGGCGACTAATGGAGATTTCAACAAGCAGGTTTCTGGATATCTTTTCAAGTTTAGCTGTTTGATTAAGTGACGACAAAGAGTCGCGACTGATAACGAATGTTTTTTGTTTACAATCCTTAGTACTCCCCGCAAACTCTTGGGAATTCTGTATAAGCTGTGTCAATGCTGCAGGATTGCCCAGTAATTGATCAAAGAGTGATTTCTGCTTCACCCCCAACTGTCTGGCAGCCATACGCAGCAAATTAATACTCTGTTGCGGTAGTTTGAATGTTGCCCTAACCGATTGCTTTTGTTTTAAATCGTCCACTGTCAGCGTAATCATTTTTTCTCTCATATTGTTGCTAGGAGTCAGAGGCAGAAGCAGAAGAGGTTGAACTTATCGCCCTTCGAAATTCACCCTACTCCCATCACATTACCATGTCAACAAAAATGCTTTTAGTAATATTATCCACCATGCATAAAAAATGTATTTTCCCATTGACACATATAAAGCTGTGTTTATTATTTCACCCAAGTTGAAAAAAAGTTTATTTACATCAGGTTAAGGGTGTTTTTTTCGCTCCCATGGTTCAACGGATGATATGCTGCCAAGGGAGCAAACAGAACAAAGCAACAAAAAGGAGGCGCATTATGTGGACACGAGTAATTAACAGAGGACCGGGAAGCATCGATCTATTTCGTTCGCAGTTGAACAGGTTGTTCAGTGATTTTGACGATTCTTATGCGGGTTTTGGGAAAAACATGGCACCCCCCCATATACAAATATGTTTGACAATGGGGATCAGTTTATCCTCTTGGCAGAAGTACCTGGTATGACAAGAGAGGAGTTACAGGTCAAAATCCAGGGGAATTATCTTGAGCTCAGTGGCAGTCGTATGACTGAAATCCCTGAAGGTTACAAAGCTCACCGCATTGAACGGCACAATTCCACTTTTACCCGCAGCTATACACTGGCTGCAGATGTGGCCATTGACAAGGTAGAGGCTAAACTGGCCGATGGAATCCTTACTCTGACACTGCCCAAAGCAGCAGCAGCAAAGGCAAAACAGATTGTTATTCGTTAACTGGAAGATTGTTTTCACAAAAAAAGTCAACAAGGAGGATAGCTATGAGTGAAAAAGCAAATATTGTCGCCAGAACAGAGTCCTTTCCTGAAAAAACACATGATATCCCATCCATAGCCCTAATTGTGGATATCTATGAAAACGACGAAGAGATTCTTCTCCGTGCTGACATGCCGGGTGTATCCAAAGAAGACCTTAAAGTTCATATAGATAACGGCACCCTGGACATTTCAGAAATACGTCAGATAAAGCAGACGGGTGCCGCTGACTGGGAGGAGTTTGGTGACGTCGAATATCGTCGCACTTTTTCAGTTCCACAGACCATCGATATTGAAAAAATAGATGCGGAATTGAAAAATGGCGTGCTTGAACTGCATCTGCCAAAATCAGAAGCAGCGAAACCACGGCTTATTGAAATCAAGTAACTACTCACAAGGCCTGCAGCGCACTTTCGCAAAGAGCCGATTTTGTAAAGGAGGTTGTTATGGAATTAAAAAGACTTGCACCATGGAACTGGTTTAAAGATGAAGAGAATGCTACTCCCTCTCAAGTAGAAGTTTCCCGTAACAGAGAGTTCAACAAGCCATCCGGATTCCTGGATCCTGTGGATCCGTTCCGCAGGGATATAAATGACCTGTTCAACCGATATCTGCACGGCTACGGACTGGCATTCCCAGGGGGCAGGAAGTTTTTTTAAGGGATATCCCGGTAAGGAATTGCTGAAACCAATGCTGGACATTAATGCCAACGACACTGAATATACCATCAGTGTGGAAGTTCCAGGGATTAAGCAGGAGGATATCAAACTTGAGATCAACAATAACATTCTGACCATAAGAGGGGAAAAACTATTACACGATGGAACGTTCGTACGGTTCTTTTCAAAGAATTCTGTCCCTGCCTGATGATGTCGAGCAGGATACGGTGGAAGCCAGCTTTAACAATGGTATTTTGAATATAACCATGTCCCGAACAGCTCTGCCGGCCACGAACAGCAAACAGATTCAGATCAAATAACAAGATCCTGGCCGGTGTCATTGATGTTCTCACTCAACGTTCTCCATGGAGTGACTCCTTAGCCTCCTTCCGTTGAGTGCATTATGGCACCGGTCGCTTTACCGATTGGATACAGGTTTTTTCACACAAAGCAACACGAGATTCGAGGGTAACAACATGTTAACAACAATCAAAACCTTACAAAAAAGCAGACAGATCTTTTTCTTCCTGATTTTCCTGTTGCTTTGCTCTCACACGCAACAATCCTTTGGACAATCCTCAAACATTTCAACAAATGGTGACAGGAAACCAGAGATTCAGGAGAAAGCAGTCCCTGAAGCAGAGACAAAACCTGATAAGCACCTTTACCCCTTTGGGTTTCATAACTGGGATCCTTACGAGGAAATTCAATCCATGCGGGAACAGATGGATCAAATATTCAATAATTTTGATAACAGGCTGCAGATGAGCCCGTTTTTCCGCAAAGACCGTAAACCCTTTATGATTGAGCCACAGACAGATATCCTGGAGAACGAAAAACAGTACATTGTGACCATAGATATCCCTGGTGCAGAAGATGGTAAAATAAACGTAAAACTGGAAGAGAATATACTCAGCGTGAGCGCCACCACCGAACGGGACTACGAGACCCAAAACAGTAATTATATACGAATGGAAAGAAGTACGGGAACCATGCAAAGAATTATGACGCTCCCCGGCCCTGTGGAAAACGAGGGAATGGAAACAACATATAAAGATGGCGTTCTCACCGTAAAAATACCAAAAAAACTCTTTGGAACGGGGACTAAATAACTTCCCCGTTCCTTACAACCGAGTAATAAAACATCCCCGCCCCATCCATTCCGAGAGATTCAGCACCATTACACAATTGTAATGGTGCTGAAAGGTTTCTGTAATCATTCTCTGTTATTTTAAGCAAAGTATAATAACACATTTTGAAGGAGTGCCCTGCTTCTGACAGTAGCCGGGTGTTCCATGTAAAAAAAACCACTGTCAACTGCGTTTTAGAGGAGGAATTCACGTGATCCAGGTTAGTAGACTGAGCCGTCATTATGGTAATTTCAAAGCCGTGGATGATGTCTCATTTGAGATTGGTCAAGGAGAAATTGTGGGCTTACTGGGACATAATGGTGCCGGCAAAACCACCATTATGAAAATGATTACCGGTTTTCTGGAAGCCACTGCCGGCAGCATTGAAGTTGACGGCTTATTTATCGGCCCCGACACCCGGAAAATCCAGAAACGAATCGGTTATCTGCCGGAAAACTGCCCAGCATGGCCTGAAATGACGGTGATAGAGTATCTGGAATATCAGGCCAAGCTCCACGACATCCCCAAAGAGCACCAGCGGGAAGCCGTGACCCGGGCCATTCGCCGCACAGCTTTACAGGAAAAGGCAATGCCCACCATTCACACCCTTTCACGGGGATATCGGCAGCGTGTGGGAGTGGCACAGGCCATTCTCCATGATCCCGATATCATAATTCTTGATGAACCCACCAACGGCCTTGATCCCACCCAGATTCTCCAGATGCGGGATTTGATTCGGAAACTTGCCCAAAATGCCACGGTTATTCTATCAACCCATATTCTCCAGGAAGTGCAGGCCGTTTGTGACCGGGTACTGATCATGCGCAACGGACAAATGCTTATAGACTCAAGGCTGACGGATTTACAGTCGAGACAACGACTGCTGCTCGCCGTTGACAATAAGGAAGCAGGAACCTACCTGAATAAGCTGGCCGGGGTAAACGAAGTACAGCAGTCATCTGAAAACAGCCACATATACAACTTCATCCTGGATGCTCCCTTCGAACTGGCTCCTGAGGTTGCCACGGCAGTTCATACAGCCGGAGATAAACTCTACGGTTTGCAACCGGAATTCAAAAACCTTGAAACACTTTTTGCCGAAGTAAATGCGGCTGCCACAACCGGCGGGGAGGGAGCCCATGCGTAGTATTATAACTGTTTTCCGAAAAGAGTTTAACAGCTTCTTTGCCTCTCCTGCGGCATGGTTGTTTCTGGGTATGTTTTTGATTGTGAATCTTTTTGTTTTCTTCTGGGGAGAGGCTTTTTTTGCGCGTAATATTGCCGATCTGAAGCCACTGTTCACATGGATGCCCATACTCCTCATTTTTCTCGTGGCAGCTCTGACCATGCGCAGCTGGGCAGAAGAACGCCGCAGCGGCACCCTGGAGAGTCTGCTCACCTGCCCTGTTAACCCCCTGAACCTGATTGCCGGAAAATTTCTGGCCAGTCTGGCCCTGGTTGCACTGGCCCTGTTGCTTACTCTGCCGCTACCGGTCACAGTTTCCCTTATCGGCCCCCTGGACTGGGGCCCGGTTCTTGGCGGCTACCTTGCCAGTCTTTTTCTGGCAGCAGCCTATATTGCCATCGGTCTTTATATGAGCGGCCGCAGTGACAATCCCATTGTGGCCCTTATCCTCACCGTGGCTGTGGCGGGTTTTTTCTATCTTCTTGGCTCCCCCAGTCTGACCACTCTTTTTGGTCACCAAATCGGAGGAATCCTTGAGTTGCTGGGAACCGGATCGCGTTTTGATTCCATCACCCGCGGTGTATTTGATGTACGGGATATATATTATTATATCTCCATTGTGGGGATTTTTCTTAGCCTGAACCTTTATTCACTAGAGCGAATCCGCTGGGCGGGAAACGTTTCCAGACCCAGACATAAACAATGGGGATGGCTGACAACTCTTGCCATTCTAAACTTTGTGCTGACGAATATCTGGCTCAACCCAGTGGGCTGGGCCCGTATGGATCTCACCCAGGGAAGTATCTACTCCCTGTCGCCGGTCACAAAACAGTATATGCAACAACTCCGGGAACCACTGCTTATCCGCGGCTATTTTTCGGCCAAAAGCCATCCACTCCTGGAACCACTGATTCCTCAGATCAAGGATCTTTTAAAAGAGTACCAGGTGGCCGGGGGTGAAAAAGTTCGAGTGGAATTCCTTGATCCCCATACGGATCAGACACTTGAAGAGGAGGCAGCAGAGAAATATGGTGTTCGCCCTGTTCCCTTCCGCATGGCAAGCCGATACCAGGCCGGAGTGGTAAACTCCTATTTTAACATTATTGTGGCATATGGTGATCAGTACGAAAACCTCTCTTTCCAGGATCTGATTGAGATAAAAGCACAGGGCGGTGGAGAACCGGAAGTACTGCTGAAAAATCCTGAATATGCCATCACCAGAGCCCTGCGTAAAGTGACCAACGCCTACCAGGTTGGCGGCAACGCCTTTGCTTCTCTTCGGCAACCACTCACTTTTACAGGCTTTATTTCAGAAGATGCAAAACTCCCCGAAGCACTGGTAGAGCTGAACCGGCAACTGAAGGAGATAATGAGTAAGTTGCAGAAATCGGCAGGAGACAAACTCAAGGTTGAGTTTTCAGATCCGGATGCTGACGACGGTGCACTTGGTGAGCAGCTGAAACGCGAATATGGCTTTGGCCCTCAGATCGCCAGCCTTTTTGATCCAAAACCTTTCTGGTTTTATATGGTTCTCAAGGGAAACGGAGAGGCAGTTCAGGTTCCACTTCCTGCCGAATTAAACGCATCAGCACTGAAAAAATCCATTGAGTCCGCAGTGCAGCGCATGGCTCCCGGCTATTTGAAAACTGTGGCTCTTGTCACCCCACCCGCCCCTCAAATGAACCCCTATATGGCACAAATGGGAATGATGCCTCCGGGAGGAAAACAATATGCGGAACTGAGACAGACGCTGGCTGAAAATGTGCGCATCATGGACACTGATCTGCAGAATGGACAGGTTCCAGCTGATGCGGATTTACTGCTGTTGCTGGGCCCTGACAATCTGAATACAAAACAGCTTTTTGCAGTGGATCAGTTTCTCATGCAGGGTGGTTCCGTAATAGTGGCCACATCTCCCTTTGATGTAGCGATAACCAACAGCCTTGTGGCATCCAGGCACAAATCAGGGATGGAAGAGTGGCTGGAACACCATGGCCTGAGCATGGCTGAAGCCATGGTACTGGATCCCCAGAACGCATCCCTGCCGGTTCCGGTACGACGTAACCTCGGGCCGATTTCCGTAAACGAAATTCAGATGATGCCCTACCCGCATTTTCCTGACATTCGCACAAACGGCCTCCAGAAAAACAATCCCATGACCGCGGGTCTTGGCCAGTTGACACTGAACTGGGCCTCTCCGGTGACCGTCGATAGGACAAAAAACAGTGACCGGGAGGTTATTGAGTTACTCCATTCCTCTCCTGAGAGCTGGAGATCCGACACATTGAATATATTGCCTGATTACAGACGCTATCCGAATTCCGGATTCAAGGCAGAAGGTGAGCGCGGTTCGCAGCTGCTGGCTGTTGCCGTAAAAGGAAACTTCACTTCCTGGTTTGCAGGAAAGGAGACACCTCTTCTCTCAAAGGAAAAGGCAAAGGAGAGTGACAAACCTTCCCCCACGGCCGAGGCACAACATAAAGATGAGACAGTGGTCAGTTCCATTATAGAGCACTCCTCCGACTCGGCCCGTATTATCCTCATCGGGAGTAACACCTTTGGATGTGACAGTGTAATAAACCTCGCCTCCCAGGGCCAGGGAAGCAGATATACCAAAGCTCTGGAATTTATCCAGAACGGAATAGACTGGTCCCTGGACGATGCAGGACTGATGTCCATCCGCAGCCGTGCACAATTTGCCAGAATGCTGCTCCCCATGGAACAGAGTACACGACTCTTCTGGGAATACCTGAACTACGGACTGGCTCTGCTGGGCCTGGTACTCGTATGGCTGTGGCGCAGGGTATTGCAGAAACGGAAACAGTCTCGCTACAATCGTATTCTGGCGGAGGTATAAACTATGAAAAAAAATATTTACATCCTTACCGGGCTTGTCCTTATCCAGCTTGCCCTGATCGTAACTACCTGGAAGGGTAACATCGAGCTGAAGGGCCATATCCCAGGCAGTCGGTTGTTAAACTTTGAAACAGCAGTAGTTGACACTATCCTGATCAAGGACAGCGAACAGGAGATTCAACTCACAAAAAAAGACGGCAAGTGGCTTCTGCCGGACAGTTTCCCCGCAGACCCGAAAAAAGTCGATGCACTGTTAGGTAAACTTGCGGAGCTGCAGTACAGTCTCCCGGTGGCAACCAGCGCTCCGGCATTGCGCCGTTTCAAGCTTGAAGAAAACAATTTTGAGAGATACCTGCAACTGCTGGAAAAAGACAAGGCTCTGGCAGAACTATATCTGGGCACAGGGGCTGGTGCCAGGCAGTCCCATGTTCGTAATGGAAAACAGGAAGCTGTCTTTACTGCGGCCATAGGCAGTTATGATCTTCCTGTCAGTGAAGATAACTGGCAGGACGGAGAAATTCTGCAGCTTGATAGGACAAGCATAACTGCCGTGGAAACCAAAGGATTGAAACTGTATCGTACATTTTCAGGGAATGACAACAAAAAGCTTCCAGCCTGGCAGGAAGACTCCCTTGCCGATGGGGAACGTATTAATCAACAGGCATTGAATGACACGCTGAAAAAACTGGCAGTGCTCCGCTTTGCAAAAGTGCTTGGCACGACAGAAATGCCGAAATATGGCCTTTCTGAGCCTGCACTCAGTGTCAACCTGAAATACCAGGAGAGCAAGAGAAGCTATATCTTTGGGAAATTACATGAATCTGAAGATTTTGTGCTGAAGATATCGGATCGGGATGAATTTTTTCAAATTGCCTCCTCTTCAGCAGAGCCGATTCTAAAACAGTTCAACCGGGAACATCTGATCACCAACAGGGATGATCCGGATAACAGTGATTCCACAAAATCACAAAAATAAATCAATAGCGAGGTGTACAATATGCAAAAACCGATTTTTAACTCCTTCCACAGGAAATATGCTGTGATATGTCTGGTTGTTGCCGCTCTGTTTTGTGCCGGAATGGCACAGGCTGATGAGGGTGATGCCGTCGCTCTACTCGATCGTACCGGCAAAGCATTCGCTTCTGTGGCGCGAAAAGTTGCTCCAGCTGTGGTTCATATCCGCGTGGAAAAGGGAATTCAAAGCCCGAACAGGCTTCAGTTTCATGGCCAAAATCCCGAAAACTTTTTTAATAATCCCTTTCTGGATCATTTTCTGGGCCCGGGATTTCGCTATCCAGGGCCCAATGGAAGGAACAGCCCCCAATACAGACAAAGTGGTACCGGATCCGGATTTATCATTTCCGACGACGGCTATATTCTCACAAACCACCATGTGATTCGTGATGCGGATACCATAACCGTCCGACTTGATGACAAGAGGGAGTTTGCAGCAGAGGTTATTGGAAGTGATGCAAAATCCGATGTGGCACTTATCAGGATTGATGCCGAAAATCTTCCAACAGTGCCATTGGGTGATTCAGACAAAATAGATGTGGGTGAATGGGTTATTGCCATAGGCAGTCCCTTTGAATTGAACCGAAGTGTCACAGTGGGTGTTGTCAGCGCCAAGGGACGCAACCAGATCGGTATTAATGACTATGAAAACTTCATCCAGACCGACGCTGCAATTAATCCCGGCAATTCCGGCGGCCCGTTGCTGAACATTCATGGCAGGGTCATCGGGATCAATACCGCCATTTTTTCAAGATCGGGTGGATACATGGGAATCGGTTTTGCCATTCCCGTTAATATGGCCAAAAACATCCAGCAACAGCTGATGAGTAACGGTAAGGTTACACGCGGCTGGCTTGGCGTGGGTATTCAGGATGTGGACAGTGATCTGGCCAATTCTTTTCAGTTGGAAAGTGCGACTGGTATACTTCTTACTGAGGTGTCACAGAATTCTCCTGCCGACAGAGCAGGGCTTCAGCAAGGTGATGTCCTGTTAGCCATGGATGGCATTGAACTGACCGGAGTTACGGATTTACGCAATCGGGTAGCAATGACAGCGCCAGGCTCCAAAGTGGAATTCAGTCTCAGCCGTGATGGAAAAAAAGACAAAATAACAGTGACCATTGGAGAGCAACCCGCTGATTTTGGGCGTGGACAAGCACACCTGGGCATGACTGATGGTTCCCCATTGAAGCAGATGGGCCTGTCGCTTCAGGATCTTTCCCCGGAACTGGCAGAACGATTTGATTACAAAATCAATCAGGGAGTTCTGATCGCAGATGTTCGCCCAGGAAGTGTGGCCGCAAAGGCAGGCATTCAACCAGGCCACCTTATGGAAGAAATCAACCGACAGCGCATTCATAATATGGGAGAACTGCAAAAGGCACTACAGAACTCAAAGAGTACAAATCAGATTCTTTTGCGGGTTCGAAACGGGCAATACAGCCGATACATTGTTCTTCGCCTACAGTAAAGAAAGTAGAAGAATCCCTGCACGGTTCCGAGTATGCAGGGATTCCTTGCTCCCTGCACCAAAGTCAAAACACTGCGTATTCATTTTGACAGGTAATTTCTCAACTATTGATGTGGGGCCAGCGAGTCTGTGTACTCCACGAATCCGACCTGCTCAAAAGGAATTTTCCCGGCAAGGTACAGTGGAAGAAACTGTATTTTGTGTTCATAATCTATCTGAAATGGTTTCCCACTCAAAATAATCCGGTAAGGTGGTTTGTATTTTTCAGCAAACACTTTAAGACTTTTCGCCTGGGTTACCCACCCCGATTTGATTTCAATGGGAATAACATTCCCATCGAATTCACGCACAAATTCGACCTCTGCAGTCCGTTCCCACCAATAATACAGGGCTTGTTCTTCTGCACCCTGAAATTCCTGAGCAGCAAAATTCTCAGCGAAATAACCTTTGTAAGACCCATGGTCGTAATCAAGAATAGTTTTAGGCGGCAGATTGCCCAGAGCCCCCAACAACCCTGTATCAAAACAGTACAATTTAAATGTATTATCTTTTGCAAATGCCGACAATGGCAGATTACCACTATTAACCATAGTAACCTTTTTGACCAGCCCTGCTTTTGTAAGCCAGTCGATTGGGCCTGCCAGTCGTTCGTAACCACGAACACCGGGAAGAACATTTTTAAATTTGAATTTTGGTGCCGAACCGTTCTGCTCCCGGGCTAGCTGACCTGGGATATTTGCCCACAAACGTTCCAGATGCATAGAGTTTTGCTTACCGGAATGCTTGGCCATATCGGCAAGATAAGAAATGAGAAGATTTTTTTGTGCTTTACGTACTGCCTTGAATGCGACAAGCGGTGTATCCATATTTTCTTTCCAAACCGTCACCACCTCAGGCAGACCACCGACAATCATATAATTCTTCATCTGCTGCCAAAGTCGGCTATGAATAATTTCCGGGATCTCCTGATTTCCTTTAAAATCTCTTACAAAATCACCGGATAACTGGTCTCCCACCGCTGCTAAAAATTCACCAAAAGACAGAGGATGCATATCAAGGAATTCGACCTTCCCCACAGGGAAAGAAATTCCACTCAATTCCACACCCAAAAGGGATCCCGCCGCAACGACAGGCAAGCTTGTCATTTTTTCCTGAAAATATTTCAAGGAGTTCAAAGCTCGAGGACATGCCTGCACTTCATCAAAAATCAAAACATCCTCATTCACTGTAATGAGTCTATCGAGATAGAATTCCAACTCCTTTAAAATACGGACTGGATTGAGATCCTGTCTGAATATTTTTTCCAGCTGCCCGTCTTCCTCAAAATTGAGATAATGACAAACATTAAAATTTTTCCTGCCAAATTCTTCCAGCGAATACGTCTTACCAACCTGCCTTGCCCCTCGAAGAATCAAGGGCTTGCGTCTCTTGGAATTTTTCCATCGGATAAGGTAATCGCTTACATTTCTTTTCATAAGTTCCCAAATCAAGCACTATGCCATATGTCTTTTTTCATTTTTAGGTATTTTATATTACATTCATATACGCCAAGGGTACCATCTATATAGGCCTGCTCAGGCACATCAATAAAAGAAAGCGGACACAGATTATTGCTGATCAGTGGAATGTTTGCGCCCAACCGGGAAACACGCTTATTCACATCCTCAAAAGGTTGGAGATAGGGCAACTGTACCATCAGAAAAAATGAGTGTTCAAAAGGATCTTGAATTGCCGTAGCTTTCTTAAGCAGCAAGCGAAAACACTCCTCCAGCGTTTGAGGCATTACCAGTGGATGAAAACTTGAACCGAAAACATCTACAGGCCTGCGACGGAGCCTGCCTGAAGCATCTTCGTCCAGTAACAGGTTTTCCGACAAGATGGCGTGCAGGTTGAGGAAGGTAAACATATTAAATCCTACCTGATCAGCTTCTTCCACGAGCATCTCAATTGCAGCCTTATGATTCAGGATCATCTGCGTTTCCTGTAAATCCTTTCCTTCTGCGGCCTGGCCCAACGCTATCAGTTTTTCAGTATCAAGTCGGCTATAGGTGTTCCCCTCAAGGCGGGAAGAAGACCAGGACAAATCTATCAACAAACGATTGAGGATTTCTCGTGCATAGCTGCCGGCTGGACGATTCCTGGTTTGCACACACCTATCTCATGAAGTTGACTGCGCAAAGATTTTGAGAGATAAAAAGTCACTTCAGGCTGGTATTCGTCCAAAAACGACCGATGATATCCAACCGGTTTTCGTTTTGTCAGTGGTTGACAAACAAGATCACGGATTAATTTTCCTTCCTTTGAAACAGGTATGTAACCAACTGTTTCAAAATTGTTGCTTTCTTGGAAGAGGCTTACCTTATTTCCTGTTACATTGGGTGCAATTTTGTAGATGCGTGCTATGCTTTCACCCTCAGGGATGATCCGCTTATCATTCTGGAGTTTTTGCAAACGACGTTGTAAGGTTCGGCGGTTGATATGGGGCAGTGAGTGAACCAAAGACTTTTCAAGCGCCGAAATTCCAATTCCTTCCGGGCGTTCTGCAATAGCCTGTTCAATCAGCTTTAATTCTTTAGACGATACAATACGAGACATTGGAAATTTCTCCGATAGTAAACAATACGGTATGTGACGCATAGGAGCGACACTATCATGTCACGCTTTAGTGTCGTGCGTCAAGTGAAATGCATAAAAAAAGCCGTCCCCCGAAGGAGACGGCTATGGTTAACGAGCTATAAAGAGATCCGTTACCTCGATCGACTTTTAACTTTGCCATTAAAAAGGGGTTTATGGCTTACAATCCTGTTGACGGTATTGCCTTTCTTCCGGTGGAGAAAAAAATCAAATATATTCCACCGACAGAGGACATCGACAAAGTTATTTCAATGGCGTCAAAAGACGTTCAAGATTATTTATGGACAATACGGGAAACCATGGGTCGTGTGAGTGAAATCAATCATCTCTGCTGAAAACCGCAAAACAACGGAGATATATTCACATAGTTTTAATGAAACTGAGAAACAGGCAATCCGTGATTATGAAGCTGCAAGACAAAAGTCTCACACAAATCCACACACAACAAAAAAAAGGCATTCAACTCATAAATGAGCTAAATGCCTTAAATTGTTGGTGCCGGGACCAGGAATCGAACCAGGGACACACGGATTTTCAGTCCGTTGCTCTACCGACTGAGCTATCCCGGCACCTTGTGTGCAGTGCTATTTACTGAACATTCTTGTATGTGTCAACAGATATTCTCTTCCACTACCAAGATAAATAAAGTCATACTGTGGAATTCCACTGACACCGCCTCAAAGGAAAAGGTAATATGTCAGAATAAAATGTTTTTTTACTGTTCCTTTAATCAAGTGACAATGAGATACCATCAAGTCCCCCTGATGATTTTTCTTTTGTTGCAGGTGCAGGCGCAGGGTCCGGATCTCCATCCAGCGCACCTAAGTCCAGATCCAGATTTAAATCATCCAAATCATCCTCCCCTTCCAGGATATCTCCTGCGGACAAATCAATATCATCAAGCGACAATGATATATCTTCATCAAGAATATCTTTTGTACTAGTCAGGCCGAGATCAAGTCCGTCAAGGTCAAGATCGTCATCCAGACTCATTTCATCATCGAGTGAGAGATTCAGGGCTGAGGTACTTAGTGCAGCAGGGCTCTCTTCCGGAGGTGGAGCAAGATCAGAAATATCAGCCAACTCTTCAGGAACCTTTAGAGATGGGGATTCGGTTGATTGTACCGGAGGAGAATCTATCTCATCTTCTTCCAGTTCAAATTCAAAACCAATATCTTCATCATCATCTTCTTCATCGCCTTCCAATTCGAATTGGAAGCTGCCATCTTCATCACTTTCGTCACTGTCATCTTCGAGGAGAAAATCATCGCTATCAGATGCATCTAATGAGAATACTTGCTCAGCGTCATCAGGAGCATCATCCTCATCAACCAGAATCTCCAGTTCAGGATCGGAAAAGTCATAATCTTCTTCATCAAAAACATCTCCGTCCTCAAAAGAAACATCCTCTTCTTCAACAGGATCCACATCCGGTTCCACAGCATCTTTACTCGGTACACGAAGAAACGATGGTGTTACTGCATGATAGGTGGTTCCTGCCACCGCCACACTCTCTGAAATATCTTTTTTACATTTCAGACAACTATCCATATGATCAAATGAGATATAACCACATTTTGGGCAACGCATATTTTAACACCTTAGCTGGTTTAAATGATCAAGTCTCTCGTCTGGAGACAAGCAAAGCTCAACACTAAACATTATTGCACATATTCTGATAAAGAATCAAGAAATATTCTTTTATACGGGACTGTTGCTGATTTCAGAAATGGTACCTAAATAATATCCCAATCCATCCCGATATCACAAGATGGGGCAGAGTGGGTCAAGGCACCTATTGAAATAATATCCACACCTGTTGCAGCTATTCCTGCCACAGTGGCAAGATTCACACCGCCCGAGGCCTCAACCAATGCCTGTCCATCAATCATAGTGACGGCCTGCTCCATGATTTCAAGCCCCATGTTGTCGAGCATGATAATATCCACATTACAAGCCAGACATTCACGAACCTGCTCTACAGTATCCGTCTCCACTTCAATTTTTATGGTATGTGGCACTTTATCTCGTAAAATTTCAACCGCCTTTGTGATAGATCCACAAGCGGCGATATGATTGTCTTTGATAAGCACTCCATCACTGAGATTAAAGCGATGATTATAGCCACCTCCTGCCCGTACTGCGTATTTTTCAAGCATTCGCAAGCCAGGAGTTGTTTTCCGTGTGTCTGTGATACGAACGGAAAAGTCTTTAGTTTTTTCAACAAATTTTGCTGTGAGGCTGGCAATACCTGAAAGACGTTGCAGGAGATTTAAAGCCACTCGTTCAGCTTTCAGCAAGTCAACCACAGGGCCGGCCACAGTGAGCAGACTATCACCTTCTGCAACAGTTCTGCCATCGACAATTGCGCCCCTGCATCGGATATCAGGGTTTTGCAGGAAAAAGACTTGTGCAGCCACATCCACAACCCCCGCAACCACAAAAGGCTCCCTGGCCACCAAATGCGCACGGCCCTCTTCCCCACTGTCAAACAGAGGTTCACTGCTCAGATCACCGCTTCCGATATCTTCATGAAGAAAAGAGCGGAGTAACGTATGGAGAGTTGCTCTATCCAATTTCTGCGAGCCTCTTTTCTGCATCTGCAACTTTTTCAAGCTTTGCTTCAAGTTCGGCCTGTTTTCCCTTTTCTTTCTCAACGATTGCAGCGGGAGCATTGGCCAGGAATTTTTTATTCCCCAGCTTTCCATTAATCTGTTTAAGAGATTTTTCTATCTTATTGCGTTCACGCCCAAGTTTTTCCCGCTCTTTTTCAACATCAACCAATCCCTTGAGAGGCACATACATTTCGATATCCTGATATATATACGTACCGGCATCATTTGGTTTTTCCCCCTCTGCAGCAATAGTGAGGGAGTCAAGACGTGTCATTGACGATATTGCAGAGGAAAAAGCCTCTATCAATTCCGTTTTTTCAGGGTTTGCGCAGAGCACAAAGGCATCAATTTTTGCAGAAGGATGCACGTCAGCTTCAGACCTGATATTACGAATACCGGTGATCACTCCCATGAGCAGTTCCACCTGGCTCTCAATGGTATCATCCTGCCAATCCTGAACCAGCGGATATGCGCTGGTCACAAGTAACGAACGGTCGCCGGGGAGTACGCTCCATATCTCTTCAGTAACAAAAGGAGTAATGGGATGAATGAGTTTAAGAATGGTTTCAAGTACATAAAGCAGCGTCCCCCGTGCCTGATCACGCAGGATTTCATCTTTACTGAACAGATCGGCCTTGATCCATTCCAGATACCAGTCACAGAACTCATGCCACGCAAATTGATAAATAACAGAAGCGGCATCATTAAAACGATATTCATCAAGTGCGCGGCGTACATCTTCAATGGTCTTTGCCGTTCTACTCAAAACCCATTGATGAATAAGGGGTAATTCTTTGGGATTTTGGACAACATCAGTGATTGAAGCGTCACATTCCCCGACATGCATCAGGGCAAAACGCGCGGCATTCCAGAGCTTGTTGATAAAAAACCGATACCCTTCTATTCGCTCTTCATCAAGCTTTATTTCACGCCCCTGAGCGGCAAAGGCGGTGAGCGTAAAACGCATGGCATCGGTTCCGTACTGTTCCATGATAACGAGCGGATCAATAACATTACCTGTGGATTTAGACATCTTCTTGCCATGTTTATCACGCACCAGAGCATGAAGATAAACATCTTTAAACGGCACTTCATCTTCCATAAAATGAAGACCAAACATCATCATTCTGGCCACCCAGAAAAAGAGAATGTCAAAAGAGGTAATAAGTACTGAAGTCGGATAAAAAGTTTGCAGTTCTTTTGTGTTTTCGGGCCATCCCATGGTGGAAAAAGGCCAGAGAGCTGAAGAAAACCAGGTGTCGAGCACATCTGTCTCCTGCTCAATATCAGTGGATTCACACTTGCAACATTTCGTCGGATCAGTGGATTCCACCATCAATTCACCACAAGCTTTGCAGGTCCAGGCAGGAATCCGATGTCCCCACCAGATCTGCCGGGAAATACACCAGTCACGGATATTATCCATCCATGAGTAATAGGTGTTGTACCAGGTTTTCGGGTAGATGGTGATCCGTCCTTCTTTAACGGCAGCGACGGCTTTATCTGCAAGAGGTCTCACCGAAACAAACCATTGCAGAGATGTGGTTGGTTCCACAACCGTGGCACACCGATAACACTGCCCTACAGCATGGTCGTAGTCTTCAATTTCTACCAGGAATCCTTGTGATTCCAGATCTTCTACAATTTTTTTCCGGCACTCAAAGCGATCAAGCCCCTGATAGCTTCCAGCATTTTCATTCATCACACCATGATCATCCATAACCTTCATAATAGGCAGGGAATGACGAAGGCCAATTTCATAATCATCACGATCATGGGCCGGAGTGACTTTTAAGGCGCCGGTTCCAAAATCCTTTTGAACATGATGATCAAAAACAACAGGGATTGCACGATCAGTAAGGGGCAGTTTTATTCCCACATCAGCAAGATGTGAATAACGTTCATCATCAGGATGAACCGCAACACCTGTATCGCCAAGCATGGTTTCGGGCCGGGTGGTAGCCACCACAACATCACCTGACCCATCGGCAAAAGGATACCTTATATGATACAGTTTTCCCTTTTTATCCTCATGTTCCACCTCATCATCAGCCAGAGCCGTATGACAACGTGGGCACCAGTTTACAATGTAGTCACCTTTATAAATCAGACCGTCACGGTAAAGCTTTACAAAAGCCTCACGCACTGAAGTAGACAGACCCTCATCCATGGTAAAGCGTTCCCGTTCCCAGTCACATGATGCCCCCATGCGCTTAAGCTGGTTAATGATGGTTCCGCCTTTTTCTTTACGCCATTCCCAGACCTTTTCAATAAAAGCCTCACGGCCAAGATCATGCCGTCCTTTTCCTTCAGCGGCAAGCTGGCGTTCAACAACATTCTGGGTGGCAATACCTGCATGATCTGTTCCCGGCACCCAAAGAGTATTGTCGCCACACATACGATGGTAACGAACCAGTACGTCCTGCATGGTATTATTTAAGGCATGACCAACGTGAAGAACACCTGTAACATTGGGAGGCGGAATAACCACGGAAAAGGAAGGTTTACCCGCTTCCATCTTTGCATTAAAAGAGCCTTCAACGTTCCAGCGTTCCAGCCATTTTTCTTCTACATTGTCAAACTCATAGCTCTTGGCCAGAGTTTTTTCATCATCTTGCTTTTTCATAAAACGTATATTCTATTTTGAATTTCAATATTAATTATAAATGATGACCTCGTAAAAAGGTCAAAAACAGGATGGACTTGGAAAAACCTTCATATTCGAGGCACGGAAATTTATAATCTTTTCGGCGTACTAAGGTACGTTGAAAAGATTATAAATTTGCAGTAACGAAGAAGATGAAGAGT